>CACEHR010000004.1 GCA_902559395.1 uncultured Pelagibacteraceae bacterium
AGATTATGAACCGAAACATCAAATCGAGGACCTCAGTAAGTTACTTGATATAATATAAAAAATTCTTATGTACGAAATATGAAAAATATTGAAGTAAATAAAATTATAGACCCTATTCCAGCTTCTGACGGTGCTGGAGTTAAATTAAAAAGAAGTATTGGTGTTGAGCCAAACTACTTTGATCCTTTTTTAATGCTAGATGAATTTGGATCAGAAAATAGTGAGGATTATATTGCAGGTTTCCCACCCCACCCTCATCGAGGCATTGAGACGGTGACTTATATGTTAGCTGGGGATTTTGAGCATAAAGATAGCACTGGTGGTGAAGGCAAAATGACAGCGGGAGATGTTCAGTGGATGAAAACAGGAAGTGGAATTATTCATTCTGAAATGCCTGCTATGAAAGAAGGTAGACTACATGGTTTTCAATTATGGATTAACATGCCTGCTAAATTAAAAATGAGTAAACCTGAATACATTTATATTGACGCAGATAAAATGAGTGTTCATGATGACGATGATAAACAAGTAAAAGTAATAGCTGGGAAATTTGAAAAAGCTGAAGGACCAGTAAAAGGTCATAACGTTGAACCAGTTTATTTTGATGTAGAATTAAATAAAGATAAAGAATTCAATTTTAAATTACCATCAACTCACAATACGTTTATATATTTGATTAATGGTGAAATTGAAATTGGTAAAAATAAACATGAAAATGTTAAAGACAGTACTTTAATACTTTTAACTAAGGGTGAAGATCTAATAGTTAAAGCTAAATCAAATGCTAAATTCTTGGTAATTTCAGGCAAACCAATTAATGAGGAAATAGCTAGAGGTGGACCATTTGTGATGAACACTAAAGCAGAAATCTTGCAAGCAGTTCAAGATTATCATAATGGTACATTTGTAAAATAAATTATGAAAGCTGTAGAAATTAATAAAACTGGTGGACCCGAGGTTTTAGAAGTTAAAGATATATCTTTAGATAAGCCTGGTCCAGACCAAGTAACCATTGAACAAAAGGCAATTGGTCTTAACTACATCGATACTTACCATCGATCAGGTCTATACCCATTAAAATTACCAATTGGTTTAGGTTTAGAGGGTGCTGGAGTTATTACTGATGTTGGAGAAAATGTAAAAGACTTCAAAACAGGTGACAAAGTTTCTTATGCAGGTATACCTTTGGGCTCATATAGTTCTCATAGAAACTATCCAACTAAGAATTTAGTAAAAGTACCAGACGGTATTGATCTCGAGGTTGCGGCGACCTTAATGACAAAAGGATTAACAACTTTTTATCTTCTATATAAAACTTATTCAGTTAAATCAGGAGAAACAATTTTATTTCACGCAGCAGCTGGTGGTGTTGGTCAAATTTTTGGTCAATGGGCTAAAAGTTTAGGCTGTACTGTTATAGGTACAGTTGGATCAGATGAAAAAGTAAACATAGCAAAAGAAAATGGTTACGATCATGTTATCAATTATAATAAAGAAGACTTTGCTAAAAAAGTTTTGGAAATTACAAATGGTAAGGGTGTCCCTGTTGTATACGATGGGGTCGGTAAAGATACACTAGATGGATCAATTGAATGTTTAGCAGTACGAGGAATGATGGTTTCATTTGGAAATGCGTCAGGTCCGTTATCGGATATTAATGTACCAAAAGTAATTCAGCCAAAAGGGCTATATCTTGTTAGACCTTCTATGCAACAATACCTTTCAACAAGAGAAGAGTTGGATGAAGCATCAACAACAATGTTTGAAAAAATTAGTTCTGGTAAAGTAAAAATTAAAATTTTTAAAAAGTATAAGCTAGACGAAGTTGTACAAGCTCATCAGGATCTTGAAGGAAGAAAAATTCTAGGTCCTGCTGTAATAGTTCCTAATTAACATCAACATCCATATCGGACATATGTAACTTGAGTGCATTTGTTGAAATTTGGATTTCCCGAATAAAAAATATTATAGAAATAATCATAGATAAACAACATGATCCAAAAATTACTCTAGCTAAAAAAACCTCATCCAAATAAAGCGCAAATACTGTAAGCATATTGAATAGAAAACCAAAAGCGGCAAATAATATTGTCCATCTTAAAAGTGTAATTCTCCCACTTAAATTAATAAACTGTTTTTTCCATTCTGGAGGAATATGTTTCTCATAAACATGTTCGTCATGGAGCTGCCTAATTAAAATACTTAAAGAATGAAATCTGTTACTGTAAACGCCCATTAACAAAGGAATTGCAGGAAACATTAATGCTGTGACTGTGTAATCTATATTCATTCGAATCAATTTGATTATGAAACTAGCCTTTGTTATTTACAAGTAAATTATGAACCAATTAAACTTATTTATTGAACTTACAAGACTTAAAAAACCTATTGGGTTCATGCTTTTATTTTGGCCATGTATTTGGGGATTAACAATCGCATATAACTTTAATTCAAATTTATTTAATTACTTTTTTTTTGCATCACTTTTTTTAGCTGGTTCAATTTTAATGAGATCTGCAGGATGTATTGTAAATGATATTGTGGATAGAAACTTTGATAAAAAAGTGGAGAGAACAAAAAATAGACCCATCGCAGCAGGAAAAGTATCTGTGAAACTTGGTTTATTCTATACTTTCGTCTTATGCTTTTTAGCATTTTTAGTTTTGATTAATTTCAATTACTATACCGTATGGATGGCTCTAATTTCTATGCCATTAGCCTTTTCTTATCCTTTGATGAAAAGAATTACTTATTGGCCTCAGTTATTTTTAGGAATAACTTTTAATTATGGTTTAGTTTTAGCTTGGATTTCTATTGCAAATGAAATTTCAATTATTCCAATTATATTATATCTTGGAGCCATATTTTGGACACTTGGATACGACACTATTTATGGATTCCAAGATATTAAAGATGATGAAATTATAGGAGTAAAATCAACTTCAATTAAATTTAAAAGTGATCCAAAAAGGTTTTTGTTTATTTCATATTCTCTTTTTATAGCTTCACTAATTTTAATTGGAGTATTAATGAATTTTAAAAATATTTATTTTTTATTTATGCTATTACCAACTTATCACTTATTTGTTTTTCAAATTAAAAAACTAGACACCTCACTAGCTAATGATTGTTTGGTAAAGTTCAAAAGTAATAATTTTTTAGGATTTTTAGTTCTGATAAATATTTTAATTGGAAAGTTAATGTAAAATGAGCACAAACCAAATAATAAGAAGGATGTATGATGAATACATAAAAAAATATCTTTTTAAGATATTATTGGCTGCCTTTTTTTCTATTTTAGTTGCTGGTAGTACTTCAGCTACCGCTTGGTTGTTAGATCCAGCAATAGAAAATATTTTTTTAAATAAAGATAAAGCTTTAATATATATAATTCCCTTGGCAATAATTGTTGCCTTTTCTACAAAAGGTATATCGCTTTATTTAGCAAAAATTTTAATGATTCAAATTTCAGAAGAAGTTAAAAAAATGCTTCAAATCAACATGCTTAAATCATTTATTAATGCTGATACTCAAATTATTGAAAGTAAGCACACTGGAAAATACATTTCAAACTTAAGTTTTGATGTTGATCAAATTACAAGAATGCTTGCAGAAGCTTTTTTAAGTATTTTTAAAGATGGTCTAACTTTGATTGGTCTTTTAACTGTGATGTTTTTTCAAAATTGGAAATTATCTTTAATTGCAATAATAATGATCCCATTAGCTACTATAATTGCAAGGAAACTTGGAAAAAGAATGGGAAAAGTTGCAACGGAAGCTCAGGAAAAATCAGGACATCTAAATAGATACTTTGTAGATTTATTTAAAAACCATAAAATTATCAAAATTTTCCAAAGAGAAAATTATGAAAACATTAGGTCTGAAGATTATGTAAATGCTCTAAAAGATAAATCTATTAAAATTAGATCTGTATATTTAAGGTCTACACCCATTATGGAAGTTTTGACTGGATTTATGATAGCTTTATTAATTTTTTATTCTGGGCATTTAATAATAAGTGGAGAATTAAATATTAATAACTTTTTTTCTTTTCTGGCAGCAATGATGCTTGCATATCAGCCTGTAAAATCACTCACGAAAGTAAACATTGCTATTAGCCAAGGTTTGTCTGCTGCAAAAAGAATTTTACCAATAATAGACATAAAAAATGAAATTGAAAAAAATGACAGCAGTGATGAAATTAAACTTACAGATGGAACTATTACATTTGAAAATATAAATTTTCATTATTATTCCAATCCAGACAATCAAGTGTTAAAAAATGTATCTATCAAAATAAACGGTGGAAAAATGACTGCTTTAGTAGGTCATAGTGGTTCAGGAAAATCTACCTTATTAAATATGATACCAAGAATCTATAATCCTACTAATGGATCAATAAAAATTGACAATCAAGATTTGTCAAAATTTAATCTTTCATCTATTAGAAAACAAATCTCTATAGTTGATCAAAATACAACTCTTTTTGATGATACTGTTTACAATAACATCAAATATGCTCAACCAGATGCATCTGAAGAAGAAATATTTAAGGCAGCAAAATTATCAATGAGTGAGGAATTTATTCATAATCTCGAGAATGGTTATGAAACTAAAATCGGAGAGAATGGAGTTAAATTATCTGGTGGAGAAAAACAAAGGCTTTCAATTGCTAGAGCATTTTTAAAACAAAGTAGGATAATTCTTTTAGATGAAGCTACCTCTTCATTGGATTCTAATACAGAAGAGAAAATCCAGCATGCTATTGAAGAATTAATTTACAATAAAACAACAATAGTAATAGCGCATAGACTTTCTACAATTTTAAATTCTGACAATATTTATGTAATGGAAAAAGGTGAAATCTTAGATTCTGGTAAACATGAAGAACTATTAAATAAATCGAATGCGTACAGAAATTTTTATGAAAAACAAATTCAAAAATAAATATGTTTTTTACTTATCAAATATTATTTTTTTTTATATTTTTAATATCGCCATTAATTATTATTTTTAGAATATTAAAAAAAAAAGAACATAAAACTAGATTCTTAGAAAAATTTACAATTTTTTCAAAAAAAAGAAAATCAGGAAATTTGATATGGTTTCATGGCTCAAGTGTTGGTGAGATATTAAGTGTAATACCTCTAATTGAAAAATATGAAAAGGATAAATCTGTTAATCAAATACTTATTACATCTACAACTTTGAGTTCCTCAAAAATAATTAGTAATTTTAACTTTAAAAAGACAATACATCAGTTTTATGTGTTAGATTTATTTTTTTTAACCTCAAGATTTCTTAATTTCTGGAAACCAAATATTGCTATTTTCATTGAATCAGAAATTTGGCCATCAATGTTTAAACAAATTCATAAAAGAAAAATTCCTCTTTTGCTTCTGAATGCAAGATTGACAAAAAATACATATGTTAACTGGAGTAAATTTAAAAATTTCAGTAGATCAATTTTTCAATTAATAACAAAAGCTTATCCACAAAATTTTGAAACTATTAATTTTCTAAAAAATTTTGGTGTTAAAAAAATTAAATTTATAGGAAATCTGAAATTTTCAGAAAATTATACAAATAAAAATGATAAAATTAATTTTAAATTAAAAAGTCAATTAAAAAATAAAAAAATTTGGATAGGTTCAAGTACACATTATAATGAAGAAATGTTTTGTGCAAAAGTTCATATGCAACTTAGAAAAAAAATTAAAAATCTTTTAACAATAATAATTCCAAGACATATTCATAGAGTTCCACAAATAATTTTAGATTTACAAAAATTTAATTTAAATATATCGAAACATACATCTAAAATAAAAGATCTAAGTAAAACAGATATTTATTTAGTAGACACATACGGAGAAACTCAAAAATTTTTTAAATTATCTTCCTCAGTTTTTTTAGGTGGATCAATAATAAAAAGAGGTGGACAAAATCCACTTGAACCAGCAAGGTATGGTGCTAAAATTTTCCATGGACCAAATGTTGATAATTTTAAAGATGTTTATAAATTATTAAAATCTCTCAAAATATCGAAACAAATAAAGACGTATAATTCATTAGCAAATTCAATAAGATTTAAAAAACCAATAAATAAGGCAACTAAAATAGATAAAATAGGAAAAATAATATTAAAAAGAACAATAAATGAAATAGATTTTCAAATTAAAAATGAAATTAAAAAAACCTAAATTTTGGGATTACTCAAAACCTAATTTAATTGCATATTTACTTTTGCCAATTTCAATTCTCCTACAAATATTTAAATTTCAACAAAAAAAAGAACAAAAAAATTTTAAAATTAAAACTATTTGTGTTGGCAATATTTATTTAGGTGGAACTGGAAAAACTTCACTTTGTATTAAAATTAATGAATTTTTTTCAAAAAAAAATGTCAAATCTTGTTTTGTTAAAAAATATTATAAAGATCAAGTTGATGAACAAAAATTATTACAAAGTAAAAGTGAAATATTTATTTCAAATAATAGAATTGATGCATTGCAAAAAGCAGAGTTAAAAGGTTATGATGTAGCAATTTTAGATGACGGATTACAGGACCCTTCTATAAATTGCGATATAAATTTTGTTTGTTTTAATAATATTAACTGGATTGGCAATGGATTAACAATACCTTCAGGTCCACTGAGAGAAAATATTAATAACCTAAAAAAATATAATCATATATTTTTAAATGGAAATTCAGAAAATTTAGAAATGATTATAAAAAAAGTTAGTGAAATTAATTTAAATTCTACAGTTCATATTGGAGAATATATTCCTTTAAATATTGATGAATTTGATAAACGTGATAGCTATATTGTATTTTCTGGAATTGGTAATCATCATACATTTGTTTCAATGATTAAAAAATATGAACTTAACATTGTAAAGGAATTTGAATACCCAGATCACTATAATTATTCTGAAGATGAAATAAATCAAATATGTGAAGAGGCTGAAAATTTAAATTGTAAAATAATAACTACAGAAAAAGATTTTTTTAGACTAAATAAAAATATAATAAATTTAGATCAAATCAAATATATTAAATCTACATTAAAAATAATTAATGAAGAAAAATTTATAAACACCTTAACTAAAATATGAAATATATAAAATATTTTCTACAATACTGTTTTGTTGTTATTTTTTTCTCTATATTTAAAATATTAGGTCCTGCATTATCATCTAATTTAGGGGGGAAATTATTTGAAGTTATAGGTCCAATTTTTAGATCAAAAAATATAATCAAAAAAAATCTTAAAATAGCTATGACTAATATTGGTAGTGAAGAAATTACCAAAATATCAAAATTGATGTGGAATAATTATGGAAGGGTTTTTGCAGAATATATGTTCATTAAAGACTTTAGATTTAATAAACTAGGCTCAAATATACAAGTAGAAGGTCAAGATATTTTAGAAAATTTAAAAAAAACTAATCAATCAGCAATCTTTATTTCTGGACATTTTGCAAATTTTGAATTGATGGCCATGCACATAGAAAAAAGTGGTCTGGATCTTTGTGCAATTTACAGACCATTAAATAATATTTTTATAAATAAAATTATGGAGAGGATAAGAAAGAAATATATTTGTAAAAATCAAATTAGAAAAGGTATTGGAGGAGTAAAAAACTTAATAAATTTTACAAAAAAAAATTATTCAACAGCTCTAATGATAGATCAGCGAGTTTCAGAAGGAACCTTGTCAAATTTTTTTAAGAAAAAAGCTTACACAACTACCATACCTGCACAATTAGTAAAAAAATTTAACATGCCTATAATTCCAGTTCATATAGAGAGATTAAATGGTTTAAAATTTAAAATAAAAATTTTTAAACCCTTATATTTTGAAGAAAATTCCTCAATTCAATATATTACTGATGAACTAAATTTAGTTTTACAAGAAATGGTAAAATTAAACCCTTATCAGTGGATTTGGTCTCATAATCGTTGGAAATAAACTAGTTTTTATTTAATAGTTCTCTTTTTTGAAAAGCTTCCTTATATGAGTAATAAGGTTCTTGTAGCTCAACACTCCAGTATGTCAATTTCTCAAGCTCAATTTTTTTTCCAGAAACTGCACATTCTACATAATCACCATCTTCTAGAATTTGAAAATTATTTGGTAAATATTTTATTTTCGCTAATTTTTTTATCATTTTTAGTTTATATACTTTTATATGAAAGTTGGAATAATTGGAAGTGGTGGTAGAGAACATGCAATTTGCTTCAGTTTAAATAATTCAAAAAAAATATCTAAGATTTTTTGCTTTCCAGGTAATGCTGGAACGGCTAAAATTGCAGTAAATATAGATTTAGATTTAAACAATTTTGAAATATTAAAAAAATTTTTAAATAAAGAAAAAATTGATCTTGTTATAATTGGTCCAGAAAAACCTTTGGTGGACGGCTTAGTAGATTTTTTGGAGAAAAATAAAATAAAAGTATTTGGTCCAAATAAATTATGTTCACAACTTGAAGGGTCAAAAATTTTTACAAAAAAAATTTGTGAAAAATTTAAAATACCAACAGCTAAATTTGGAATATTTCAAAATGAAATTGAGACGAAAGAATTTTTAAAAAAAACAAACTATCCAACAGTAATAAAAGCAGACAATCTTGCTTCAGGCAAGGGTGTCTATATTTGTCATAATTTTAAAGAAGCTAGTTTTGCAGTAGATGAAATTTTTAATGGTAAATTTGGAGAAGCAAAAAATATACTGGTTGAAGAGTTTCTTGATGGAGAAGAAATGAGTTTCTTTATAATAAGTGATGGAAATACTTTTAAAACTTTTGATACTGCGCAAGATCATAAAAGAGTTTTAGAGGGAGACAAGGGAAAAAATACTGGGGGAATGGGGTGTTACTCACCATCAAGATTGATAACGAATGAATTAGAAGAAAAAATTATTAATAAAATAATTAAACCCACTCTAAGCGGATTAAATGAATTTCATGAAAAATTTAAAGGTTTTTTATATGCAGGATTAATGATTGTTGGAAACGAACCTTATCTTATAGAATACAATGTAAGAATGGGTGATCCTGAATGTCAAACTATTTTACCAAAACTCAAAACAGATCTAATTGATATTATAGATGCTTGTTGTGAAGGTAAACTTAAAGATATAAAAATAGAATGGCTTAATAAAAAGAGTTTGTGTGTAGTGCTTTGCTCTAAAGGATACCCGGATGAATTCGAAAAAAAAGTGGAAATTAAAAATGTAAAACAAATTCAAAATACTAAAAATGACTTTTTATTTCACGCAGGAACAAAAATAGAAAATAATAAGATTTATGCAATCGGGGGAAGAGTTTTAAATTTTGTTTCAGTTTCTGATGATTTCAATATAGCTAAAGATAATATTAATAAAAACTTAGATAAACTAAATTGGACTGGTGGTTTTTATCGTAAAGATATTGGGTATAAAGTCTTAAAATAATGAGAATAATTTCTGGAAACTTTAAGGGAAAAAAAATTCTTCAACCAAAAGACAATTTAACACGACCTTTAAAAGATTTAACAAAAGAGTCTATATTTAACTTAATTAATCACTCAAAAAAAATTAATTTAGATTTTAAAAACTCAATAGTTCTTGATTTATTTTCTGGGGTTGGTTCTTTTGGAATTGAATGCTTATCAAGAGGTGTAAAATATGTTGTATTTTATGAAAATTATAATGATGTTTTACCAATTCTAAAAAAGAACTTAAAATTTTTAAAAAATTTAGAAAATTTTAAAATTATTGAAAATGATATATATGCAAAAGGTGCTTTTTTGAATTTGGGTTTTAAATTTAATATCATTTTTTTAGACCCTCCTTATAAAGATAAGAATTTAGAGTCACTTTTATCAAGATTAAAGGGCTCAAATATAATTGATCAAGATGGAATAGTTATTCTTCATAGGCATAAAAATGAGGAAATAGTTTTACCAAACAATTATAAAATAATTGAGGAAAGAAAATATGGTATATCAAAAATACTTTTCATGATTTAACTTATTAATATTTTTTTTGTTTCTTTCTTTATTAATTCAACAGATGGTTGATCATACGGATTTATTTTAAGCGCCTTACCAATTAAAATTGTCTCTAATATAAAAAAACAAAATAATTCTCCAAGAGATTTCTCATCTCTTTTATTTATTTCAAAACTTCTAAAAGGAATATTTTTTTTCTTAAAAACATTTTCTGTAGCTTTTTTTTGAGCATATAAAATTTTATTTGTATCTTTATTTTTTAAATAATTTTTAAGCGCTAAAATATTATTATTAATTAATCTATCAGAGTTTTTTTCTTTAACATAAAAAAAGGTAAAAAAATTATTTTTAAAACCATCTAAATAAAGTTGCATTACACTGTGATTGTCTCGAGGCATATTAGATACAATTGGTAAAATACCATTATTTTTTTTTCCTAAACTTTCTGCAACTAATTGTTGGTACCATTTAAATAAGTTTTCAGATTTTTCATCATAATTTATGATAATTGAATTGAATTTTTTTTTTTTTAAATAATATAAAGTTGCAGCGACATTTGACAATAAAGCATTTTCAAATCTTTTATTTTTAATTAATGAGTTTATTTGTTTAAATTTATTTGAGTCTAATCCCATCAACTCAGCTGGCAGCATACCAACTTCTGATAATACTGAATAGCGACCACCTATAAAATTATTATGATTAATTATTTCAGCTTTAAGTTTGTTTGCTAATAATTTTAAATAACTATGTTTGTCTTCAGTTATAAAAATATTTCTATCTTTATTTTTTATTAATATATTCGCATTTACTATTGTTTCAATTGTATTTCCTGATTTTGAAATAACAAGATTTGTATATTTTTTTTTTTCAACTTTTTGAGAAAATTTTAGATTATCAATAAATAAAAAATTGTTTTTAATTTTATGATTCAAAAAATCATAAATAGCTTGTGAGCCCAGGGTCGAACCACCCATACCAATTATTCGAAAATTTTTGTTTCTTTTATATTTTGATAAATTTTTTTTTTTAAAACTATAGTGATAATTTTTTGAAAGTGAGTTTAAAACTTCTGACTTATTGTTTATTAATTTTTTATAAATAGTCTCAATTTTTTTTGAAGAAATTTTATTTTTAAAAGCCTCTAACCTGATGCCTTTAGATAACATTAGTTTTTCTTTATCTTTTCTAGTAAACTTCCTGTTGTATTTTGAATAACTTCGTCTGACTTTGAATTCTCAATAGCGCTATTTTCACTTTTTGATATTAAAGATTTTATTTCATTGCTATCAACCTGATTTTTTTGACCTGGTAACGGCAGTTCATTAAATGCTGGTGGCATTTTTAAAGGCATTTTTTTTTCAATTAAAAACTCGTCACTACCATCTTTTTTTGGGTTCTTAAAACTATTCTTTACTGATCCACAAGAACTTAAAAATAGAACAATTATTATAAATTTAAAAAAAATTAGTTTATTCATGCTTTTTCTTATTAGCAATTATTTCAATTAAAATCATGAAAATTACACCTACAGTTATAAAAATATCTGCTACATTGAAAATAAACCAATGAAAATTGTTAACATGTAAGTCAATAAAATCTGGAACAGCTTTATAAAAAACTCTATCATATAAATTTCCTATAGCTCCTCCAAATATCATTAATAAAGGGTATTTTCCTAAATCTTTACTTTTAATCAACATAATGAAAATAACCAAAATCACTAGTGATATAAATAAAGTTAATAAATCGTACATAATTGTCTTAGAAAAAGAAAATAAACCAAATGCAATTCCTTCGTTCCATATCAAACTTATATTTAGAAATTTTGAAGAATATATTAGAGAACTTGATAGTTTGTCGTGTAAATTAATTACGTATAATTTAGAAAATCTATCTAATATAAAAATTAATAAAACAATTATTAGACTAATTAAAAAATTTTTTCCTGAGTTATTTATTATCATGCTTTATTCGCAGCACAATTAGCTCTATCACAAGCTGTTTCTTTAATTTTCCAACAAATAGAACACTTTGATCCTTTTGCTTTAGTGGTGATTGCTGTTGTTTCGATGTCATCTTTGTAAATAACCTCAGCTTTTGAAGTAATACAAAGTTCAGAAAAATCTGTTTTTTCTGTAAGATTTTTTAATTTTTCACTCATTTGTATTTCTAAATCCGCCTCTAAGCTTGATCCGATATCTTTACTGGCTCTTTTCTCTTCAATACTTATATTACAAACATTTCTTATTTTTACTAATTCAAACCACTTTTCGCTTAATTTTTGATTTTTAAATTTGTCAGGAAACTCTAGAAATTTTTCAAGATGAATACTTTTTTTATCTTTAAATAATAATTTAAAAATCTCTTCAGTAGTGAAAGACAATATAGGAGCAAACCATTTTAAAAGTGAATTTAAAATTATATTGAGAAGTAAAATTGTTGATTTTCTTTTTTTTGAATCTATAGGATCGCAATAAAGATTATCTTTTCTAATATCAAAGTAAAAAGCTGACAAATCAACAGTACAAAAATTCAATAATTCTTTATACAAATTATGAAAATCATAATTTTTAAAATATCTTTTAAAATTATCGTTTAAAATATAAATTTTATGAAGCATTAATTGCTCTAACTCAGGCAGTTCTTCTAAATCTACTTTATCAAGATTGGGTGACTCAAAATTATCATTTATATTTCCAAGTAAATATCTGAAAGTATTTCTAATTTTTCGATAAGATTCTGCGTGTTGATCCAAAATAGAATAATCTATTCTTAAATCCTCTGCATAATTTGATGATGCAACCCAAATTCTTAAAATATCAGCACCATACTTTTTTAAGATATCGTCAGGTGCAATAACATTTCCTAATGATTTTGACATTTTTAAACCTTTGCCATCTACAACAAATCCATGAGATAAAATTGACTCAAAAGGAGCTCTACCTCTAGTACCACAAGACTCTAATAAAGATGAGTGAAACCAGCCTCTATGTTGATCAGACCCCTCTAAGTACATTGAAGCAGGCCATTTAAGATCATTTCTTTTTTCTAATACAAATGAATGCGTTGATCCACTATCAAACCAAACCTCGACAATATCACTAAGTTTTTCAAATTCATTAGCTTTATATTTACTACCTAAGAATCTTTGTGGATCATCAGAAAACCAACAATCCGAGCCCTCTTTTTCATAAATTGATGCAATATTTTCTGTAACGTCATCATCTACTAAAATTTCTTTTGTCTGTTTATTTATAAATATTGGAAGTGGTACACCCCAAACTCTTTGTCTTGAAACGCACCAATCAGGTCTCGTTTCAATCATTGATTTTAATCTTTCTTTACCTTTAGTTGGGTAAAAATTAGTTTCATCAATAGCTTTTAATGCTTTATCTCTTAATTTGTGACTCTCCATAGAAATAAACCATTGTGGTGTTGCTCTATGAACAAGTGGAGCTTTGGATCTCCATGAATGTGGGTATGAGTGAACTAACTCACCATTAAATAATAAATTTTTTTGTTCTTTGAGCTTTTCAATTACAATAGGATTTGCTTTAAAAATATGAATACCTTCGAATAATTTTACATTTTTTGTATATTTTCCATCTCCATCAACAGTTTCAATAGCTTTAATATCGTTGTTCAAGCATAAATTAAAATCATCAGGTCCATGACTTGGAGCACAGTGAACAATTCCAGTTCCTTGCTCAGTTGTTACAAATCTAGCTTCCAGCATTGGGATATCATGATCATAACCAAGATTTAAAAATGGGTGGCTACAAATGGTGCTCTTAAATTCTTTACCCTTAAAAGTTTTAATTTTCCTATATTTTTTTAATTCACACTCTTTAACAACTGAATCTAACAAAGCATCTGCAACTACAATTTTTCTATTTTTAAAATCACCTGCATCATTTATTTCTAATACTACATAATCAAGAGATTCATTATATGCTAAAGCTTTATTTGCTGGTATTGTCCATGGAGTTGTTGTCCAAATAATAATTTCACATCCAACTAAGTCTTTAAAGTTAGATGATTTTACTTTAAATGATGTGAAAATTGTATCTGATTTATGATCCTGGTATTCTACCTCAGCATCTGCAAGAGCAGTCTTCTCAACTGTTGACCATAAAACAGGTTTAAAACCTCTATATAGACTTCCTTCTTTTAAGAATTTACCAAGCTCTCTAACTATTTGCGCTTCTGCATCAAAGCTCATAGTTGAGTAATAATTTTCCCAATCCCCAACAACGCCTAATCTTTTAAATTGACTTTTGTGAACCTCAATCCACTTCTCAGCAAATGTTCTGCATTCTTTTCTAAACTCAACTATTGGGACTTCATTTTTATTTTTTTTATTTTTTTTATATTGTTCCTCAATTTTCCATTCAATTGGTAGACCATGACAATCCCATCCAGGAACATAAATAGAGTCTTTTCCGTCCATTTGATGAAATTTTACAATTATATCTTTGAGTATTTTATTAAGAGCTGTTCCCATATGGATATTTCCATTCGCGTAGGGAGGGCCATCATGTAGAACGAATTTTTCTTTCCCTTTACTTGCATCTCTTAATTCTGCATAAAGATTTATTTTTTTCCAATATTCAAGAATTTCTGGCTCTCTAATAGGCAAGTTGGCTTTCATAGAAAAAGCTGTTTTTGGTAAATTTATTTGTGCTTTAGTCATTTAGTTTTTTTTGCAATATTTAAATCTTTTTTTATTTGAGCTCTTAATTGATTAACATTTTTAAATTTTTTCTCTTTCCTTATAAACTTTAAAAACTCTACTGATAAAAGTTTATTATAAAGATTTCCAGAAAAATTAAATAAATGAACTTCTAATAATATTTTTTTTTGGTTAAATGTTGGTCTATATCCAAGATTAGCAATTCCTTTAAGATATTTGTCATTATTTTTTCTCAAAACCTTGACGGCATAGACTCCTGGTTTTGCCAAAACATAATCATTAATGTCTATGTTGCAGGTTGGAAAACCAATTTTTTTCCCTACTTGTCTTCCTTTTTTAACTACTCCTTGTATAGTCCAGTTTCTTTTTAAAAGATTATTAGCTTTGTCCAATAGGCCCTTTTTTAAAAGATTTCTTATTAAAGATGATGATACAATTTTTTTACTTTTAATTAATGGTTCAGGTTTAACAACTTTATAATTAAAGAATTGTTCATATTTTTTTAATAAATTAACATTTCCTTCTCTTTTATTTCCAAATCTAAAATTATTGCTAACAAAAATAAATTTAGAACTTAATTTTTTATTTAAAATTTGAGAAATAAAGTTTAGGGCTTTAGTTTCGGAAAATTTTTTATCAAATTTTTTTGTAATAACAAAATCTACTTTTAACTTACTAAGTAGCTTAATTTTTTGATCAATATTAGAAAGACGAAAATTTTGTAATTTTTTATTAAAAAACATTTTTGGCATTGGATCAAAATTTACAACACCAATCTTTAAATTATATTTTCTCTTATATGACTTTGCCAATTGAAATAGTTTTTGATGCCCCAAATGCAAACCATCGAAATTACCTATTAGAATAATTGATCCTTTGTGTTTTTTTTGAATACTAAAATTTGTATAATGTTTTACCATTTTAAATCTGATTGAATAAAATTAACTATCGCTTCATACTCCTTTGAAACATCTTGGATACCTTTATTTTTGATTTCATTTCTATGTATTCCATTACTAATTAATAAAGAATCATAATTTAAAAGATTTGCACCTCTGATATCAGTATTTAAATTATCACCAATAGCTAATATTTTTTTATTTTTATTGTCAATTGACTGATTATAAACCTCCGGATGTGGTTTTCCAAAATATACTACTTCTCCACCCATTTTTTCAAAAACCATTGCGACAGAACCTGCGCACAACTCTCTAACTTCACCACGATCAACAATTAAATCAGGATTTGTACAAATCATTTTTTTGGTAATATGTTTTTCAAATAAATCTTTATAAAATTTTAAATCTTTATCATGATCATCAAACAAGCCTGTACACAATAAATATTCACTATCACTAATATTTTCACACTTATTTTTTTCAAATAAATAAAATAAATCAAAGTCTCTGGGTGGACCTATGTGATAAAACTTTTTAGACAAGTAAGATTTTTTCAAATAATTCAATGCTGCCTCTCCTGATGTAAATACGTGATCTCTTAGAACTTTATCCATGCCCATTTTTTCTAAAAAATTTTGAACAGTTTTATTTGGTCTTGGAGCATTTGTTAAAAGTACTACCATTTTCTTTTTTTTTAAAAGTTCATCTAAAACAGTTATTGCTTTTTCATGAAGATTAACCCCATTATGAACAACACCCCATAAGTCTATATAAAAAAGATCATAATTATCAGCAATCGATTGTAAGCCATTTAAATCTAAATTTTTGGTCATATTTTAAGGTATAAACCATAAAATCTCTAATTTACTAGCAATATTAATATCTTAAAGATTTTCTGATCTTGAAATAGACGCCGAAATATCTATATGAAGCTCATATTTATAAAGATTTATTAAGGAGAATTTATGAAATTTAAACCGTTACATGACAGAGTTTTAATCGAAGTATTAGACAGTAGTGAAAAAACTGCTGGAGGAATAATTATCCCTGACACAGCTCAAGAAAAACCGCAAGAAGGTAAAGTTGTTGCCATTGGTGGTGGAGCAAAAACTGAAGATGGAAAATTAATCCCAATGGATGTGAAAGTTGGTGACAAAGTTTTATTTGGTAAATGGTCAGGAACTGAAGTCAAAATTGATGGTAAAGAATACAGCATAATGAAAGAGTCAGACATTATGGGTATTACAACTAAGTAATTTAATTTAAAGGAGAAATATAATGGCAAAAGTTGTTAAATTTGATGCTGAAGCAAGAGCGGCAATGATAAGAGGTGTAAATATTTTGGCTGACACTGTTAAAGTAACTTTAGGACCAAAAGGAAGAAATGTCGTAATGGATAAATCTTATGGCGCACCTAGAATCACTAAAGATGGTGTGTCTGTAGCTAAAGAAATAGACCTTGAAGATAAGTTTGAAAATATGGGAGCACAAATGGTTAAAGAAGTTGCTAGCAAAACTAACGATGAAGCTGGTGATGGAACTACTACTGCAACTATACTTGCGCAAGCAATTGTTAAAGAAGGAGTAAAATACGTTACAGCTGGCATGAATCCAATGGACGTAAAAAGAGGAATTGATGCTGCTGTAGAAACAGTAAGAGATAGTTTAGTTGCTTCTGCAAAAAAAGTAAAAGATAGTGACGAGATTGCTCAAGTTGGAACTATTTCATCAAATGGTGATAAAGAAATTGGAACCATGATTGCAAAAGCAATGCAAAAAGTTGGAAATGAGGGAGTAATTACTGTTGAAGAAAACAAAGGTATTGAAACTGAATTAGACGTAGTAGAGGGTATGCAATTTGACAGAGGATATCTATCACCATACTTTATCACAAACAGTGATAAAATGACTACGGAGTTAGAGAACCCGTTCATTCTTTTACACGAAAAAAAATTAACTAACTTACAGCCAATGGTTCCTCTTTTAGAGGCTGTTGTACAAGCTGGTAGACCACTAATGATAATTTCTGAGGATGTTGAAGGTGAGGCTTTAGCCACTTTAGTTGTAAACAAGCTAAGAGGTGGTTTGAAAGTTGTAGCTGTAAAAGCTCCAGGATTTGGTGATAGAAGAAAAGCTATGCTTGAAGACATTGCTATATTAACAGGAGGTCAAGTTATATCTGAAGACCTAGGTATCAAGCTTGAAAATGTTAAACTTGATGATCTTGGATCTTGTAAAAAGATAAAAGTTGATAAAGATAATAGTACAATTGTTAATGGAAGTGGAAAAAAATCTGACATTGAAGCAAGATGTGCATCTATCAAACAACAAGTTGAAGAAACTACTTCTGATTATGACAGAGAAAAACTTCAAGAGAGACTTGCTAAGTTAGCTGGTGGAGTTGCAGTTATCAAAGTTGGTGGTGCAACTGAAGTTGAAGTTAAAGAGAGAAAAGACAGAGTAGAAGATGCTTTAAATGCAACTAGAGCTGCTGTTGAAGAAGGTATCGTGACCGGTGGTGGTTGCGCACTTCTTTATGCTGCTCAAGATCTTGCTAAAGTTAAAGTAAAAGGTGATGATCAAAAAGCAGGTGTTGATTTAGTTAGAAAAGCATTAGAGGCTCCAATTAGACAAATTACTAAAAATGCTGGTGTAGATGGTTCAGTAGTAGTTGGTAAATTATTAGAGCAAATGAAAAAAACAAATGGCTATGATGCTCAAAATGAAGAATATTGTGACATGTTTGCTAAAGGTATTATCGATCCAGTTAAAGTTGTGAGAACTGCTTTACAAGATGCTGCTTCAATTGCTGGATTATTAGTTACTACAGAGGCAATGATTGCCGATAAACCAGAAGAAAAAGATGCTGCAGGTGGAATGCCTGCTGGTATGCCTGGTGGCATGGGTGGCATGGGAGGCATGGGTGGCATGGGAATGTAATCCCCCTTCTAATCAAAAAAAATTTAAAAACCCGAGTCTTACTCGGGTTTTTTTTTATTCGTTATATTTTTTGAATTAAACACTGATGATGATAGTCAAATATATTATGTTTTTTAATAATTTTAATATTTTTTTCTTTTGTATGAAAATTTACAGCTTTTGTAATACCATCATTCCACCAACCTTTAAGTGCATAATCATCAAGCATAATTATTCCATCTTCTTTAATAAATTTTAAGGCATTAAAAATATCCCTCTTAACAAATTCGAAAAGGTGATTTCCGTCAATATATATTAAATCAAATATATTTTTGTTTGTTAAAAAAAAATCATCTGAAGTTTTTCTATGAACCTCAACTCTTTTTTCATAAATTTTCTTCTCAAAATATTTTAATAAATCTAAATAATATTTATCTTGAATTTTTTGATTGGATTTATCAGAGTTTCCATACCAGGAATTTTTATAAATAAAATCATCATAAGCTATCCAAGGATCAACTAAATATAATTTTTTTGGATTAAATTTTGAAATTAATTGTTTCGAGAAATCTCCTCTATGGATCCCTATCTCTAAAATACTTGGATCGTTAACTTTTAAATATTGTTGAATTAAATCAATTCTATTTTTTGCAAATAATTTTTTAAATATTTTTTTCATAATTTAATATATATTAATAATATTTTAATTTTATAAAATTGTAATTTAAAAAATGATTATAGGTAAAAATTTTTTTATAATTGAGATACCAAAAACGGGGACAAGTTTTCTTAGAAATTATTTTAAAAAATACAAAAATATTTCACTAACTACACATCATGATACAATAGAACATAATCCTAAGTTAAATTTATTAAAAAAGAAATATAGAATAAGTATAATTAGATCGCCATACTCTTGGTATTTATCTTTCTGGAAATGGTCTTGTCTTAAAAAAAATATGTCTCCACTTTATAAAGATATAACATCTCAAAGATTAAAAATTAAAAGATTAAAATTTAATTCAAATATTTTTAATTATATTGCAAGTCAAATTACAAAAGATACTAAGGAATTAAAAAAATTATTTTCGGATGTTAATTCCAAAAAAAATTTTAATAAAGTTTTAGAAATTTTACTTAATAAAAAATTTAAAAGTCTAATAAGTTCAGATTTTAGTTTTATGCAAGAAGAAAGGTTGGGTTATATGACTCACTACTTTTTTTATCAAAACGTATTAAGAAAACATTACAATATTCTATTTAAATCAAATTTAAATTTTAATCAGACAATTAAAGAATTAGATAGCAAAATTTTTACAAATTATCATTTTAAGACAGAAAGGCTTACTAAAGATCTAAAAAATTTTTTAAAAAAATGTGGACTTAAAGAGACAAAAACATCTAATATAAATAGAAATAAATCATTTAAACAAAAAAATCAGAATATTATAAAGTTTTTTACCAAAAAAAATTTAGCTTTAATTGAAAACAAAGAAAGTTATATTTTTAAAAAATTTAAATATAAAAAACTTTCAAAAAATTAATTTGATATAGTTTTAAATAAAAAAAAATGTCAAAGCGATATAGTGGTAAGTCATTTAAAGATTCTAGTGTAAAAAAAAAACCAAAATTAAGTTTTAAAGAAAAAAGAAAACTTAAAAGAGATAAACAAAAAAAGACCAATTAATCCCAATTTTTGAAGATTCTTCAAGCCAGTTATGAGTTTTTTGGAGTTTTAATATTCTTTTAAATATGTATAAGAGCCAGAAATTATGAACAATAATATAAGAAACATCACTATCATAGCTCACGTCGATCATGGAAAAACGACTTTGATTGATAATTTAATGAAACAAAGTGGTTCATTTAGAGATAATGAAGTTGTTGATGAAAGATTAATGGATTCAGGAGAGCTTGAAAAAGAACGAGGAATAACAATTTTAGCAAAACCAGCTTCTATTAATTGGAATAATTCAAGAATAAATATTATTGATACTCCTGGTCACAGAGATTTTGCTGCTGAAGTTGAAAGAGTTTTAAGTATGGCAGATGGAGCATTGTTGTTAATTGATTCTGCAGAGGGTGTTATGCCTCAAACAAAATTTGTATTATCAAAAGCACTTAAACAAGGATTAAAACCTATTGTTGTTATTAACAAATTAGATAAAGCTGATCAAAGAGCTAATGAAGTTTTAGATGAAACATTTGATTTATTTGTAAGCCTAGATGCAAATGAAGAACAATTAGATTTTCCAGTTCTCTATGCAAGTGGAAGATCGGGTTGGGCTGATCATGAAGTTGATGGTCCAAGAGAAAATTTAAATCCTTTATTAGATTTGATTCTTGATCATGTAAAACCTGCTGAACTTGATAAAACTAAACCTTTTGCAATGTTATCAACACTACTTTATGCAGATAGTTTTTTAGGAAGAAGTTTAGTTGGAAGAATTACACAAGGTACCGCGAAAGCTAATCAATCTATAAAAGCAATCAATTTAAATGGTGAAAAAGTTGATGAAGGAAAGTTAACAAAAATTTTTAGATATGAAGGAACAAAAAAAGTTCCAATAGATGTTGGCGAGGCTGGAGATATTGTAGTTGTTGCGGGGTTAGAAAAAGCAAACGTTGCTGATACAATATGTGACCTAGAGGTAAATAAACCAATCCCTGCTACACCGATAGATCCTCCTACAATGTCAATTACAATTACTGTAAATACTTCACCTTTAGCTGGAACTGAAGGTAAAAAATTAACTAGCACCCAAATACGAGATAGATTAGTTCAAGAGGCACAAAATAATGTTGGTATTACATTTTCAGAAAACGAAGGAAAAGACTCTTTTGTTGTTAGTGGTAGAGGTGAGCTAATGTTAGAAATTCTTTTAACTCAAATGAGAAGAGAAGGTTTTGAAATGACAGTTAGCCCTCCAAAAGTTTTATACAAAACTGATGAAAGTGGAAATAAACTTGAGCCGATTGAAGAAATTACTATGGACCTTGATGAAGAACATTCATCAAAAGTAATTGATTCAATGAACAGAAGAAAAGGGAAACTAATAGAATTAAAAGATACAGGAATTAACAAAAAAAGATTAATTTTTCACGCACCTACTAGAGGTCTAATGGGATACACAAGTAGATTTCTTACGCTTACAAAAGGAAATGGAGTAATCAATAGAATATTCCATAGCTATGGTCCTTTTGAAGGAGAAATGGAAGGTAGAAGAAATGGAGCGTTAATCTCAATGGAACAAGGTAAAGCTGTTGCATTTGCAATCTTTAACTTACAGGCAAGAGGAGAAATGTTTGTTACACATAACGACTCTGTTTATCCTGGAATGATTGTTGGTCTTGCGCCTAAACCAGGTGATATGATCATTAATGTAATGAAAGGTAAAAAATTGACCAATATGAGAACTCAAGGTACTGATGAGAACGTTGTGCTTACACCTGTAAGAAAAATGTCAATTGCAGAACAATTAAGTATGCTCAATACTGATGAAGCTTTAGAGATAACTCCAGACTCTTGTAGATTGAGAAAAGCAATTCTAGATCCACACGAAAGAAAAAAAAGCGAAAAAGCTATAGCTGCAGCTTAATCAAAAGTTTTATCAACTAAATAAAGTCCTAAGGCAACACAAGGACCTATGCCAAATGCGAACAACAAAGTTCCAATTCCTACTGTTCCTCCTAAATACCACCCAATACTAACAACAGAAATTTCTAATGTTCCTCTTACAACAGCTATAGGAAAATTAGTTAATTTTTGTAATCCTATCATCAATCCATCTCTAGGGCCTGCTCCTAAATTTGATACCAAGTAAATACCTCCACCTATTCCAACCATGATCACAGACATTATGGCTAATAATAATTGATGAATATAATTTGAAGGTGTTGGAACATATTTGATACAAAGATCAATCATTATTGCAATTATCAGGGCATTAAATATTGTGCCCATCCCTGGTTTTTGTCCAAGAGGTATCCATAAAATTAAAACAGCAATACTTATTAATAATGTGATAGTTCCAATACTTAAATTAACATTTAAGGAAATACCTTGGGCTAAAACACTCCAAGGAGAGGCACCTGTGAAGGAAACAATTAATAATCCCTCACCTAATCCAAATAAGGACAAACCAAAACATAAGAAAAAAAATGTAGAAAACTTTGGTTTAAAATTAAATGGTTTTTCTGAGCTCCATTTTACTTTTGGAATTTTTTTTATTTTTAAAAACATAATTGTAATAAGCTATATCTATTAATGAAAAATTCTAATATTGTAACTAGCAAATGAAAAAGTTTATAGTTATTTTACTTTTTATATTTTTCTCATCAATTTCTTTAGCTCATATAGGTCATTATAACAAATTTGACAAAATAGAAATGGAGATCTTGAGAAATGATGAAGTAATTGGATATAACAATTATTATTTTAAAAGAGATGGTGAAAAAACGATAGTAAAAAATCAATACAAATTTGAGGTAAAATTACTATCTGCAACAATATTTAAAGTAGAGGGATATGGGGAAGAAATTTATTTAAAAGATGATTTAATATCTTTTCAATCAAAAACACTTCAAAATAAAAAAGAAAAATTTGTAAACTTAAAATTAGATAAAAATAATAAAAAGTTTGACATTAAAGGATCTTCATATTCAGGCGAAGCTTCTATAAAAAATATTATTGGCAATTGGTGGAGTCATAGAATTTTACAAGCAGAAAGCCAAATAAGTCCTATTTCTGGAAGTATTAAAGAACAAATAGTTACTTTTATTGGCAAAGAAAATATTTTAATTAATGGCAAACAATACGAAACAGATCATTTCAAACTTACATCTAAAGATATGTCTCTTCCTGAAGATAAAAAATTAAATTTTGACATTTGGCTTGATAAAAAAACTTCGGTGATTATTAAAATTACATATGAGAGAATGGGAAATTGGGAATATCGCCTAAAAATTCTTGAATAAAATTATTTATTTATTTTTTTAAAAAGATCGTTTGCACTTATCCATCCAGCCTCTACTCTAGGACCTACAAACCAATCTGCACAAACTCCAAAGTTTAATTTATTATTCCAATAACTTTTAACCTTTAAGGATCTAGAATTTGAGGAATATTTCCAACCATGATTTAATGAAGTTAATATTTTTGTTTTTTTAATTCCACTAAGTTTAAAAAATTGATCAATCAAAATCTTTGAATTTTTTTCTTTATTTTCTCTATTTTTATTTATTTTTTTATTTGCCCAAAGGTTTGTACTTTGTAAAGTCCATAAATCATTATTACTTTTAAATCTTTTTTTACTATTTTCTTTAGCAGCCCATCCTAAAATTTTATCGTCAAATAAATAACTTGAAATGTTTTTATTTGTTTTTTTTATTTCAATCATGACTGTAATATTTGCGTCCATTTTGATTTTTTGTTTGATGAATGGATCGTTTATAAATTTTTTTGATAATTTTTTTAATTGTGGGAATGGACAAGTTAATATTAATTTATCATAATATTTTATTTGGTTGTTCTTAAAATCTAATTTCCATTTATTTTTAATATATTTTATCTTCTCTAACTCGCTTTGAAAATTACAATTTATATTCTTTATTAAATGTTTGCTAATATCGTTGTTTCCTTTGCGGCCAATTATTTTAACATGATTTTTATTTTCTTTTTTTAATTTGTTTAAAAAAACATGTTTTCCACTCCATTTTTTTAGAATTTTTTTTTTACGTAAATTTTTAATAAATTTTTTAAATTGAACTGATTTTGGAGAAATATATTGAGCTCCGTGATCAAATCCTTTTGACTTATTTAATCTTTTAAATGAAGATCTTCCACCTGGACCTCTGGCTTTGTCATAAATATGTACAGAATTTTTTTTGCTTAAAAGATTAGCTATTGTCGCTCCTGAAATTCCAGAGCCAATTACGCAATAACTACTCATTTTCCTGCAACAGTCATACCTTCTATCATCATAGTTGGTGAATTTACTGAATATTCGAATTCTAAATCATTAGCTAAAATTATATTTTTAAACATATCCTTAAAATTACCAGCAATTGTGATTTCATTTACAGGATATTTAAATTCTCCATATTCAACCAAAAAACCAGTGGCTCCAACTGAATAATCTCCTGTTACAAGATTAGATCCATGACCAATAGTTTCAGTAATATAAAGACTTCTTGAATTTTTTTTCATAAGATCCTCGTAGCTTATATTTCCTTTTTCAAAATATAAATTAGTAGTTCCACCACTTCTTCCATTTGATTTTAAATTTAATTTTTTTCCATTGTAAGTGTCGACAAGATAATTTTTTAGTATTCCATCCTCTATAAGTTGTAAGGTATTTGAGTTTACACCCTCTGAATCAAAATTTTGGGAACCCATCCCTTTAATTATGTCAGGTTTATCAATTACATTTATTGAATTGGCAAAAACCTGTTGATTAATTTTATCCTTTAAAAATGAAGTACCTCTTGCAATTGCAGATGCAGATATTGCACTTGCAAAAGCACTTAACATTCCTTTTGAAATTCTTTTATCAAAAATTATGCTGATCTTCTCACTTCCAATTTTTTTAGGGCTCAATTTTCTGATAGTTTGCTTGGCAGCTTTATTTCCGAGATCTGTTGCTTGCTTAATATCAGACAAATGACGTTTACTAGAAAATTCGTAGTCTCTTTCCATGCTATTTTCATCTTTTGCAACTGTTACACAAGAAGCAGCAAAAGAAGAAGTTTTATAACCGTCACAAAAACCGTCACTATTAGCTAATATAAAATTTGATTTATTTTCCGTGAAACTGGATTCTGTATTTATGATTTGATTATCTGATGAAGCAGATTCCTCTAAATCTTTTAAATATTTTATTTTTTTATCATTTTCGAATCTTGTCTCATCATACAAATTAAGGCTACTAATTTGTTTGGCTAATAAATTTTTATCAGGCAAAGAATTAAATTCATCCTCTGGTGTAATTTTTGTAGTTTCAAAGCACTTTTCAATTAAAGTTTTTATATTTTCATCTAGTAAATTTGATGATGAAATTGATGATCTTCTTTTACCTAAATAAGTTTCTATACTTAATGCCAATCCATCTGATCTATCAGAGGCTTCTAGGGATTTATTTCTAAAATTAACTGTTTCTGAAATTGAGTGACCAACTGTAACACTTGCATCAGTTGCTCCCATTTTTTTTGCCAAATCTAAACAATATGAAGCTTTAGATTTTAGAAATTCTTGATCCTTAACCATAATACTTTAAAGTTTTGTTCCACCAACTGTCATTTTATCGATCAAAATTGAAGGTTGAGCGACTCCCACAGGAACTCCTTGTCCTGCTTTTCCACAAGTTCCTATGCCTGGATCTAACATCATATCATTTCCTACCATCGATACTTCTTTAAGTATTGATGGGCCATCACCAATAAGTGTTGCACCTTTAATTGGAGATCCAATTTTACCATTATTTATTTCGTAAGCCTCAGTACAATTAAATACAAATTTTCCAGATGTAATATCTACCTGGCCACCTCCAAAACTTACTGCAAAAATTCCTTTATCAACAGATTTGATCATTTCATCTTGAGTTTGATTGCCACTTAACATCATTGTATTTCTCATTCTTGGCAAAACAATATGTCTATAATTTTCTCTTCTTCCAGACCCGGTAGATCTTGTATTCATTAATCTTGCATTGTGCCTGTCTTGCATAAAATTTTTAAGAATACCATTTTCAATTAAAACTGTTCGCTCAGTTGGCGTTCCCTCATCATCAATAGTTAAACTGCCTCTTCTATTATCTATGGTACCATCATCAACAATTGTTACTCCCTCACTTGCAACTTTTTCTCCCATAAGATCATGAAATGCTGATGTTTTTTTTCTATTAAAATCTCCTTCTAGACCATGACCAATTGCTTCATGGATTAATATAGCAGGCCAACCTGGTCCTAAGACTACTTTCATCTCACCAGCAGGCGCTGGTTTACTTTCTAAATTTACTGATGCAATTCTAAAAGCCTCTTCACAAACATTTTTCCAATTATCATTCTTTAGATAATCATCATAAGATTGTCTACCACCAATTCCATATACTCCGGTTTCTTTTCTCCCATTTTTCTCCAACATTACAGAGACATTAAATCTAATTAATGGACGTACATCGGTGAGCACTTCTCCACCTGATCTAATAATTTCAATTGATTTTTGCTCACCAGCAAAACTAGCCGTCACTTGTTTTACTGATCCATCTTTTTTTCTTAAAAAATCATTTACTTTATTTAAAACTTCTAATTTCGAATCTAAAGTTTTTTGTTCAATTGGATTAATATCTTTATAAAATTTTTTATTAGAATTTGGAATTTCATGATTATATGTGCCTTTAATTGATTTAAGAGTTGACTTAAGGTTTTCTGAGGAATTTTTTAATGAATCTTTTGATATTTCATTTGAATATGAATAAGCAACAACCTCGTTTGAAATAGCTCTGAAACCAAACCCTAAATCAGAACTGTAGTTGGAGCTTTTTATTTTATTGTCGTCTAGCAAAATTGATTCTGATTTAGACTCTTCTAAATAAAGCTCACCATCATCACAATTGTTGAGTGTTTCAGATACTATTTTATCAGCATCTTGTCTTGTCAAATCAGATTTATTAAAGAAATTACTCATCCACCTTAAATAGTGGTTTGTTGAAAATTTTCAACTGATCATTTTACGCATGTACAATTTATCACTAAAAGTTAATTATTGTTAAATGAAAGTATTTTTTAATAATTCTTGTAAAATCTGTAGATCAGAAATTAACTTATATAAAAAAGAAAATATTAAAGATATTGACTGGATAGATATTACAAATAATCCAGATGCTGAAAAAGAAACATCTAGAAATGATAAAGAATTATTAAGAAGATTACATGTTAAGGAGAATGGTAAAATTATTGAAGGCGCGGAGGCATTTCTTTACGTTTGGAAAAAAATTCCAAAATATAAATTTTTATATAAATTTTTTAAACTACCAATAATTTTCTCAATCTTTAAATATGGATACGAAATTGTTGCTTTTTTTTTATATTTAAAAAATAAAAAACAACTCAAGAACTAAGTTAAGAAAAATATTAAAAATTCACTTAATAAAGACATAGATAATAAGAACATTATTAATAAAATTGAATACATAAGAGTTATAACTCTATTTCTTTTTCTCCTCAGTCTAACAAAAATTTTATCATCTAGATCTGAAATATCTCTTTCACCAACTACTGGGTAATCATAACTCCATCGCCATGTAGATTGACCTAATCTAGTATCAAGACTGTTAAAATACCTTATCCAGGCAAGAATATATTTTAATATTAGATATAAAATAATCATTAGTATTGAAGAAAGAAACATTCTTAATGATACTTAATTATGCAAGATAATTTAATTGATATTTTTAGCTCTTTTTCTTGCTATTAACTGGGTAAGAGCATCAACCATAGTATCTGAAGCCTTAAATATCTCATTATTTTTAAACTCGTGAGAAAGATTTTTTTCTGGATTGGTTTTATCTTCAATTACTATTCCTTCATCTGGTGAATTATTTTTTATGTATATTAATAAAAGCCATTCATCATCTGAAGCTTCATCCCATTTAACAAATATTTCTCCTGTTTCAAACCTTCTGTCTATACATCTAAATATAGACATATGCCTTGTTATGTGTCTTTTGTTTAATTGAAATACTAAACTACTGGCACTTCTGTAAAAACTTTCAAGAGCAAACTCAATTTTTTGTCTAGCTAAAGTATATTCTTTTTCTTTTTGTAAAAGTGTTTCTCTATCTTCATCTCCTTGAATTTTTACTCCTAAGGCCTCTACTCTTTCCCTAATCTTTTGATCTCTAATAATTCGATATTTTTCTTTTAGTTTTTCTATTCTTTGTTGTAAGCCAGCATAATCCTCCCTTTTTTCTCTTAAAGAAATTTTTTCTAATTTTTCTAATTCTTTAACCTCTCTGACTCTGAATTTTTCAATTTGCTTGTCTAATTTTAATTGTTGTAAAAATTGCTTTTGTTTTTCTGCTTGTTCAATTCTTAAAAGAGCTTGTTCTTTTCTTAAGAATAATTTTATTTCTTTTGTTCTTTGTTTTTCTAATCTAATTTCATCTTTTAAAGCTTGTTCTTTTAATTTAACTTTTAATTCAGCCTCTTTTTGCTTTTCTTTTGCAGCTTCAATCTTTTCTAATCTTTCTTTTTCTTGTTTTTCTAATTTTAACCTTCTTGCTTCATCTTTTTTTAGAATTTTATACTGTGAAATTGTGTCTGCTATTTTATCAAAAAATGCTTGGATATATTTTTCAAAACCAAAATTTAATCTAAACTTAAATTCAGGCTTTAAAGAATTTTGAAAGTTAACTACTTTTAGAAGAATATCTGGTTTCTTTGGTACAGTAGATTTAAATTTTTTTGAAATTTTTTTTGATTGTTTTGGTTTTTTTGATTTTTTTTGTTTTTTATTTTTTTGTTTTTTTCGGTTATTAATTTTTTTTACAGATTTATTTTTAATCTTAAATTTATTTGACTTTTTAGATATTTTTTTAACTCTTTTTTTGGTTTTTCTTTGATTTTTAGAAATACTTTTTTTTAATTTTTTTTTCTTTTTTTTCATTTTAAGAGAATTAGTTTCTACCAATTATTTATTGATAAATATAGTCTCTTGTAACAGGTGTAGAAGAATATTTCTTTGTTAATTGAAATTGGTATACAACTTGATCACCCCATTTAAATGCCATCTCACAACCAGCAAGATAAAATTCCCACATCCTAAAAAATCTTTCATCGAACATTTGAATTATTTTGTCTTTATTTCGAATGCAATTTTCTTTCCAATGTCTTAGTGTATGTGAGTAATGAAGTCTTAAAACCTCAATATCTGCAACAATTAAGCCTGCTTTTTCAATTGGTGTTGTTACTTCACTTAAACTTGGAGTATAGCCTCCTGGAAAAATATACTTAGTGATCCATGGATGTGGATCTCTTGGTGGATTTACTGATCCTATAGTATGAATTAATGATACTCCATCATCTTTTAAAAGTTTTTCAACTTGTAAAAAAAATTTTTTATAAAATTTTCTTCCTACATGTTCAAACATCCCAACACTGACTATTCTATCAAATTTTTCATTGAGCTCTCTATAATCCATTAACTTAAAGTTTAATTGATTTTCTAAATTAAGTTCTTTTGCTCTTTTCTTGCAGTAATTAAATTGATTTTCTGAAAGTGTAATACCTGTTACTTCGCAGTTTGCGCTTTTTGCAATATCTATTGCTAGAGAACCCCATCCACATCCAATATCTAGAACTTTTTGATTTGGCTTTATATTTAGTTTTTTTATTATGTGTTGAATTTTATTATTTTGAGCAGTTTCCAATGTATCTGTTTCATTTTTAAAATATGCACATGAGTATTGTCTTTTAGGGTCTAAAAATAAATCATAAAGATCATCCGAAATATCATAGTGATGCGAAACATTCATTTTAGATTTTTTTATAAAATTAAAGTTGGTTAAATATCTATAAGAACCCCTTAATCTATTAATTAAATAACTAAAAAAATTTAAATCTCCTCTACCAAAATTCATTAAGGAAAGATCCAAAAAATCAGTTAGTGATCCATTTTCAATAATTATTTCACCATCCGTATAAGCTTCTCCAAAATAAAGATCAGGATGAAATAGCAATTTATAATGTAGGTTTTTATTTAAAATTCTGACTTTTATAGGATTGTCACTCTTAGGACTTCCAATAATATAATTTTTAGAATTTGCATCAACTAATATAAATCCATCTTTTTTAAAAACACTATTTAAAAAACGAGCAAGTTGCATATTAATTTTTAATTATTTTTAAAATTTAATGTATATAATTGATTTAATAAATTATTTTTTTCATTCTCATTCAAAATTCTTAGAGGGGGTAAAATATTTTCATAATTTGCGTCATTTTGAGCAAAAAAAGTATGCAAACCTGATATTAAATTATACTGCTCAAATACTGCCCTTACCTTACACAATGTATCATTTAAATTTTGTTCCTTTTTATTTATAAAATTTTCATAAACATCTCTTGCTAATGACGCTGTGGCATTTGTAGTTGCTGTTATTATACCTGAACAACCTAAATCTAAACCTTTTAATAATTTTGACTCTGATCCTGGCATTAAGGAAAAATTATCTATTTTAAGTTTTTCAAATAAATTATATGAACTATCTTTAACTCCAATTATTTGATCAGGAAAATTTTCAACTAATTTATAAACTACATTTTCACTAAATTTATATCCAGATAATTTTTCAAAATTATAAAGTATTATTTTAGAATCTGGAATTACTTTAATTATATTTGAATAAAAATTAAAAACATCTTGATCATCATACTTGTAATAAGCTGGAGGCATTATTAAAAATCTAACAAATCCGAGGGACATAGAAATTTTCATTAAACTAATTGTATCAGATAAAGAATTGAGGCCAGTACCAATTATAAAATTTTCTTTATAACTATTTGATGATAGATTGTTTATTAGATTAATTTTATCGCTTAATGAAATTAATTGAGACTGACCAGTGCTTCCAAAAAAAACTACTCCATGACAACCTTTATCTATTACCTTTTCCGCATGAGTTATCGTTTTTTTTATGTCTAATCCTAAATCTGCATCTAAGATTGATAATGTGGCAGCATAAATTCCATTTATCATAGTCATAATTTATATTTAAATATAAATTAAATAAAAAAAAAAATTTTTAAATAGTTTTATGAAAACAGGCGTTTTTTTAAATTATATAGGTCTTGGTGCAAATCTTATGCACTTAGCTTACTGTCATAAAATAGCTAGTATTCATGGACCAATAACCTTAATTTCGCTGGCAAAGAATCTTGACCAGGCTTTAGAAGATGATCCATTGATAGAGCAAATAATTATTTTTGGTAAAAATAAAAAAATCACTGATATTCCAAAAATATCATCTAATCTTAGAAAGTTAAATTTAGATTGTATTTTTATTTTTTACCCAAGTCCTAGATTGTATTTAGCTGCTAAATTAGCTGGTATCAAAAAAGTATATTGTTATCCTTTATTTAAAAAAAAAGAATTACATTTAGTTGAAGCAGCAAGAAAATTTATCTGTAAAAGCTTAAATCTTTCGGATTGTCATACAGAAACATTAATTCAAATAAGCAAAAAAAAAATTGAAAAAACAAAAAAATTTTTTGATGAAAATAAATTTAACATAGTTATCGGAGCAGGCTCCTCTGGACCAGATACAAGATGGGGAGAAAAAAATTTTATAAAATTAATTAACCAGCTTAATAATAAAGGTGATTTTTATTTTTATATTCAAGCTGGACCAGATCAAAAAAACATTTCTACAGAAATAATTAATAATGTTGATAAAAAAAATTGTATGGACTTAAGTGATTTATCTGTGAGAGAAATTTTACCTTTCTTTTCTCTATGTGATGCTTACGTTGGTAACGATTCTTTCATGCATCATGTTACTTCTCAATCTCAAAAACCTGCTATCGTATTATTAATTAACTCTCCAAAGGCATATACAGATTATAGTAAAAATTATCATAGAATTGTTCCAGACAATTCAAGTATAGAAAATATAAATCATAATTTCTTACATAGTCCAGACTCAATAAGTGTTGAAAAAGTGATGAATAAAGTTTTAGAGATAAAATCTAAATAGTGTTTTTAGTTAAAGTATCTTTGGCCTGATTTACAATTACAGCTAATCTATTAAGTTCAGGATTTTTATCTGGATGAATTTTTTTCATTATTTTTTTATAAGAATTTAAAATTTGCTCGTTAGTATATTTTTTTTTTGGATCTAAATTTAATATTTCACAAGCTTCTACTCTCGACATTGATTGCAAATTTTTACTCTCACTTGATTGGTTAAAACTAAATCTTCCAGAATTTTTTAAAACCCTAATTAAACTCCATAGTCTCAAAACCTGAAATAAAGTTATTCCAGCTTTAGTTTTAATCAGAGGCAAGATTGCTAGGAGAAAAGGGAGTGAAAATACGTATCGCCCAGCAAATGTTGCTATAATTGCAAATGCAATTGAACCTAAAATTAGAGACTTTCTAAAAATATTTTTAATTTTTTTTGATTTTGAATTAACAAACCAAGTAAGGAAAAAATAAATTAAAAGAAAAATTATTATTGTGAGAAAAAAAATATTCATATATTGAAAGTATATAAATGAAAATACCACAACTTAAAAAAAAACCAGAGATAAAATCTTGTCACAATACAGAATGGGAAGATAATTATAGCTGGATACATCAAGATAATATTTTAGAAGTTCTTAAAGACAAAAGTAAGTTAGATCCTGAGGTCAAAAATTATTTAGAAGATGAAAATGCTTATACAGAGCATCATTTAAAAGATACAAAAGATATCCAAAAAAAATTATTTGATGAAATTAAAGGAAGAATTAAATTAGATGATGAATCTCTACCTTACAAAGATCATTCTTATGAGTATTGGACAAAAACTACAACAAAAGGAAATTATTCCATAAAACTGAGAAAAAAAATTGGTTCAGAAAATGTAGAAGAAATATGGAATGGAGATAAAGAAAAAGAAAAGCTTAAAACAGAATATTTTGGAGTTGGAGATCTAGAAGTAAGCAATAATGATAAATATCTAGGATACTCTTTGGATCTTAAGGGTTCTGAGTATTACACAATTTATTTAAGAGATATAAAAACAAACAAAATTATTTCAAAAGAAATTACAGAAACATCAGGTGGGATAATATTTAGTTTAGATGATAAATATATTTTTTATTCTAAACTTGATGAAAATCATAGAGCAAGAACAATATACAGACACAAAATTGGAGATTTTGATAGTAAAGATGAATTAATATTTGAGGAGAAAAGTGAGGCTTTTACAGTAGGAATTGGGAAAAGCTCAGATGAAAAATATTATTTTATAAATACTTCTGACCACAATACGTCAGAGCAATATTACTTTAAATCGGATGAATTAAATCCATCTCCAAAACTTATTATTAAAAGAGAAAGAGGTGTTCTGTATTCTGTAAATTCATGGGATGGTAAATTTTATAATCATACAAATAAAAATGCTGAAGACTTTAAAGTTGATATTTGTGAGAATTTAGAAAATCAAAATTGGAAAACATATATTCCAGCGAAAGATGAGGTTTTGATTGGTGGATTAACATTTCTTAAAAATTGGATTATTCGTGGTGAAACATCAGATGCACTAGATAAATTATTTGTTAAAAATATTTCTACAAATATAGAGGAGGAATTAATTTTTTCTGATGAGTCTGTTTATGTTCCAGGAGTGAGCTTAACTCAAAAAGATAGAAATACTGATGAAGTTTATTTGGGATATTCATCGCCCAAAACTCCCTCTAGAGTATTTAAATATAATTTAGCAACAAAATCTAAAGAGCTTGTCAAAGAGCAAGAAATTCCCTCTGGTCATAATAAAGATGACTATATTGTTGAGAGAATTGAGTTTAAATCTCATGATGGAAGAATGGTTCCATTAACAATCACAAGACACAAAAAAACAAAAATTGATGGGACTGCAAATGTTTTATTATATGGATATGGATCTTATGGAAATTCTATGTCACCAAGTTTCTCTTCCACAAGATTAAGTCTTATCAATAGAGATATAATTTGGGCCACAGCTCACATTAGAGGTGGTATGGAAAAAGGTATGAAATGGTGGAAAGAGGGAAAATTAACAAACAAAAAAAATACTTTTGAAGATTATATTTACGCAGCAAAATATTTAATTGAAAAGAATTATACGTCAAAAGGAAGTATTATTGGAATGGGTGGATCAGCTGGAGGATTATTAATGGGAGCTGTAGTTAATCAATCTCCTGAATTATTTTTAGGAATTATCATGGCTGTTCCTTTTGTAGATTCTTTAACTACAAATCTTGATCATTCTTTACCGTTAACTGTGGGAGAATTTGACGAATTTGGAAATGCAAAAGAGAATAAAGAGCAATTTGATTATATTTTTTCATATGCGCCCTATAACAATATTAAAAAAATGGATTATCCACATATTTTTATTACAACAAGTTTAAGTGATAATAGAGTTTTGTTTGATGAACCTGCAAAATTTACAGCAAAACTTAGAGACTATAAAACAGATAATAATTTGCTTCTTTTAAAAACTGAAATGAACGCTGGTCATGGTGGAAAATCTGGAAGAGATGGCGCAATAGAAGAAATTGCTATTGACTATGCATTTGCATTAAAAATTTCAAAAAAAATTTAGTACACTTTAAATCTTGAAAAAAACAAATTAATCCCCATATAAAATTAGTAAGTCGCCTAATGGGGCTTACATAAATAAACTTGCTTAACAAAGGAGGATACTATGACAAGTAAGGATCTATCTATATTTAACTCACTTAGACCTTTTTCAATTGGTTTTGATGACATGTTCGACCAATTTGAAAATATGTTGGGAAATGGGAATTTGACGATGCAGTCAAATTATCCACCATACAACATCCGAAAGACAGGTAAAGACAACTATGCAATTGAAGTAGCATTGGCTGGCTTTAGCAAAAAAGACGTTGAGGTTGAGTTCGAGGACAATTTATTAACAGTAAGAACAAAACAAGTTAATAAGTCTGAAGACAGTGATGTTAATGGAGAAATTATTCATAAAGGTATTTCTCAAAGACAATTTGCAAGATCATTCACTATTGCTGATGATGTAAAAGTTAATGGTGCTGAACTTAAAGATGGTCTTTTAACAATATCTTGTGAAAGAATAATTCCAGAACATAAAAAAAAGAAGCTTATTGAAATTAAATAAGTCTTAAACCTTGCTTGTGGGGATTTTTCCCCACAAGTTTAAATTAATTATTTCTTTGCCATTATAGCATTCAAAGCAAATGCTAATAATCCAGCAGGTATAAGTCCAGTTGTTAACAGTAGTTTTAAACTTATTCCAAAATCTGGAATATTTTTCACAAAGTCTGGTAATAATGACATCCCAATTCCAAAAGACAAAGAAAGAGCTAAGATTAATAAATTTCTTTGATCCATTTCTGCCCTTGAAATCAATTTAATACCAGCAGCTACAATCATACCAAACATAATGATTGCTGCTCCACCAATCACAGACTCTGGCATTGCAGCGATTATTCCACCTAATTTTGGAAATAATCCCATTAGAACTAAGACTATTCCTGCAATAGTTCCAACGTGCCTACTTACCACACCTGTAAACGCAACTAGTCCAGCATTTTGTGAATAGGATGTATTTGGCATCGCATTAAATATTGCACCAAATGCAGTACCAACACCATCTGCCATAATTCCACCCGATATTTCTTTATCCGTTGCTTCTCGTTTAGCACCACCCATTGTCGTAGCACTTATGTCTCCAATTGTTTCAATTGTTGTAACAACTGACATAAACAACATTAGAATTATTGCACCAGGTACAAAGTCAATTCCATATTGAAGTGGCATTGGAAATGCAAACCATGATGCAGATGCAATTTTTCCGTAGTTAACCATTCCTAGTGCTGCTGCAACTATGAAGCCGGCTACTATTCCAATTAAAATTGATCCTGCAGAAGCCATCCCCTTGCCTCTAAGATTAAAAAAGATTGCAACTATAAACACTGTGAAAGCAACCGTTAAATGATTTGCATTTGCAAAGATTTCAGGTTTATTATTCATTAACCATCCACCTCCACCAGCATACATAAAACCAACTTTAAGCAAACTAAATCCAATCATTAGCACAACTATACCAGTAACTAATGGTGGGAATAGATGTCTTATTGGTTTTAAAACTTTTCCAATAAAAATTTGAAAAATTCCTCCAATGAACGCTGCTGTAAATACTGCACCTAATCCTGCTGCTTTAAATGGTAGCATGATTGGTATAAATGCAAAACTTGTTCCTTGAACAATAGGAAGTCTTGCACCAATTTCTTTATATCCAACTGTTTGGATAATTGTTGCAACTCCCGCTACAAACAAAGCCATTTGAATCAAAAATATTTTTTGTTCAGGCGTTTGACCAAAAACTCCAGCCACAATTATAGGAACCGTTATATTACCAGCAAACATTGCTAGTACGTGCTGAATTCCTAAAGGTATGGATTTATTTAATGGAAGTTTTTTATCCGGACTGTTTGTAGAGCCCGCTTTTGTTTTTCTTGAAGCCATATAACCTCCGTCGTTAACTAAATAGACGTTACATTATTGGCTATGAATTAATATAAAAAAACTGATTAGTTTAGAACAACTCCACTTTAGATAGTAAAAAAAACCTATAATGAGCAGATTTACTTTAATCAATTAATTTAAAAGCAACCGTTTGAAACAAAACCCACAACTATATTTTCTGAATTTATTTCAAACCTACGTTCACATGGAACAAGGTATTTTTTGCTATTATAAACAAACTCAAAATTGCCTTTAGCATTTTTAAAGTCTTCGTCTGGTTTTCCAAGCTCCATCTGAAGTTCACTAGCTGATTTTCCAAGAAATTTACTTAATTTTTCATTTTCCTTTTCAACAATGGCATCTGTTTTATCTTTAACAGTTTGGCACCCTGAAAAAAAAATTAATATAATTACAAGACTTAATGCTGATTTTAATTTTGACATAAGTTTAAATTAACATTTTTCGTTACACTCATTATTAACTTTTAAGTTGTATAAATAATTTATTTCTTATTACTTTTAAGTTTAATTATAGTAACAATTGTGTTCTTTATTTGATGGTTCAAGCATATGAATGAAAAAGTCCTAGAAAAAATACTAAATATATTTTCAAAAGAGGTTTTGCCCTTAACTGAAAAAGGTGTTGCTAAAGGTAGTAAAGTATTTGGTGCCGCAATAATTAAAAAAGATGATTTATCGCTTATAGTTGCAGAAACAAACAATGAGATAGAAAATCCATTGTGGCATGGTGAGATGCATACCCTTAAAAAATTTTATGAATTAGATGCAAATGCAAGACCAAAAGAAAAAGACTGCATGTTCTTAAGTTCACATGAACCTTGCAGTATGTGTTTGAGTGCAATTACATTTTCTGGATTTGACAATTTTTATTATTTGTTTCCGTATACTGCCACAAATGATGAATTTAATATTCCACATGATTTAAATATACTCAAAGAAGTATTTAAAATTAATGATGGAGAATATAATAAAGAAAATTCCTATTGGAAAAGTCAGAATATAAATTTACTTATTAAAAATTTACCTTCTTCAAAAAAAGAAAATATTTTAAATCAATTAGACGAAATTAAAAAAAAATATCAAAAATTATCAAATCAATATCAGGAAAATAAGGATGGAAATTCTATACCATTAAATTAAGTAATGAATACAAACCTTAAAATTTCAAATGTAACTAAAATATATCCTGGGTGTGTTGCAAACGACAATGTTTCACTCGAATTTAATAGTGGTAAAATTTATGCTCTTCTTGGAGAAAATGGTGCTGGAAAATCTACACTAGTTAAAATTCTATCAGGTGTCATCATCCCTGACGAAGGTAAAATTTATTTAAATGAAAATAATCTAAAGCTCAATTCACCATCAGATGCAAAAAAAAATGATATCGGAATGGTATTCCAGCATTTTAATCTTTTTGAAACTTTGTCTGTATTTGAAAACTTAATAATAGACTCAGATGAACAAAGGGAAAGTTTAAGAGAAAAAATTGATACAATTATGAAAAAATATAATTTTTCAATTGATCTTGATATTCCTGTACTAAATCTATCAGCAGGTCAAAAACAGAAAGTGGAAATAATAAGATGCCTAATAAGGAGTCCAAAAGTTTTAATTATGGATGAACCAACATCTGTATTAACAGAACAAGAAACGAGTGAATTATTTTTATCTTTGAAAAAATTTTCAGAAGAAGGAATTTTAATTATTTATATTACACATAAACTAAAGGAAGTTATGCAGCTTTGTGATGAAGTTGCTGTAATGAGAAGAGGAAAGTTAGTTTCTGTAAGTGAAATAAAGAACGAAAATATTGAGTCACTTGCTAACAAAATGGTAGGTCAGAATTTAAAAACAATTAAGAAAAAAAAAACAAAAACTTCATCAGATCAATTAATTAAAATAATGAATCTTAATTTTACAAGTGAAGATCCTTTTGAAACAAATTTAATGGATATTAATTTTTCTGTTAATCGAGGGGAGTGTTTAGGAATTGCTGGTATATCAGGAAACGGACAAAGTGAATTATTTCAAGTATTAAGTGGTGAAATTATTTCGGAAAAGAACTCTATAGAATTTAACAATAATTACATAGGAGATTTAAATCCTCAAGAAAGAAGAGAATATTTGATGGCCTTTTCTCCAGAGGATAGGCTTGAGCAGGCTGCAATTCCACAAATGAAAATTTTTGAAAATGTAGCTCTAAACAATTTTAAATCATCAAATTTTTTTAATAATGGATTAATAAACGAAAACAAAATTAAAGAACATTCCAAAAAAATAATTTCAGATTTTAATGTTAATACGGACAACATTGAATTAAAAAGCCAATTTTTGTCCGGAGGTAATCTTCAAAAATTAATTATTGGAAGAGAATTAATAACTTCTCCAAATTTATTAATTTGTTTTAATCCAACTTGGGGTCTAGATGTTGGAGCAATAAATTATATCCACGAAACATTGATTAAAATCAACGAACAAAATAAATCAATTATATTAATATCTACAGACACTGATGAGTTATTAAAATTAAGTGATAAAATTTCAGTAATTCATAAAGGAAAATTGTCAAAAATTATGAATGCTGAAGAAGTTACCCCTGAAAAACTTGGGATACTAATGGGAGGAGCAAATTGATTAAAATCGTAAAAAGAGATCAACCATCAAGAGCTATTTTTTTCTTCACACCTGTGTTAGCTATTTTTCTAACATTAGTAGCGGGAGGTTTGATTTTTTTTATTTTAGGTTTTAAACCATTTGAAGCTCTTAAATTTTTTTTCATAGTTCCAATTGCAGATAAATATGGTTTCAGTGAATTACTATTAAAAGCTACACCTCTTTGTTTAATAGCAATCGGTTTATCTTTTTGTTTTAAAAGTAATAACTGGAATATTGGAGCCGAAGGACAATTAACTTTCGGGGCGATAGTTTCTGGAGGAGTTGCATTATTGTTTTATGAGCAAGAAGGATTTTACATTCTTCCAATAGTAATTTTAGCTGGTGCAATCGGTGGTATGCTGTATGCATCAATACCCGCAATCTTAAAAACTTACTTTAATACAAATGAAATATTGGTAAGTCTTATGTTGGTATATGTCTCAAAATTAATTTTGGACTACCTTGTTGTTGGTCCTTGGAGTAATCCAGAGGGATTTAATTTTCCTGAAACCAGACAGTTCAGTGACTCTGCTAAACTTCCGTTATTATTTGAAGGACTAAGAATTCATGCAGGAATATTTTTAGCGTTATCTGCAGTGGTTATCAGTTGGTTTGTTTTTTATAAAACGTATTTAGGGTTCCAAATGAAAGTTTCAGGTTTTAGTTTAAAGACAGCTAAATATGCCGGATACAAAGGTAAAAAAATGATCATTCTCGTTTTTTTAATAAGTGGTGCTTGCGCAGGTTTAGCTGGAGTTGGAGAAATAACTGGACCTATTGGTCAGCTTCATAGAGAAATTTCTCCGGATTATGGTTTTACTGCAATAATTGTAGCGTTTTTGGGTCGTTTACATCCTGTTGGTATCATCTTTGCATCACTAGTTGTTGCAATAACTTATTTGGGTGCTGAAACAGCTCAAATATTTATGCAAATTCCTAAATATACTGGTCAGGTTTTTCAAGGAATGATTTTATTTTTTCTTCTTGCATCAGATTATTTACTTTTTTTCAAAATTAAATTTATAGGTTCAAAAAAATGATCATCGATATAAATTTTATTGGACTGATAATTGCATCAATAATGGCCTCCGCTGTTCCTTTGATCCTAGCGTCCTGTGGTGAACTTATTACAGAAAGATCCGGTGTTCTAAACCTTGGTGTTGAAGGAATGATGATCATTGGCGCTATATCAGGCTTCGCATTAATGACAGTGACAGGAAGTTTGATTATTGCAGTTTTTGGTGCAATGTTAGCTGGAGTTCTAATTTCAACTATTTTTGCATTCCTGACTCAAACATTAATCACTAATCATGTTGCTACTGGTTTGGCGCTTACCATATTTGGAATTGGAATTTCTGCGATGATAGGAAAAAATTTTGTAGGTATTCCTGGAAAAGAGTTTCCTGTTTTGTTTGAAGGGTTAAAAGATACAATACCACTTTTAGGCCCAATATTATTTGGACATTCAATTGTTTTTTATTTTGCTTTTTCCCTTCCCTTCATAACTAGCTATTTTTTAAAAAAAACGAAAATTGGATTAATTGTAAGAGCTGTAGGAGACTCACCTGAGTCTGCATCTAATCAAGGAATAAATGTAAGGCTAGTTCGTTACGCTTGTATACTTTATGGAGGCGCAATGAGTGGACTTGCTGGTGCATATTTATCCATGATTTATACTCCTCAGTGGATTGAAAATATGACAGGTGGAAGAGGTTGGATCGCATTGGCTCTGGTGGTTTTCTCAACGTGGAACCCAATTAAAATTTTGATTGGTGCTATGATTTTTGGTGGATTAACAATTATTCAGTTTCATATGCAAGCAATTGGAGTAAGAATTCCTGTGCAATTTTTAACAGCTCTACCTTACATCGTTACAATAATAGTTTTAGTTGTAATTTCTCGTGATAGTAGAAAAATAAGACTAAGTACTCCTAGTTCATTGGGGAAATCTTTTCATAAAGACAATTAATTTAAAAATAATCATTTTTTTTTAGATAATTTAATTTAAATTTAAATAATTAAAAAATCAAAAGGGGAAATAATTTATGCATAAATTTTTAATTCGTTCTTTCGTCTCTTCTTTAGTTTTATTATTTACATTAACTGTAGCTGCAGTTGCCAAAGATGTTAAAGCAGCATTTGTTTATATTGGTCCAACTGGTGACCATGGATGGACATATCAGCATGATGTAGGTAGAAAAGCTGTCGAAGCTGCCGGATTTAAAACAACTTACGTAGAAGGTGTTCCAGAAAGTGCCGATGCTGAGAGGGTTCTTAGACAATTAGCTAACTCTGGTCATGATGTTATCTTTACAACTAGTTTTGGATATATGAATCCAACTAACAAAGTTGCAAAAGAGTTTCCAAATGTAAAATTTGAACATGCTACTGGATACAAAAGAGAACATCCAAATGTTTCAACATACGCAGCCAGATTCTACGAAGGTAGAACTATCTTAGGAACAATTGCTGGAACTATGACAAAATCAAATGTTATTGGTTATGTTGCATCTTTTCCAATTCCTGAAGTTATCAGAGGTATCAATTCATTTACTTTAGCAGCTCAAAAAGTTAACCCAAATATTAAAACTAAAATTGTTTGGGCTTTCACTTGGTATGATCCAGGTAAAGAAGCAGAGGCAGCAAAAGCTTTAATTGATCAAGGTGCTGATGTAATTGCTCAACATACAGATAGTACTGCTATTGTTCAAATGGCTGAAAAAGCTGGAGTATATGCTTTTGGACAAGCAAGTGATATGGACAAGTTTGCTCCTAAAGCTGTATTAACTTCAGTTGAAAACAATTGGGGACCATATTACGTAGACAGAGTTAAAGCAGTTGCAAATGGTACATGGAGTCAAAAAGATACTTGGCATGGTATTGGGGATGGTATGGTTGTGATATCAGATTTAGATTCACAAATGCCAGCTGACCTAAGATCAAAAGTTAAAAAACTTCAGGCAGATTTAGCATCTGGAAAAGTTCATTCTTTCACGGGACCAATTTATGACCAGAAAGGTAATTTAATGGTAGCAGAAGGAAAAACTGCAGATGATGGAATGCTTGCAGGAATGATGACTTACGTTAAAGGTGTTGAAGGAGATATACCTAAGTAATCAGTTTCTAATTTAAAAAATTTAAAAAGGCCGGTTTTTTAACTGGCCTTTTTTATATCTGATGTTTTTTTTTGATTTCTTCAATCCTTAATTCTTCATAAATTTCGAAGGGTTGCACTATCCAAGGATTATCAGGAAGTCTATTTGCACAGAAGTCTGGCTCAAATGTTGATTTCTTTTTTTTAAATAATGTTGCGGTTTTAATGTCTTCTATTTTATCCTTAATGGGTTCGTATTTTTTTAACCAATCTATACTTTTGTTAAAAGTGATTCCCGTGTCAGATAAATCATCACATAAAAGTATTTTTCCACCCATATTAGGTGCTATCGAACTCATTTCTCTTGAAAACACAATATCACCCTGCTCATCCTCTACTCCCTTACCACTGTAAGACTCAACTGCAAGATACGCACATTTTAATTTAAAAATTCTACTTAAAACATCTATCATCGGCGCTGCTCCACGCATGATGCCAACTAATATTGTTGGTTTATATCCGCTATCGTCAATTTGGATTGCTAGTTTCTCAACTGTCTTGTTGTACTCGTCCCAGCTGACAATCATTTTTTCAGACATAACTTTTTATAACTAGTTATTTAAATAATAAAACTAAAACTGCAAGAACGATAAGTGCTATTATTGAAGAAATTAGAATATACAACCTGTGAATGTTTCTTCCTCTTAAATTAAAATAATGTCTTGCTACACCAGAAATAACGGCAATCGCACATAATATTAACCAATTATATTGGTGATAAACTAAAAAACTCGAATGCCCAGATAGCATTATAAACAAAACTAAAAAAGTTGAATAATTATTGTGAATTGATCGTTGTTTAGCTGCTAGAGATAAACTCATGTCAAATTTTTCGCCTCTTTCACTACTACTAATTATGTTCATTTGATTAGGGATAATTACTGTGAAAACATTACCAAACATATTGGATCCAATGATTAATCCAACACTTAAAATTGCAAATTTTGGTCCAAATAATTTTGTAAGTCCAAATGATATAACTGCTAGCAAAATTATTCCCGTGGATATAAATAAAATATTATTCTCAATTAATTTTGATTTACATAAAAGATCGTAAACAAACCAAGCTACAATCAATGATAATAGCGAGATAATAATAGCATAACTTGGAGGCATTAATAGAACACGCTTATCAACCATCAATACTCCAGCGTTATAATAGTAAATTACAACCAAGAGCAACATTCCAGTCACAAAAGTTAAGTAACTTTGCCACTTAAAGATTACTAATCTATTTAAGTAATCCTGAGGTAGAGATGTTTTTAACCTCGAAAGTTTGTAAAAAAAACCTGAATGCATCAGATATCCTTCACCATCGATATCATCACTTGTTATATTTTTATTTAAATTATTATCTAAGTAATTAAATAAAAAACTATTACCTACCCATAATATTGCAAATAATACATGACCCCATCTTAGAATAACTTCTAACCATTTTATTGTATAAGGTAAAAATTCCATCAATATTTTATTTTATCTACTTTTTTATCCCAAATTTCAAATGCTTTTAAAGCTTCATCTCTAAGCATTTGTATCATTTTAATTTTCCTATCATCAATTTTTTTTGGAATTTCTGTATAAATAAACGAGTCATCGAAATCTATATTTTTTGCATCCTCTCTAGTGTTTGCATAATATATTTTATCTAACCTTGACCAATAAATCGCTGAGAGACACATCGGACAAGGTTCACAGGAAGTATAAATCTCGCATCCAGAAAGATCAAAAGTATTTAAGTTTTTACAGGCTTCTCGAATTGCTACTATTTCTCCATGAGCAGTCGGATCATTTGAAGAAGTAACTTTATTTGAGCCCTCTGCAATAATCTTATCATTTTTAACTATAACACTTCCAAAGGGACCACCAACAGTATTTGCACTATTTATTGAAAGTTCAATAGCTTTTGCCATAAATTTTTTTTTATCTTCCATTTTAATTTTTTATTTTATTTTTAATTTTGTTAATACTCATTAAAATTCTTTCAGGTGTTGCAGGTGCATTAAGTTCAGGTGTAAACTGGTAATTTCCAATTGAAGCAACTGCATCTTTAATTGCATAAAAAACACTCATGGCTAGCATCAAAGGAGGTTCACCAGTTGTTTTTGCTTTATTAACAACTTTTTCTTTATTTAATCCTTCTTTAAAAATTTCTACATTAAATTTTTTTGGAATATCACTGACTGCAGGTATTTTGTAAGTCGATGGAGAAAAAGTTGTAATCTGACCATCTGATTTCCACTTCAATTCCTCTATTGTAAGCCAACCTTGTCCTTGTATAAAACCACCCTCTATCTGGCCCAGTTCTAGTGCTGGATTTATTGGTTTCCCAGCATCATGTAAGATATCCACTCTTTCCAGTATGTTTTCACCCGTCAATGTATCTACAGTTACTTCCGAAACAGCTGCTCCGTAACAAAAGTAATAAAAAGGCCTTCCTCTAAATTTTTTTTTATCAAAATTAATTTTTGGTGTTGAATAGAAGCCTGATGATGAAAGAGAAATTCTATTTAAATATGCCTCTTGAATTATGCTTTTAAATTCAAATTGTCTATTTCCAAATATTATATATTGATCTTTATAGACTGCCTCTTGATTATAGATCTTATATTTTTTCTTAATAAATTTTTCTAAATTTAATTTAATTTTTGCTACTGCATTTAACGCTGCAGCTCCGTTAAGGTCTGTAGTTGATGAAGCAGCGCTAGCTGAAGTATTTGGCACCTTGGCTGTATTTGTTGATGAAATATGAACTAAACCATAAGGTAATCCAAAAGAATTAGCCACTAATTGAGCTATCTTTGTATAGGTCCCCTGGCCCATTTCAATACCTCCATGATTTAAATGAATACTTCCATCTGTATAAATATGAACTAATGCTCCTGCTTGATTTAAATGAATTGTTGTAAATGAAATACCAAATTTTAAAGGTGTAATAGCTATACCCTTCTTTTTAAATTTATTTTTTTCATTAAATTTTCTTATGTCCAAATATCTTATCTTGTAATTAGATCTACTTTCTAATTTTTTAAATATTTCATTAATGACATTATCTTCAACAGTCATTCCATAATGAGTTATATTTCTTTTATCTTTTTGATAAAAATTTTTTTTTCTGACTTCTATAGGATCTTTTTTTAAATACCTTGCGATATTATCTATAATATTTTCTATAGCCATCATCCCTTGATTTCCGCCAAAGCCTCTAAATGCAGTTGAGGTTGGAATATTTGTTTTACATAAATAATTTGTTACCTCGATATCTGAAATATAATATGCATTGTCTATATGAAGCAAAGCTCTTTCATTTATAGCAGCTGATAAATCAGGTGACATTCCACAATTTGAAGATAAGTTTAATTTTAATCCCTCAATAATTCCTTCATCATCAAAACCAACTTCATATTCAGATAAAAATTCATGTCTTTTACCAGTCAATATTATATCGTCATCTCTATCTAATCTTAATTTGACTGGCTGCCCTGTTTTTTTTGCCAACAAAGCACAAATACACGCCGTCATAAAATTTGTTTCCTTTCCACCAAACCCACCTCCAATTCTTCTGACTTCAACAGTTATTGAATTACTTTTTTGATTAAACATTTTTGCAATTAACTGTTGTGTTTCCGATGGATGTTGTGTCGAACTATAAACTAAAAAATTGTCGTCCTCTTTAGGAACAACAAAAGCTGCTTGGCCCTCTAAATAAAAGTGCTCTTGACTTCCAGTTGTAAAATTTCCTTTTAAATTATTTTTTGAATTTTTTATTTTTTTAGAAGGATTACCTTTTTTAACTTTTCTAGGTTTAAATAAAAATTGCTTCTTATTTAAAGCTTCTTTTATTGTGATAACTGGTTTTAAATCTTGATAGGTAACTTTAGCTTTTAATACTGCTTTTCTAGCAAGTTCTGTAGTTGTAGCAGCTACAGCGAATAATGGCTGACCAAAAAACTCTACTTTTTTTCCTGGAAAAATTGGATCACCTTCAAAAACTGGACCTACGTCATTTCTACCAGGTATATCTCTTTGAGTAACTACCGTTATCACTCCTTCACTTTTTTTTACTTCAGTGAGGTCTATTTTTTTGATTATTGCATGAGCTTTTTTGCTTAAACCAATAGCACCATAAATGGTATTTTTTGGTTCATTAATATCATCAGTATACTCTGCATATCCACTCACATGCTTATAAGCACTATCATGTGGTCTTGTTTCCTCAATGTAGTTCTCTTTACTCATTTAATTTACTCTTGATAGCTTATTAGAATTTATTTCTACGAAACATTTCATCAATAAATTTTTTGCTATCTCTAATCTGTATTCTTTACTAGCTCTCATGTCTCCAATAGGATTTAAATCTTTTTCTAAATATTTTTTTGCTTGATCAAAAGTATTGATGGTAAGAGGCTTATTTTTAAGAATTTTTTCACATGCTTTAGCTCTTTTTGGTACGGCAGCCATGCCTCCATATGCAATATAAACCTCTTTAATTTTATTATTATTAATCTCAAAATTAAAAGATCCACAAACAGATGAAATATCATCATCAAATCTTTTTGATATCTTAAATGCCTTAAAAATATTTTTCTTAAATAATGGTATTTTTATTGAATGTATAAATTCATTGTTTTTTAATTTAGTTTTTCTGTAATCAAGAAAAAAATTATTTAAAGGTATCACTTTTCTTTTGTTAAAACTTTCAATTAAAACCTCTGCATTTAAAGATAATAGAATTGGCAGTGTGTCACCAATTGGAGATGCTGTTGCAATATTGCCACCTATTGTTCCAACATTTCGAATTTGAACAGAGCCATATCTTTTTAAAACCAAATAAAAATCAGGATAATATTTTTTAATTTCTTTTTCAAATTTTATTAAAGGTGTAGCAGAACCAACTTCTAAATAATTTTTACTTACTTTGATAAAATCTAATTCATTAATTTCTTTTAAATCAATTATAAACGGAATTTCTTTTCTTTCTTTTGTGACTTTTAAAGATAAGTCAGTTCCACCAGCAAGAAAACTAAAATTAGAATGTTTTTTAATTATACCTTTTAAATCTTTAATATTTTTTGGTGAAAAATAAATTTTATCATCTTTTTTAATATAAATATTTTTCGGTTTAATTTTTTTTAATTGCTGAATAACTTTATTTTTATTTTTGGAAAATTGATCATTCTTATTTATTTTATTTAAACTTTTGGCAGCATCAATTATGGGTCTATAACCAGTACAACGACATAAATTACCTGATATAGAATCTGTTATTAATTCATTATTGAGACTTTTATTATTTTTAAACATTGAAAATAAAGACATGACAAATCCTGGCGTACAAAAACCACATTGTGAACCATGAAATTTTACCATCGCATCTTGCACTGGGTGAAGTTTTCCATTTTCAGAAACTAAATCTTCAACAATTATAAGTTGTTTACCATTCAATGAGGGGACAAATGAAATACAAGAATTAATTGCTTTATATACAATTTTATTATCGACTAATTCACCTAAAACAATTGTACATGCACCACAACCACCCTCCGAACATCCTTCTTTAGTTCCGGTCTTTTTTAATTCAGTTCTAATATAATTAAGTAATGTTTGATTTGGATCGGGATTTTTGATTATTATAAGCTTGTCATTTAATAGAAATTTAACAGAACTCGATATCACTTAACTACCTCTATAAGTAGAATAACTCCAAGGTGAAACAAGTAAAGGAACATGGTAATGCTGTGAGGGATCTGAAATACCAAATCTTATAACAACATCATCCAAGAATGGTACATCGCTAGCTGAAGATGTATTTTTAAAATAATCACCAATATGAAAAATTAATTCATATTTACCTTTAATAAAAACATCTCCCTCTGCTAATGGTGAATTAGCTCTACCATCGTCATTGAGTTTTGTTGACGTTAATTTTTTTCGTTCTGAATTATTAATATAAAACAACTCAACCAAGATACCTTTGCCAGGTTTACCAGAATACACATCTAAAACATGAGTTGTGAGCTTTGTCATAAAATTATAGTATCATTTAATTTCAAACTTAAATTTTTAAAAGTTATATGAGAACAATAGATAACATTAACGATCTTAACAAGTCTGATTTTTTGTCTATATTTGGTAATGTTTTTGAAAAAACTGAGTCAGTTGCTATGGAAGCTTTTGAGTTAAAACCATTTAAAAACTTTGAAGATATTGTGTTTAAAATGCTTGGTATTTATGAAAATTACGAAAAGAATAAAATTTTAGAGATTTTAAATGCTCATCCTGAGCTTGCTGTAGCAAAAAAAATGACCTCTGAATCTATATCAGAACAAGCCTCTGCAAAATTAAACCAATGTTCTAATGATGAATATGAAGAATTTAAAAAATTAAATTCAGAATATAAAAAAAAGTTTAATTTTCCTTTTATAATTGCCGTAAAAGGCAAAGATAAAAATGAAATTTTGAATAATTTTAGACAAAGAATACAAAGTGATGTAGAAAGTGAATTCCTTGAAGCAAAAAAACAAGTGAAAAAAATCGCAACCTTTCGTTTGAATGAAATAAATAAAAAATGAAAAAATTTATAAGTGCAAAAATGATTAACTTAGCAGATCCAAGGATTGGGACTAAAGTTATATTTAAGACTGACGATTTTTTTGCAGCTGCTCATAGAATATTAAACATCGAAACTCCGGTTTTTAAAGATGGACTATTTGACAAACATGGTAAATGGATGGATGGATGGGAAACAAGGAGAAGAAGATCAAAAGGTTTTGATTATTTAATTCTAAAACTTGGTAAACCTGGAAAGATATTTGATATAGATATTGACACAACACACTTCAATGGAAACCAACCCATGCATGCTTCGTTAGAGGGTTGCTTAAGCAAAACAAAGCCTAATAAGAAAACAAAATGGATTTCTTTACTTAGCAAAAAAAAACTTGGACCAAGCCGAAACCATAGCTTCAAATCAAACAACAAATCTGTTTTTAATTATATAAGACTAAACATTTTTCCAGATGGTGGAGTTGCAAGACTAAGGCTTTATGGAAAAATTGAAATGGAAAAAAACTTTTTAAATAACAAAACTATCAACCTTACATCTGTTTTAAATGGCGCTTCAATTATTGGTTGTAATAATGAACATTTCGGCAGGGCTGAAAATATCATAGCACCTGGTAAAGGAAAAAATATGGGAGATGGTTGGGAAACAAGAAGAAGTAGAGGAAAAAACTTTGATTGGCTTATAATAAAATTTGGAAAACCAGGATTAATTAAAAAACTAGAGATAGATACCCATCATTTTAAAGGAAACTATCCCGATAGTTGTTCAATTCAAACTGCAAGTATTACGAAAGAAATGTCCAATAAATCAATTGTCAATAATTCTGATAATTGGAAGTTTATTTTAAATAAATCAAAACTGTCAGCTCACAAAAAACATATTTTTAAAAAATTCTTAATTAAAAGAAGTAAGGAAAATTATCTTAGAATAAATATCTATCCAGACGGTGGAATTTCAAGAATAAGGGCATTCGGAAATTTTGTGAGATGAAAATAATAAAAGCAAAAAAAATTACAAAAAAAAATTTTTCTAAATTTGGTCAATTAATAGATACATCAAAAAAAAATCCTATAAATATTAATGATGGGTATGCAAAAAGATTTGATAATTTAATAAACGTAGATGCATCTAAAAACAAAGGGAAAGCAATTGTTAGTATTTTTAAAGCAAAAAAAAGAAGGTTTCCTATGAAAATCGATATGATGGAAAAACATCCTTTAGGAAGCCAAGCCTTTATACCAATGGAAGATACAAAATTTTTAGTATTTGTAGCACCGAAAGGAGATAAACCAGATGTAAATAAAATCCAATCCTTTTTAGTCCCAAAACAAACTGGAGTTAATTACAATGCTGGTATTTGGCACTTTCCGTTGATTTCTATGAAAAATATGAATTTTCTAATTGTTGATAGAAAAGGAAAAGGAAACAATCTTGTTATTTATAAATTTAAAAAAGATCAAATTATTTTGAAAAAATGAAAAAAAAATACCCAAGAGATTTGGTGGGATATGGTTCCAAAAAAGTTAAGGTAAAGTGGCCTGGTAATGCTAAGTTGGCTTTGCAATTTGTGCTTAATTACGAGGAGGGAGCAGAGAATTGTACTCTTCATGGTGATAAAACTTCAGAAGTATTTTTATCAGAAATTATAGGAGCAAAACCAATTAAAGGTCGACACTTAAATATGGAATCAATTTATGAATATGGATCAAGAAGAGGGTTTTGGAGAATTCATGATCTATTTAATAAAAAGAAAATTCCACTTACTATTTTTGGAGTTGGTATGGCATTGGAAAGAAATAAAGAAGTTTGTTTGGCTATAAAAAAAGCAAATTATGAAGTTGCTAGTCATGGGTGGAGATGGATTGACTATCAAAATGTATCAAAGAAAAAAGAAAAGAATGATATGAAGCTTGCAGTCAAATCTATAAAAAAGATTTTTGGTAATCAACCTGCTGGTTGGTACACCGGTAGGTGTAGCGAAAATACTTTAGATTTAGTAATTGATAATGGTAGTTTTTTATACTGTAGCGACACATACAGTGACGATCTTCCTTATTGGATAAAAAAAGGTAATAAAAAACAGCTAATGGTTCCTTACACACTTGATAACAATGATATGAGGTTTGCAACCTATCAAGGGTTTAATTCAGGTGAACAATTTTATAATTATTTAAAAGATAGTTTCGATGCCCTTTATGAGGAAGGAAAAACTTCACCTAAGATGATGTCGGTTGGCTTGCATTGTAGATTAATTGGAAGACCTGGTAGAATACAGTCTCTTAAAAAATTTTTAAATTACATCACGAAATTTAAGGATATTTGGATTTGCAAAAGAGTAGATATAGCTAAACATTGGATAAAAAATTATAGTTAAAATTTTTATTATTGTTCCGCAGCTATAGAAGTATAGTGAGCAACCGCTTCTATTTCCTCATCAGTAAGAATACCCTCCATTGCAGGCATTACTCCTATACCGTTTCTAACTGCCATTATAATTCTTTGAATATCAGGTCTAATTTCATTGAAATTTGGACCAACCATTGCGTTCGATCCAGCGTCTGAGAGCATATGGCATGCTGCACAATTTCCTGCTCCCAGAAAAACTTCTTTTCCCTTATTAAACAATTCATCAGCATTAACGTGGGTTAATAATGAAAATATCAAAAATAATGATGCACCAAAGAAATTTAAAAATAATTTTTTCACATAAATTTGGTATCATAATTAAAAAAATTTAAAAAGGAGAATTATGAAAGCTTATTGGGTTGCAAATTATACTGAAATAAAAGACGACGAAAGACTTAAAAAATATGCCGTTAAAGCAAAAGAAGCGGTTGAAAAATATTCTGGAAAAATAATAGCGAGGAGTGCAAATAATGTAACTTTAGAAGGTAGGGAAATGGTGAGAGTAGCACTTGCAGAATTTCCAGATATTGAAACAGCAAAAAATTGTTACAATTCCGAAGAGTATGTTGAAGCTAGAAAACATTTAGAAAATAATGCTACTAGAGAACACATAATTTTTGAGGGAATGTAAGCTGATAAAAACTTAATATTGAATAGGTTCGGGATCTATACTTCTCCATAAATACCAAGTTGCAACAGAACAGTAAGGGGAAAACTTTTTGTTTAGATATTTAACGTAACTTTCTGGTGGTAAATATTTTTTATTAAAATTTTTTGAAATAGCTCTTAACAAACCAATATCCTGGATGGGCCAAATATTAGGACGATTATAAGTAAATAACAAAATCATTTCTGCTGACCATCTTCCAATTTGTCTTAATTGAGAAAGATAAATTATGGCATCTTCATCAGACATATTTGAAATAAGTCTTGGATTAAACTCTTTACTTAATATTTTTTTTGCTAAACTTTTTATTCCTTTTACTTTCTGTCTACTTAGACCACAGCTTTTAAGTTGAATAGTAGATAACTTGCTGACTGTTTTTGCATTAATTTTATTTTTACATTTTTTCTTAAATTTTAAAAAAACTGAATTAGCAGCAGCTACACTAATTTGTTGTCCAATTATACTTTTGCAGAGAGAGAAGAAGACATCTTTTCTTGAAGTTAACACTGTCTCTGAAGGAGATTTATATTTTTTAATCAAAGAAGACATGATTTTATCTTTTTTAGATAAATATTTTTTTGCTTTATTCCAATATGATGGGGTTTTACTCATGTCGTGAAACAGATAGCTTTTTTTTCAAATACATCTCTCTTCTAAATATAATAATAGATGAAACAATAACCAATAAAGCACCTAATAAAGTTTTAGAAGTTGGTATTTCATCCCAAATAAAATATCCAAAAATTATTGCAAATACTAATCCAAGATATTTTAAAGGGGAAACTAAACTTACTTCTGAATATTTGTAAGATTGTGATAACCATAAATTAGCAAGACCACCTAATATACCAACCATAGATAGCAAAAATAAATCAATTAAACTTGGCAAAATCCATCCCTGATAGAAAGATAGAAAACTTAAAAGCATTATTGAGAATGAAAAGAAAAAACTAATCAACCAGGCAGGTTCGGTTGATGATAATTTTCTTATAGCAATAGCAACGTAAGATAGACCTAAGCAAAAAATTATTGGATAAATATAATATAAATTTAAAGAACTAAAACCTGGTTCAGTTATAAAAATTATACCAACAAATCCAACTAGGACCGCTAACCATCGATAAATACCAACTTTTTCTTTTAATAAAAAAATTGAAAATATTGTTATAAATATTGGTGCTGCAAAAGAAATACTTACAACTGTTGCTAAAGGCAAATTTCTTAATGCTATAAATATAGAAACCAAAGCAATTAATCCTGCTAAACATCTTTTAAAATGAAGAAATGGTCTAGTTGTTTTATAAAAATCTAAATATCTATCTTTAGGAATAAGAAATAAAATAGGAATTATCCCACAAAATCCTCTGAAAAATAATACTTGGCCGACAGGATAATCCTCAGACCATTTAACAATCACATCCATAAGAGAAAATGCACATACCGATATGAACATGTAAAAAAAGCCTAATTGATTTTTTGATAGCATATGATTAACTTTAGATTAATTAAGTTAATTATCAATGGAAATAGCAATTTTAGGATTAGGATGTTTTTGGGGACCAGAAATTAAGTTTAGTAAACTTGATGGAGTTATAAAAACAGAAGTAGGTTATTGTGGAGGTCATAATGCTGAAACAAATTACAAAGAAGTATGCACAGGCACAACAAATCATGCAGAAGTAGTAAAATTAGATTTTGATCCTAAAGTAATATCTTACGAGAAAATTCTTAAATATTTTTTTGAAATTCATGATCCAACAACCTTAAATTCTCAAGGACCAGATTTCGGAACTCAATATAGAAGTGAAATATTTTATCTAAATGATCAGCAAAAAATTACTGCTGAAAAAATGATAGAAAAAGAAAACGTCAAATTATCAGGAAAAGTAGTTACAAAAACTTCTTTAGTTAAAAATTATTGCCCAGCTGAAGAGTATCATCAACGATATTTGGAAAAAAGATAAAATGTCTTTAGTTGATACAAGTTGGTTAGAAAATAATATTGATAAAGTAAAAATTATTGATTGCTCATGGCATATGCCTCAAACTCAAAGAAACGGTTTTGAGGAATATACAGAGGAACATATTCCAAATGCTATTTTTTTTGATTTAGATGAAAATTCTAAATTAGATACTGATTTACCACATATGCTTACTGATACTAAATCTTGGGAAAAAATAATGGGCAACATGGGTATAGAAAATAATGATCGAATAGTAGTTTATGATAATTCTGATGTTATTAGTTCTTGTAGATGTTGGTACAATTTAATTTATTATGGACATGATACTAAACTAGTTCATGTTCTAGATGGTGGATTAAAAAAATGGAAAAAAGAAAATAAACCTACAGATAACAATGAAGTAACCAATCAAACTTCAAAGTATATATGTAAAGAAAATATAGAACTAGTTAAAAATAAAAAACAAATAGATGAAAATATTAATTCACATGAATTTAATGTTGTTGATGCAAGAAGTAGAGAAAGATTTGAAGGCAAAGTTGCTGAACCAAGGAAAGGTCTTAGAAGTGGTTCAATAAAAAATTCTTTTTGCCTACCCTTTTCTGAATTAATTAATGAGGACCACACTTTCGTTAGTAAAGATAAAATACTTGAAAAGTTTAAGTCCTTTAATTTTGACTATGATAAAAATCTAGTATTTTCATGTGGTTCTGGAGTGACTGCAAGTGTATTGGCACTAGCTTATTCTTTAATAAATGCTAAATATATGCCGACAATTTACGATGGCTCTTGGGCTGAATATGGAAAAAATTAACTTATGAAAACATCTACAAAAATAACAAGTATAGTAATCATATTTTTCTTAATCATTGCAACAGTGATCATTGGAAGAACAATGATAGGTAATCATTTCAAAAAAAAATTTAGTAAAAGACCACCTCCTGGAATAATAATAACTACTACTCAAGAGAGAGTTTTTGAAAATGTTGTTAGTACCTACGGGACCGCAACTCCAATTCAAACACAATCATTTAAAATTGAAAAATATGAGATATTAAAACCTATAAAATTTAATCAAAAAGTTAAAAAAGGTGATGTAATTGCTGAGCTTAAAAATCGAAAAGTAATTGCTCAATTTGATGGTGTTATTGGAAAAAGAGAATTTTCAGAAGATATAGAGGTTTCAAAATCTTCAATATTAATTAATCTTGAAGATACTAGCTCAATATATTGTGATGTAGATATACCTGAAATTTTTGTACCATTTGTTAAGGTTGGTCTGCCAGTTGATATTAAATTTTCTGGATATAAAAATAAAATTTATAAAGGTGAAGTAGACTCTTTTGCTAGCAGGATAAGTGAAGATACAAGAGCTTTAGCAACAAGAATTAAGATGGATAATGCATCAGGTGAAATATTACCTGGCTCATTTTTAGAAATATCAATTAAATATGATGTAAGAAATGGCTTAAGTGCTCCTGACACTAGTACAATTGTCGAGGGTGAAAATGTTTTTATTTATAAAGTAGATGAAAAAAATAAAGTAATGAAAACAAAGGTAACCATTGGTGATAGATATTTAGGCTTTGTAGAAATATTAGATGGATTAAATAATGGAGATAAAATTGTTGCAGAAGGAACAAAAAAAGTAAGACCAAATTTAACAATCAGACCTATTGAGAAAGGTGCTAAAAAAAAACAAGGAAATTCTAGCTGGGGTAAAAAAGATAAATCAAAAAAAGCTGAAGAAAAAAAAGGTAAATTTGATTGGTTAAAAAATATTTTTAAAAAATCAGATAAAGAGAAAAAATAATTAAATGTATATAACTGAAGTTAGTATTAAACGACCTGTTGTTGCTTGGGTCATGTCTTTAATATTAATTATTTTTGGTATTTTTGTCTTTTTAGAATTGCCAGTAAGAGAACTTCCTGATGGTATACAGCCTCCAGTAGTTCAAGTTCAAACCGATTATAAATCTGCTTCAGCCGAAATTGTTGATGAAGAAATAACTCAAAAATTAGAGGACGTAATTGGTGGAGCTGAGGGTATCAAAAATATTGACTCAAGTTCTCTCAATGGAAGAAGTAGGATTAATATTCAATTCAACACAGACATTGATTTAGATGATGCTGCTAATGATATTAGGGAAAGAGTTGCAAGGGTTGTAGATAATTTACCAAGTGAGTCAAACCCTCCACAAATTTTAAAACAGGCAGCAGGTTTTACAACTACAATGTGGGTAGCTTTATCATCTCCAACTTGGAATGATTTAGATCTTGGAGATTATGCTGAAAGATATCTAATAGATGCATTCTCAAGTGTACCAAACGTAGGTAGAATTTTAGTTGGTGGATTAAGAGAGCTTAGTGTTAGAGTTTGGATAGATCCAATAAAATTAGCTGCAAACGATCTTACAATTCAGGAAGTTGAAAGAGCTCTTAGAAATGAGAATATAAACCTTCCAGCTGGAACCTTAGAAGCTAATAACAAAGACTTAACTTTAAACATTGATAAATCCTATTCTAGTATTGATACAATTAAACAATTACCACTTAGGAAAAACAAAGAAAAAGTTATCATTTTATCTGATGTGGCTAATATAGAGTTTGGACCTGTTTCAGAAAAAACTTTATTTAAAGCTCAAAGAAAAAATGCAGTAAATTTAAAAACTGTTGGTATTGGTATTTATGCTAAAAGTGGTGCATCAACTGTAGAACTTTCCAAACAAATAAAAATTAAAATCAAAGAACTTAACAAATCCTTACCTGATGGATTAAAGTTAGAAATAGCATTTAACAGAGCAACCTACATTGGTGCTGCAATAGAAGAAGTATATAAAAGTTTAGTAATTGCATTTGTATTAGTTGTTTTAATTATTTATCTTTTTTTAGGTAACCTTAAAGCAGTAATAGTTCCTGCGGTTGCTTTACCAGTTAGTCTTATTGGATCATTTCTAGGTTTATATATTTTTGATCTATCAATTAATATTTTTGTATTACTAAGTTTTATTCTAGCAATTGGTATAATCACTGATGACTCTGTGATCATGACTGATGCGATCTACACAAGAATTGAAAATGGTGAAACACCTTTAGTAGCTGCTTACAAGGGTTCTAAACAAATTACATTTGCAATTATTGCAACGACTTTAATTCTTATAGCAGTATTTTTACCTTTAATTTTTATTAAAGGAATATCAGGAACTTTGTTTAAAGAAACAGCAATAGCCTTATCTTTTTCAATTGTTGTATCTTCTTTTGTGGCATTAACATTATCTCCAATGCTAGGAAGTAAATTTTTAAACAAAAAAGAAAAAATTAATTTTATTGTAAAAAAATTTAATAATGGATTTAAATCTTTTACAGGATTTTATATTAATTCCCTTAGATATTGGGTGAATAAGCAAAAAACAATTTCAGTATTTATAATTTTAATTATTGCCGCTTCTGCTTATTTGTTTAATTTTTCTAAAAAAGAATTGATACCAGTTGAAGATAGGGGTGCTTATTTAATTATTGGGTCAACTGATGAAGGAAGTTCATTTGAATACACCCAAGAAAAAGCTCAAATAATTGAAGGAAGAATATTAAGATTATTGCAGGCAGAAAACAGTCCATATGCAAGATTAATAATGAGAGTTCCTGGTTTTGGAAGATCTGCTACGTCTTATAACAGTTTTATAATTATTGCATTACTTGATGAATGGAAAAATAGAGAAAAAGGTAGTCAAACAATATTAAGAGAAGCTATTGGGCAAGTAGTTTCTGTACCTGAAACTTTCGCTTTTCCAATTTCTCCACAATCAATCAGAGTATCTAGTTATAATAAGCCTGTTCAAATGGTCATATATGGATCTAGTTACGAAGAATTAGAAGAAATTCAAAATAGTGTCTTAAGAGAATTAAGAAAAAATAGAAATATGTCTAGAATTGAAAGTGATTATACAAAAAATAAACCAGAGGTTAAATTAATCACAAATAAAAATAGAGCAAATGATTTGGGAGTTTCTACAGAAAATATAGGTAGAACTTTAGAAACTCTTTATGGAGGAAAAAGAGTAACAACTTTTAGTAAAGAGGGAAGAGAATACCCAATTATTTTACAGCAATATTTAGCGGACAGAAGAGATAAAGATGGGTTATCAAAAATTTTTGTTAGATCGGAAACTACAGGTAAACTTGTATCTGTTGCAAGTTTAGTTGAATTTAAAGAAAAAGGCACTGCTGAAGCACTTCCAAGATATAATCGTCAAAGAGCTGTTACAATTTCTGCTGCGCTTGCAGAAGATTATACTCTAACAGAAGCAATAAAATATCTAGAAGATGTAATGATTAGAGTTGCACCTCAAAATCAAATCACCTGGAAAGGGAAATCTGAAGAATTAAAAGAAACAACAAATGAAATATACTTAATCTTTGCTCTTGCTTTGTTAACTGCTTATTTAGTTATGGCAGCAACATTTAACTCTTTTGTTCATCCATTTATTATTATTTTAACAGTACCATTAGCTGTATTTGGTGGCTTAGTATTTATTTTATTTTTGAACAGTTCAGTAAATATTTTCTCTCAAATCGCTTTAATAATACTCATTGGTATATCCACAAAGAATAGTATTTTGATTGTAGACTACACAAACCAAATAAGAACTACCGGTGTTAAAATTCAGGACGCTATAATTAAAGCTTGCGAACTAAGAATTCGACCGATCATAATGACTTCACTTAGTACAATGATAGCAATGCTTCCATTAGTTATTGGAAATATTGGCCCAGGTGCAGGTGAAGGCTCTAGATTAGCTGTGGGTTCTACAATTTTAGGCGGAATGATTATTTCAACCTTCTTTACTTTATATGTAACTCCAACAATGTATTTAGCTCTTGCAAAAAATACTAAGCGAATTGATGCAGTTGATATTGAATTAAAAAAACAGCTAAATTAAAAAATAATATATTTTGACGTTGATAAAGAATTTTTACATTCTGATAATTGTTGCTTATAAATATTTGATTGTTTCTCCACTCTTTTGGCTAGATTAATTACTTTTTTATTTTTTTTATAATTTTTATAGTTACCCCACCCTTCATGATAAGCAATATATTGCTTGAAAGCGTCTTTTTTTGAAACTTTTAAAATTTTTTCAGTTTTGTTAGTGTACCAACCAATAAAATCTACACTGTCTTTAAATCTTGTCCTGGTAGCAAGCTTATTTCCAGTCTCTTCTTTATATTGTTTCCATGTTCCTTTTACAGCTTGTGAATACCCAAAAGAACTTGATGGTCTCTTGTAAGGCACTACTTTAAATAATTTCTGTCTAGGAGGTTTTGCTAACCAGTCAAAACTGGATTCCATTTTTATAATTGCAAGTTGTAAATAAACTGGAGTTCCCCATTTTTTCTCTGCTTTTTTTGCATGTTTGTACCACAAGTATCTTTCATTAAATATGGAACAACCATCTGCTGTATTTTTAGGAACAGATGAACAGCCTGAAATTAATATAATTAAAACAAATAAAAAATTAATTTTTAATGTTTTCATTTTTTTTAAAAAAATAAATAATAATTGTTATTATAATAACACCTATAAGATTTCCAAATAAATCAGGAATTTCAAAACTTCTATTTGGTATAACGTAATGCAGTATCTCAAGTATTATTGATAAAAATAATAAATAAAAAGTAATAAATATAAATTGAGACGATTTATTATATGTTAAATAACCAATAACAGAAAACAGAACAAACGCACACAAGTGATTAGTCGAAATTATAAAATCTGCTGTTATTTGTGGTTGTAATTTACAATCATCGTATAGAAAACAACCAAGCAAACTACCAGGATATAAATATAAAAATATCAGAAAAAAATTGAATAAATAAAAAATAAATTTATATTTAGAAAAAAAATTAATCATTAATAATATAGTTTTATTTATCAAATTGATCTAAAAGATAAACAAATGACTTATTTAATTTTAGTTAGACATGGTCAAAGTGTTTGGAATCTTGAAAAAAAATTTACTGGATGGGTGGATGTAGATTTAACAGAAAATGGACAATCAGAAGCAAAAAAAGCTGGCCAACTAATAAAACAAGAAAATATTAATATTGATCTTTATTATTCATCCCTTCAATTAAGAGCAAAAAATACTTTAAAAATAATACAAGAAGAATTGAAAGATTTTAAAAAAGTAAAAAGTGCATGGGAATTAAACGAAAGACATTATGGTGCTCTGACTGGATTAAATAAAGATGAAATGAAAATTAAACTTGGAGAAGAAAAAGTTCATCAATTTAGACGTTCTTGGGATCTTAGACCTGACCCTTTAGATAAAAAAAATCCATATCATCCACTTAATATTGAAACTTACAAAGAAATTCCTTTAGAAATAATTCCTGATACCGAGTCTCTAAAAGATACATATGAAAGAGTAATAAAATTTTATAGCAAAGAGATAGAAAGCAAAACAAGTGAAAATATTCTCATTTCTGCTCATGGAAACTCTATTAGAGCTCTTTGCAAACACTTGTTTAATTTAGATGACAATGAAATATCTAAACTTGAAATTCCTACGGGAAATCCTCTTTTAATTGAATTAGAAAATAGAGAAATTTCTAATTGCAGATATCTTGATCAAGAAAGATCTAAAGATCTTTTAGTTTTTTAAAAATATCCAGATCTGTTAAATGATAAAAATCTTTTTTGCTTTCATAACCAGATAACTTTTTTTGATCTAATAAATTATTCCAAATTTCCAAAATTGAGTAATTTTCTATTTTCTCTTTAATAAATAATTTTTTATTAATTATTTGACACCCGATGTAAATAAATTCTTTTTCAGCCTCTTTATTAATTAAATTATTTTTTAGATTGAAATCTCCTTTTAGCATTTTATCAAAACTTAATTTTTTATTTACTAAGAGAAGAATGTTTTCTAGTTTTTCAGAAAAATACATTTTTTCCATTTTTAATATCTCGTCTTTATAGTCATTACTCCAAATTGTATCTGGATTAAAAATTATAAAATCCTTTTCATTAGAGTCTTTAATCATATTTTGAATACCTCCCCCTGTATCTAAAATATGCTCACCATCCTCAATTATTTCGATATCAATATTGAAATTTTTACTGTTTAGAAAAACTGAAAATTGATCCTTCAAATAAAAAGTATTTATTAAGATTTTTTGAATACCTAGTTTTTCAATTAAATTAATACATCTCTCCAGCATACTTACAGCCTTAATCTCTAATAAGGGCTTTGGAGTATTTAAAGTAATTGGGTTTAATCTCTTTCCAAAACCTGCACATAAAATTAAAGCTGTATTTATTTTCACATCACTACCTTATAAATTTTGGAAAATTATTTTTTAATAGCGAAATCAAATTATTGAATTCATTTTGCTCTTTAATTCTATGATTAATCAATTCCCAAGCGTAGGGAATTAATTTAAGATATTTTTTTTTATTATCTCTAACAGCTAAACGCATAAATATACCAATTATTTTTAAATTTCTTAAAACGGATAATATTTCAAAATCTTTTTTAAATTTTTCTAAATCAATTTTTTTATTTGTTTTGACGTAAAACTTAAATACTTTCTCTTTTAATTCATTAGATGTTTTTAATCTTACATCATCAATTAAGGATGCTAAATCATAAGCTCTATTGCCAATTAGTGCATCTTGACTATCTATAACCACTATTTTTTTATTAAAATACATTAAATTTGAAACATGAAAATCTCTATGAACAAATGTAACATTTTTATAATTTAATTTTGATAATAAATTTTTTATCTCTAATTTAAATTTTTTATTAAATTTAATACTTTTTACTTTAGGTAGTATCTTTGGTGCATACCAGTCACAAAAAAGTTTAGTCTCATCAAGCAAAATTTTGTTATTATATTCTTGAACTTTATATAATTTATTTTTAAAATTTTTTACCTTTTTGTCTTTTATTAATTGTATTTTATTTAAAATTTTTATTATTTTTTTAAAAATGACATATTTATTATTTTTTTTATTTTTTAAAACTTGAAATAAAGTTTGATTTCCTAAGTCATTTATTTCTATATAATTATTAATGTAACTTTCACTTAACAGATTTGGTGCTAAAATTTTATTTTTAATTAAAATTTTATTTACCGCATCATAAATTAAGAGATTTTTTAACTTTTCTTTCTTAGATATTACTACAATTGATTTATTTTCTTTGTTTCTGTAAAATTCTCTAAAAGATGCATCACCTTTTATTTTTTTCAATTTTGCTAAGCTTTTCATCAAAATAAGTTTTAATTTAAACTTTTATATCTACACTTCTATCATTTAAATCATTTAAATAATTAAAAGTTAAATCTATAGATTTTATATTCTGTGTATCAGTTAGTAACTGTGGCCATTCTATTAGTGTTATAAGTTTATTATCTTTTTCAAAAATATCTAAATTATTGATATCTTCTTTCCTATTAATTCTAAATAAGTCATAATGTTTTATTCTTATATCTTTTACTTGATACTCGTTTAATAAACTAAAAGTAGGGCTTGTAATTTCTGTTTGTGTTAGATTATTTATTTTTTGATACTCATTTATAAAGTATTTAACAAAGGTAGTTTTACCAACGCCCATTTCTCCATATAAAAAAACAAACTCGCCACCTTTAAGATATTTTGTAAATTTTTTAGCTAATTCTTTAGTTAACTTCTCTGAAGTGATATCAATTTTGCTATCTTTAATAGCGATAGGCATCTGGTTTGAAAGGACCTTCTGTTCCAACGCTTATATAATCTGCTTGTTCTTTTGATAATTTTGTTAGTTTTGCGCCAACTTTTTTTAGATGCAAAGTTGCTACTTTTTCATCCAAATGTTTTGGAAGCACGTAAACTTTATTTTCATAATTTTTATGATTATGCCAAAGTTCTATTTGAGCAATAACTTGATTAGTAAATGATGCGCTCATTACAAAACTTGGGTGTCCAGTTGCACAACCAAGATTAACCAATCTTCCTTCCGCTAAAAGAATAATTCTTTTGCCACTTGGTAACTCTATTTCATGTACTTGAGGTTTTACTTCAGTCCACTTATAATTTTTAAGAGCTTCAACTTGTATTTCATTATCAAAGTGACCAATATTACACAAAATAGCTCTGTCCTTCATATCTCTCATATGGTCTGCAGTAACAATGTCTTTATTACCTGTTGCTGTTACAACGATATCAGCTCTACTTATAGCCTCTTCCATTAATACTACTTCATAACCTTCCATTGCAGCTTGAAGAGCGCAAATTGGATCTGCCTCTGTAACTAAAACTCTAGCACCACTTTGTCTTAAAGATGCAGCACTTCCTTTTCCAACATCTCCAAAACCAGCAACAATCGCAATTTTTCCAGACATCATTACATCGGTAGCCCTTCTTATCCCGTCTACTAAACTTTCTCTACATCCATATAAATTGTCAAATTTTGATTTTGTAACAGAGTCATTCACGTTTATTGCTGGAACTAAAAGGGATTTATCTTTTTCCATTTTATTTAGTGCTTTAATTCCAGTGGTAGTTTCTTCTGAAACTCCTTTAATATCTTTCATTAAATCCTGATATTCATTGTGCATGATAGCTGTTAAATCTCCACCGTCGTCTAATAACATGTTGGGCTTCCAATCTGGTTTTCCCACTATAGTTTGCTTAATACACCACAAATATTCTTCCTCTGTTTCACCTTTCCAGGCATAAACAGGGATCCCAGCCTTTGCAATTGCAGCAGCTGCATGATCTTGAGTTGAAAAAATATTACAAGAAGACCATCTTACTTCAGCACCTAATGCAACTAAAGTTTCAATTAATACAGCTGTTTGAATTGTCATATGTAGACATCCAATAATTCTTGCACCCTTTAATGGTTTTTCCTTAGAATACTCTTCTCTTAATGCCATTAAACCAGGCATTTCACTTTCAGCTATTGAAATTTCTTTTCTACCAAAATCTGCTTGGGATATATCTTTTACTTTATAATCTTCCATGGCAAGCTTTATACATATTGGATTTTATTTATCAACATAAGATTAAACATTGGGAAATCTTATTTCAATCATAGCTCCTTCTTTATCAATACGATTGGATGCTACAATTTCACCATCATGAAGTTCAACCAAATTTTTAACTATGTTTAAACCTAGGCCTGAATGTTCTCCAAATTTTTCAGGCCTATTACTATAAAATCTTTTAAATATTCTTGATGTGTCTTTTTCTTTAAATCCTTGGCCTTCATCAATAATTTTGATTAATATTTGATTTTTTCCATTTATAGAAACGTCAACAAAAACATTACCACCATCTTTACTAAATGATATTGAATTATCTAATAAATTTGCAATTATTTGTTCAATTCTATTTTCTATACCATTTATCAAATATTTATCTTTTCCATCATTTTTATAATCAATTTTTATTCCTTTTTTCACTTGATGAATATTATTATAATCATCAACAACAGATTGAATAATAGGTTCAATGTTAATTCTTTTCATTTGTTCTTTACTTAAAGCAACTTCGTCTTTTAACATTTGTGAATAATCAGTAATTAATCTCTCTATTCTTTGCACATCATGACTTAGTATATTTAATAGTCTATTTCTTTGATCGACGTCATTTGTATCTTGCAAAATTTCTGAGGCACTTTTTAAAGATGCTAATGGATTTCTAATCTCATGAACCAAATCTGTCGAAAAGTTTTCTGCATGCGTAACTCTATTTTGAAGCTCATTTGTCATATCCTCTAAAGAATTTGATAAAAGACCCAATTCGTCATTTCTTTTTTTAAGATTTTCAATACCTGGTTTGACTTGACTCTTTTCTTTAATACGAATTGTATATCCAACGAGATTTTGTATTGGTTTAATAAAATATCTGCTTAAAACAAAAGAAAAAATTAATATTACAAATCCTACAGATATAGCTGTTCTTATTACAAATGCTTTTCTCTCATCTATCGCTGTCTTAATTTCATTTGCATTTTCTGTAATTGCCACATAACCAAGATTAATTTCATTCTTTGTAACATTTTTAATTGTTGTTACTTTGAATTGATTAAAATCTTCTTGCGTAAAAGTAAAAGGAGCTCCTAAATCTTCAGAACTAGAATAATTTTTTAATATATCTTTGAATGAAACAGGTTTTTTTTCATCAATTTTAATATTTTTTTCTTCAATTTTTTTTTCTATTTCCTCGTTATCTAAACTTTCAAATTCAATTTTATCAAGCCTTGTAGAGAATGATCTTGGGTCAAGATCTAAGGTGTCAGTGTCTCCAATAAGATTAAGTTGATCGTCAAAAAATATTACTCTATCTAGATTTTGAAAAATAAATCTTGTAGAAAATAAAAATCTTCTTATATCCTCAGATTGAAATTTTACATCTAGCCTTAAAATATTATCAATGGTGTTGTTAATAATAATTTTATGATTTTGAGATTTTTTTTTTATTAAACTTGGCTGAATATTATTTAGATATATAAATGTAAATAATCCGATAATTGTAAAAATTACAAAATTTATGAATAAAAATTTCTTTAATATAGAAAGAGTTTTTAAGTATTTACTAAACATTAGCTAACATTCCATCTATATCCACTACCATACCTAGTTTCAATAGCTGAAAAATCAGGATCTACTTTTTTAAATTTTTTTCTAATTCTTTTTACATGACTATCAATAGTTCTATCCTCAATATCTGTATCTTCTCTATAAGCAATATCCATTAGCTGAGCTCTTTCCTTAATTATCCCAGGTCTTTTTGCTAACTCTTTTACAATTAAAAACTCTGTTGTTGTCAATTTATCAGGTAGTTGTTTTCCATTCCATTCACACTCAAGTTGTGACGGATCTAATTTTAATCTCCCATGAGATATCAAGCTTTTATTTTCCTCTAGAATATTATTTGAATCTTTTTTTCTTAACTGTACTCTAATTCTTTCAATTAAAACTTTTATAGAAAAACCTCCTGATTTTTTTACAAAATCATCTGCGCCCAACTTTAGGCCTAACAACTCATCAATTTCATCATCTTTAGATGTTAAAAAAATTACTGGTAAAGAAGTTTTTTTTCGAAGTTTTTTGAGTAATTCTTCTCCATCCATCTTAGGCATTTTTATATCTATAACTGCTAAATCAGGAGGCATTCTAGTTAAACCAATTAATGCGCTTTCACCATCAATATATGTTTGAACTTTAAAACCCTCTTTTTCTAATGCGATACTTAAACTTGTTAAAATATTTCTATCATCATCTATTAAAGCTATTGTCTGTTTTTGCATAAAGTAATTTAAAAATACTAAATTGTTCTAATTTGGGCAATGTTATAAATTTAATGTAGCATTCCCCAATTATCTCCAACATTTATATCAACTGTTAAAGGGGTAGAAAAAGAATGATAATCACTCTGAGCTACACTGGTCATTTCTTTCTCAATTAATTTAATCATTGTCTTTTCATCTTTTTTTGGAATTTCAAAAATTAATTCGTCATGAATTTGCAAGAGCATTTTTGAATTAGAATTTTTTTCCTCTGATAATTTCTTATCCAATCTTATCATAGCCAATCTCATTACTTCAGAAGCAGAACCTTGAATGGGAGCATTAATTGCAGCACGTTCTTGAAAATTTCTGACATTAAAGTTTTTGTCATTTATTCCATTAAAGTGAGATCTTCGTCCAAAAATATTGTTAACATATCCACTTTTCCTACAAAATTTAATTGTATTATCCATATAAACTTTAATTTCTGGAAACTTAGCAAAATACGAATTTAAAAATTCCTCTGCTTCATAATTAGAAACGTTTATTTGCTTAGCTAATCCATATTGCGAAATTCCATAAATAATTCCAAAATTAATAGCCTTAGCCTTTCTTCTGTGGTCTTGATTAATTTTTTTAATATCAATATTAAATATTTGGCTAGCTGTTAAAGAGTGGATATCTTCTTTATTTTTGAAAGCTTTTTTCAGTTCTTTTACATCTGCCAGATCTGCCAGAATTCTCATCTCAATTTGATTGTAATCCGCAGAAATTAATAGGTGCCCTTTTTTTGCTTTAAAAGCTTTTCTTATATCTTTTCCATCTTCAGATTTAATGGGTATGTTTTGTAAGTTGGGATCACTCGATGCTAATCTTCCAGTAGTTGTCGCAGCCAGCAAAAAAGAAGTATGAACTCTTTTTGTATTTGGGTTTAAATGTTCAGGTAAAGCATCTGAATAAGTATTTTTTAATTTTGAAACTTGTCTCCAGTCTAAAATTAATTTTGGAAACTCATGACCTTTGAAAGCTAAATCCTCTAAAACACTCGCACTTGTTGCAAAACTTCCTTTTTTAGTTTTCTTTAAACCAGCAATTTTCAAGTCATTATAAATTATTTCACCTAATTGCTTTGGGGATGCGATATTGAACTCTTTTTTAGAAATTTTAAATACTTCTTTTTCAAGTTTTTGGATTTTTTTTTCAAATTTAGATGAAAGGGATTTTAAAAACTTACTATCAATTTCAACTCCCTCTATTTCCATAAATGCAAGAATTTTAATTAATGGCTTTTCAAAAATTTCATAAATATTGATCATTTTCTCTGATTTTAAATTTTTGACAAATTTCTTGTATAATCTAAAAGTAATATCGGCATCTTCAGCGGCGTAATCTTTTGCTTTATCTAATTCTACTTCGCTAAAATTAATTTCTTTCTTGCCTGTTCCTACCATGTCTTTAAAGGAAATCGTTTTATGTCCTAAATGTATTTCTGATAAAGTATCCATATTATGTCTATTTTTTCCTGCATCTAAGACATAAGACATCAGCATTGTATCTTCCATTGATGAAAGTGTTATTCCACACTTATAAAATACGATAAAATCAAATTTTATATTTTGACCTATTTTTTTAATACTAGGATCTTCTAATATTTTTTTTAATTTTTTAATTACTGCTTCTTTTTTAAGACACTTGGGTGACTTATGACCAACTGGTATGTAACATGCTTTTCCAATTTTAGAGCAAAGAGAAATACCTACTAAATCTGCTTGGTGAGGATCTAATGAAGTGGTTTCCGTATCTACAGCGACTTCACCAACTTCTTCTGCCTCCTCTATCCATTTATCAATTTCATCTAAGCTATTAATTAAATAATAATTTTTGTTATTTACCGTTTGTTGTTTTTCTAGATTTTGAGTTTCAATCTTATTACTTTCTAGTTCAGGTTCTCCATAAGCAGAAATTGCAGAGCTTAACAATCTATTAAATTCCATTTCTCTTAAAAATTTATATAATTTATCTTTATCTATATTTTGCAATTTAAATTCACTTAACTCCCTATCAACAGGAGAGTTGTCATCTAGTGTTACAAGTTTTTTACTTATTAATGCTTTATCCTTGTTCTCAATTAATGTTTCTCTTCTTTTATTTTGCTTAATCTCATGAGCAGATTTTAGTAAGTTTTCTAAAGTGCCATATTTGTTAATTAGCTCTGCGGCTGTCTTAACACCTATCCCCGGAACACCAGGAACATTATCACTACTATCTCCTGCTAAAGATTGTACATCAATAACTTTTGAAGCATCTACTCCAAACTTTTTTACAACATCATCATTAGTTATAAATTTATTTTTCATAGGGTCAAAAATTCGAACCCCTTTTTTGTAAAGCTGCATTAAATCTTTATCTGATGAAACAATTGTAACCTTTGCGCCCTTTTTAAGAATTTGATCAACATATGTAGCTATTAAATCATCTGCTTCGTAATTAGGAAGATCCACAGACGGCAAATTAAATGCCAGGACTGATTTTCTTATATATTCAAATTGTGGAGCTAAATCGTCAGGCGCCTCAGATCTATTAGCTTTATAATCACTATAAATTTCATTTCTGAAAGTTTTTCTTGCTGAGTCGAATATTACTGCAAAATGCGTTGGTTTTTGCAAGTTTTGATTGGATTTTGAATCTTCTAATAATTTAAATAACATACTGCAAAAACCACTTACAGCACCTGTTGGAAGACCATCACTTTTTCTACTCAATGGAGGCAAAGCATAATAAGCTCTAAAAATATAACCAGAGCCATCAATCAAATAAAAATGATCTGTTTTTTGAATTTTATTCATGAAGTATTATTAAATATTATAATGATAACATATTCTGTATATAAAAAAATTTACTTTCAATTATTATAACAATTATAAGTAGATTATTTTTTATATTTTGAGTATTATTAAACAATGGAATTAACAAAAAATCTCACGCAAGCCAAACTATTTAAATCTCTGGTTGTTATTGTTCTTGGTTCAATAGCACTAACTATATCAGCAAAGATCAAAATTCCTTTCTATCCAGTTCCTATGACTATGCAAACATTTGTTGTATTATTTTTAGGAATAAGTTTAGGGCATAAAATTGCACTAGCTACAATTGGTCTATATCTAGTTGAAGGAATTGCAGGGCTTCCTGTATTTTCAAATTCTCCTGAAAAAGGTGTTGGATTAGTTTACTTTACAGGACCAACTATGGGTTACTTAATTGGTTTTTTAGCGGCTTCTTACCTAGCTTCTAAAATAAAGATTGATGACAATTTTTTCGTTATTTTATTTAAGTTAATTATTGCAACATCAACAATCTATATTTTGGGTCTAATTTGGCTTGGAACATTGATTGGATGGGATAAGCCAATATTTGCTTTAGGCGCAAAACCATTTCTATTAGCTGAGATTTTTAAAATTATGCTTTTAGCTCTTTTGACTAAGCAAATAATTAGAATTAAAAAATTTATCTAGGTGATCTTTTAGAAAGAATTCTTTGAAGAGTTCTTCTGTGCATTTTAAGCCTTCTGGCTGTTTCTGAAACATTCCTATTACATAACTCGAAAACTCTATGTATATGTTCCCACTTAACTCTATCAGCCGACATTGGGTTTTCTGGTGGGGCTGCTTTTTTTGAAGGATCTGCCAATAATGCCTTCTCTACATCCTCTGCATCAGCAGGTTTAGCTAAATAATCTATGGCACCTTCTTTGATCGCAGCTACTGCCGTTGGAATATTTCCATAACCAGTTAACATGATGATCCTACTATCACTATTTGATGACTGAATTTCTTTTACAACCTCAAGTCCATTACCATCTGCAAGCCTTAAGTCTACAACAGCAAAACCAGGTTTTTTAGTTTTTACAGATTCAACTCCCTTTTGTACACTCTCAGCTTGAAAAACCTCAAATCCTTTTTTTTCCATCGCTCTTGCTAAACGCTCACGGAAAGGATTATCATCATCCACAATTAATAATGACTTATTCTCAAAATCCCTAAGATTCTGTAGTTTTGCTTCTTCTTTCATAACCCTTATATGGGGTCTCTGCAAGATATTACAATATATGAATTTTACGCATTTCTGGCTTGAATTATTTGCTTTACTTTAGTGCTGTTTACTTTATATGCCAAAAAATATTAAAGTTTTTTTTAAAAAGACTTTTTTTTATTAAATTTTTTTTGGAGGCATTTAAAATGCAAAAATTTAAATCAGTTGAAGAATTAGTTAATCAACTGAAACCTGAAAAACCAGTTTACTGTATTAGAAAGAATTCCATTAAATCTGCTGTTAAATTTTTCCTAAACAAATTTCCAGGTAAAATTTTATATGCAGTTAAAACTAATCCACACCCTGAGGTAATCAAAACAATCATAGAAAGTGGAGTTGAGCAATTTGATGTTGCTTCAATTGAGGAAATTAAAAATATTAGAACTTTTAGCAATACAGCTAAATGCTCTTTTATGCATACTGTTAAAAGCAGAGAAAGTATAAAAGAAGCATATTTTAATTATGGTGTAAAAACTTTTTCATTAGATACTAAAGATGAACTGATTAAAATAATTGAAAATACAAATAATGCTAAAGATTTAGAGTTATTTGTAAGAGTAGCTGTTTCAAATGAACATGCAGAAATTGATTTATCAAAAAAATTTGGTGCTTTAACATCAGAAGCAATTGGTTTGTTAAGACTTGTAAAACAACATGCTAAAAAAATTGGTTTAAGTTTTCATGTTGGTTCACAATGTATGCATCCAATTTCTTATTCAAAAGGAATTAGTGAAATTGGAAATATAATTAAAAAAACAAAAATTATTCCAGATTACATTAATGTAGGTGGAGGTTTCCCTACAATCTATCCTGACTTAATTCCGCAATCTTTAGGTAGTTATTTTAATGAAATAAATAAGAGTTTAGAAAACTTAAAGCTTGAAAAACTTCCTGAAATTATTTGTGAGCCTGGCAGAGCTATAGTTGCTGAAAGTGGTTCAACAGTTGTAAGAGTTAATTTAAGGAAAAAACAAAAGCTTTATATTAATGATGGTACCTATGGTACTCTTTTTGATGCTGGTACACCGAACATTGTATTCCCATCTAGAATGATTAAAGAAAATTCTAATAAAATAATTTCAAAAAAATTAACTGCTTTTGATTTCTTTGGACCTACATGTGATAGCATGGATTATATGAAAGGTCCTTTTTTGCTTCCAAATAATATTAAAGAAAATGATTATATTGAACTTGGTCAACTTGGGGCATACGGATTAACATTTAGAACTCAGTTTAATGGTTATTACTCAAATGAAATTTACGAAGTTGAAGATAATCCAATAATGACAATGTATGATAAAGACATTAACAAAGCTAACATGGTAGCTTAATGTCTAATCAAAAAAATCCAGGTCATAACAGTAAAAGAGATTTCTTAAAAGATCCTGTTGAGCATATCGATATAACTTCTTTTGATAGTAGAAAAATTATATCCTCAATGGAAAAAATGTCCTTTGTTTCTAGAGAAACAGCAAATGCAGCTAATATTTATAACGAGATGCTTAAAGATAAAGATTGTACAATTTTCCTTACTCTAGCAGGCTCTACTTCGGCGGCTGGATGTATGAATATTTATAAAGATTTAGTTAAATATAATATGGTAGATGCAATCGTTGCAACAGGAGCCTCCATAGTGGATATGGATTTTTTTGAAGCTCTTGGTTTTAAACATTATCAAGGTTCACAATTTCAAGATGATACTGAGCTTAGGAATAACTATATAGATAGAATTTATGATACCTACATAGATGAAGAAGAACTTCAAATGTGCGATAAAATAATATGTGAAATCGCAAATAGCTTAGAAGCGAGAAGTTATACTTCAAGGGAGTTCATTTATGAAATGGGAAAGTATTTAAAAAATAACTCAAAGAAAAAAGACTCTTTAATTGAAACCGCTTTTGACAACAATGTTCCTATCTTCTGCCCTGCTTTTACTGACTCAAGTGCAGGATTTGGGTTAGTTATGCATCAAGAACAAAATCCAAAAAAACATATGACAATAGACTCAGTTAGAGAATTTAGAGAACTAACAGAAATTAAAATCAAATCTAAAGGTTCTGGATTATTTATGATTGGTGGTGGTGTGCCTAAGAACTTCATTCAAGATACTGTTATTTGTGCTGAACTATTAGGAAAAGATGTGGATATGCACAAATATGCTGTTCAAATTACTGTTGCTGATAGTAGAGACGGTGCTTGTAGTAGCTCCACATTAAAAGAAGCAAGCTCGTGGGGAAAAGTAGATGTTACAAAAGAACAGATGGTATTTGCAGAGGCAACTAGTGTTTTGCCATTAATTGCTAGTGATGCTTATCATAAAGGTGAGTGGAAAAATAGAACAAGAAAAAACTTTACAAAAATTTTTGAATAAAATTGAAATATCTCTTAAATAAAAACGGATTTTTAGGAATTGATAATAAGTTTAGCTTTAAAGAAAAGGCTGTAATTGTTCCATTTGGATTAGAAAAAACTGTCAGTTATGGAGGAGGAACAAGAAATGGACCTAAAGAAATTATAAAAGCATCTCATCAAGTTGAGCTATATGATGAAGAGCTTAACTGCGAACCTTATAAGAAAATAGGTATTAAAACTTTAAAACCATTTAAAATAGACAAAAATATTAAAAAAGCCCTCAATAAAATCTCAAAAATTAATAAAGAGATTTTAGATAAAAAACTTTTCCCAATGACTTTAGGTGGAGAACATTCAATAACCCCTGGATGTATTGTTCCTTTTACTAAAAAATATAAAAATATTTGCCTCTTACATTTTGATGCCCATGCAGATTTACGTCAAAGCTATAATGGAGAAAAATTTTCACATGCATCAGCAATTAGAAGATGTCTGGATTATAAAAATGTTTCTTTAATTTCATTTGGGATAAGAAATATCTCAGAAAGTGAAATTCCATTTTTAAAAAAAAATTCTTCAAGAATAAATATATTTTGGGCAAAAGATAAAAAAAAATGGAATTTGTCTAAATTTAAAAAACTAATTAAAAACAAAACTGTTTATCTTACATTTGATGTAGACGGACTTGATTCAAGCATTATGCCTGCAACTGGTACACCTGAACCAGGAGGACTTTTGTGGGATGAAACATTGGATATAATAAGAATTGCAGCTAAAAACTCGAAAATTGTTGGTGCAGATATTAATGAACTATCTCCAATTAAAGGATTTAATTCGTATAATTTTCTTGTTGCAAAATTAGCTTATAAAATTTTGTCTTATAAATTTTTATATTAAACTTTAATTGGTTTAATAATTTTCAATAACATTCTGAATGGTATCAACATTATTATAGCAACTAAAATTTTTACCGCTAAATCTCCAAGAGATAAAGTAACCCAAGGTACCCCTGTTGCATAAAATGATATTGAGAAAAATAAAAATGTGTCGACTGTTGATCCAATCAAAGATGAAGTAAGTGGTGCAACAAACCACTTTTTTTTTCTTAATCGATCAAAAATTTGAATGTCTAACAATTGGGCGGTGATAAAAGCAACCCCTGATCCAATTGCAATTCTAACAGAGATTAAATCTGCAAAATCAGTTGAGAATATCAATGTAAATATAATTCCTATTAAAAAGCCCAAATATACAATTTGTCTTGCTAATAATTTTCCATACGACCTATTCGCTAAATCTGTTATTAAAAAAGCTATTGGGTAACTAAAAGCTCCGTAAGTTAAAATCTCATTTAATCCAAAATAGTTTATTGGAAACTGAACTAAATAATTAGAAGATAATACAACAACCCCCATCATTATAGACAGGGTGATAAATAATTTGTTCATTAAGCTGATTTAGCTAAAGGTTTCTTTTTAAAAGGGGATTTAATTAAAACTACTTTTTTTAACTTTTTTAATCTTGGAGATAAATTTTTATTTTTTACAGTTTTTAAAAATTCATCAAAACTACCTTTTTTGTCAACTGACCTAACACCTGAATTGCTTACAGTAAGTTTTAAACTTCTTCCAGTAAGCTCACTTGTAAATTTTACTTTTTTAAGATTAGGTAAAAATCTTCTTTTAGTCTTGTTGTTAGCATGACTAACATTATGACCTTTCATAGGAATTTTACCTGTAAGTTCGCATTTTTTTGACATAATAACAATGCCTATATAAGGGGAGATATTGAATGCGTCAAGTTTAATACATTTAAGAAACAGTTTTATTTCCAACAATTTCTGTGAAATTTTTGACACCATCTCTTATTAGTAATTCTTTTAAGTCTTTTTTAATCATGCCAGCAATATTGGGTCCTTGAAATACCATGCCGGTATACAACTGAACATAATCTGCTCCTAATAAAAACTTATCATAAGCTGCTTTACCTGAGTCAACGCCGCCCACTCCAATTATTTTAATTTTACCTTTAATTAATTTATAGAATTTACTTATTAAAAGATTTGATTTTTTTTCAATAGGTTTTCCAGATAAACCACCTTTTTGATGTCTCTGTATATTTTGGAGTGTTTCCCGAGAAGCTTCAGATGTGTTTGAAATTATTATTGCGCTTATTTCATTTTCTAAAAGTATTTCTGAAATTAATTCAATTTGATTTTCATTTATGTCTGGTGAAATCTTTACAGCTATAGGAATTTCAGTTTTTAATTGTTTTTTTTTCTCTGAGACAGATTTCAATAACTCTTTTAATTTATTTTCTTCATGAAAATTTCTAAGATTTTCAGTATTTGGTGAAGAAATATTAATTGTAATATAATCTGCAACTTCAGAAAATTTTTCTAATCCAATTAGATAATCATTCAATCTATCATTAGAATCTTTGTTTGGACCTACATTTACACCTAGTACACCTAGTTTTTTATTAGATTTTATTCTGTTTAATATTGTATCTGATCCGTGGTTGTTAAAACCTAACCTATTAATTAATGCTTGATCTTCTACCAATCTAAACACTCTTGGTTTTTCATTCCCATATTGTTTTAATGGTGTAACCGTACCTACTTCAACAAATCCAAACCCTAACTTAAATAAAGGGTTGTATACCTCGGCATTCTTATCGAAACCTGCTGCAATACCGATGGGATTATCAAGATCTTGATTAAATAATTTGGTTTTTAAAAGGGGATCATTTTTGTTTTCATCAAATATATTTGAAACTAAATTTAGTTTAAGAGATTGAATTGCTAAAAAATGTGCTCTTTCAGGATCTATTTTAAATATTAAAGATCTTAAATTTGAGTACATTATTTTAATTTACTAATTATCAACTCTTTTGTTTCGTTAACACCAAAAAAACTTATAAAAAAACCCATTCTAGGTCCATTTTCATCTCCAAACACCACTTCATAAATTAACTTAAACCAATCTCTTAAATTTTCTGCATACCCATTCTCTTTGCCTGTTGAATAAATTAATGTTTGTATGTCCTCTGGAGACATCTGATCATTACATTGTTCTAAAGTTTTAACTAAAGCTTGTAGAGCTAATTTTTCATTTTCAGATGGATTTTTATATTTTTTTTGAGCCTTAATAACATCATTAAAATACTTGATTGCATAACCAACTAGTCCATCAAAAATTGGAAAGTTTTTTTCATGAATGTTGGATTTATATTTTTTAACAAACTTCCATAATAAATCTTTGTTATCAGCATTACTTGTTTCAACTAAATTCAACAACATAGAAAAAGTCATAATCATCTCATCTTTTGGAATATTGCCATTATGAACATGCCAAACAGGATTCATTACTAATTGTTGTTCTGTTTGTTTTTTTGATTTTTCAATATTATCAAGGTACTCATCTACAGCTTTAGGAACTATTTCTTTATAAAGTTTTTTTGCTCTTTTTGGATTTTGATACATGTATAAAGATAAGCTTTCAGGTGAAGCATATTTTAACCACTGGTCAATAGTAATACCATTTCCTTTTGATTTTGAAATTTTTTCACCCTTTTCATCAAGAAATAATTCATAAGCAAATCCAGATGGATGTTTTTTACCGATCAAATTTATAATTTTAGTTGATAAAATTGCACTTTCTATAAGGTCTTTTCCATACATTTCAAAATCTATATCCAAAGCATACCATCTCATTGCCCAATCAACTTTCCACTGTAATTTACAATTTCCATCTAAAATACTAGTTTCTAATTTTTTACCCTTATTATCAAAAATTATTTTAGAATTTTTTTTATCAATTTCTATAACTGGTATTTCTAGTACATGCCCTGTGTCTGGACAAATAGGTAAAAAAGGACAGTAAGTTTGTTGACGTTCTTTGCCCAAAGTTGGAAGTATAATATTCATTATACCATTATAATTTTCTAAAATAATTTTTAATGTTGGGTTGAAAAAACCACCTTTGTATAAAGATGTCGAACTTTTAAAACTGTATTTAAAATTAAAACTGTTTAAAAAATCTTTTAACATTTCATTATTATGTTCTCCAAAACTTGTAAATTTTTCAAATGGATCTGGAACTTGTGTTAATGGTTTGTGTAAATTTTTGTTTAGTAATTCCTGATTAGGAACATTATCAGGAACTTTTCTTAAACCATCCATATCATCAGAAAAAGTAATTATCTCTGTTGGTAAATCTGTAAGTTGCTTTAATGCATTAACTATCATTGATGTACGTGCAACTTCACCAAATGTTCCAATATGGGGAAGACCACTTGGGCCATATCCTGTTTGAAGGGTAATTTTCCCTTTTTTATCAATAAATGATTTTCTCTCACGAAGCATTTTTTTTGCTTCAACGAAAGGCCAAGCACTTGTTTTATCTAAAATTTCTTTTTTAATCACGAATATATCTTTTATAAAATCTTAAATTGGCGATTTTATTAATTCTTATAGAGTTGAAATTTATTTACCATAAAATAATGTTCTTTCAAAATGTCTAATTATAAAACTGTTTTTTTTACACTAGGAATTTTGCAAATAATTTTAGGAGTCTCAATGTTCATCCCTATAATTGCTCAATTTGTTTATTCCGAAATAGATTCATCGTTTTTTGGTGCATCTATTGTAACTATAATTTTTGGATCATTATTTTTTCTTTCAAATCTAGACCACGATAAGAAGTTAAATTTACAACAAGCATTTTTATTAACTGCTTTGTCTTGGTTAAGTATTGCTATTTTTGGATCTTTACCATTTATATTTTCGACTATGGAGCTTTCAATTACTAATGCTTTTTTTGAGAGTATGTCTGGTATTACAACAACTGGATCTACAATTATTTCTGACTTAGAGAATACACCAAAAGGTATTCTATTATGGAGAGCATTACTTCAATGGCTGGGTGGTATTGGTATAATTGTGATGGCAATTACCCTAATGCCTATAATGAATGTTGGTGGTATGCAATTATTTAAAATTTCTAGCAACGACTCATCTGAAAAAATTCTTCCTAAATCGAAAGAAATAGCTTTGAGACTTATTTATATTTATTCAGGTCTAACCGCTCTTTGTGCATTATCATATTGGATATTTGGAATGGGAAAATTTGATAGTTTAACTCATTCTATGACTACTATAGCTACAGGTGGATTTTCAAATTATAATCAATCTATCGGGTATTTTAACAGTGTTCCTATAGAAATATCATCGATGATCTTTATAATTTTAGGAAGTATTCCATTTATTACATACATTAAATTTATTAGTGGTAATAAAAGAATATTTTTAAACGATATTCAAATCAGAACATTTATTAAAATAATAATTATAAGCATTCTTATATTGTCAATATATTTATTATTTAATAATAACGGAAACTTTAGTTTAAGATCTATTTTTTTTAATACGATTTCAATATTAACAGGAACAGGTTATGTTAATGCCGAATTTGATGGTTGGGGAAGCTTTCCAATAACAATATTTCTTGCACTAATGTTTATCGGGGGCTGTGCAGGATCAACTACTTGTGGTGTTAAAATTTTTAGAATTCAAATTTTATATTTATTCATTTTAAATCAACTAAAAAAAATTATATATCCAAAAGGAATATTTATAATTAAATATGATCAAGGATCTGTAGATGATAAATTTATTGCATCAATAATATCGTTTATTTATTTTTACTTTGTTATTTTTTTTATTTTAGCTGCATTATTGTCATTAACAGGTCTCGATTTTATAACTGCTATCTCTGGAGCAGCAACATCAATATCAAATGTTGGTCCAGGTTTGGGTCCTATTATCGGTCCTAATGGAGATTTTTCAGCTTTACCTGATATTTCTAAATGGATCTTAACTGTAGGTATGATTTTGGGTAGACTTGAGTTGTTTGCAATATTAGTATTGTTCTTACCATCTTTTTGGAAAAATTGATTATGTCTGAAACAAAGAAACAAACATGGCTTGATTCTCTCGCAGTTTATAAAGATATTCGAATGGTAAGAATTCTTTTATTAGGTGCAATAAGTGGTTTCCCATGGGTATTAATTGCAAGCAGTTTGAGTCTTTGGCTTAAAGAAGAAGGTCTTAGTAGATCAACAATTGGATGGGCAGGTTTAATTTTTGGAGTATACGCTTTCAATTATTTGTGGGCTCCGATTATAGATAGAATTCAAATTCCAATACTAACAAAAAAATTAGGCCATAGAAGAGGCTGGATAGTTTTGATGCAATTAATTATTTTGTTAAGTCTTGTTGTTTGGAGTGTGATTAATCCAACTGAAAATTTGGCTTTATTAATTACTGTAGGTTTAATTATTGCTATAGCATCAGCAACCCAAGATATAACTGTAGATGCATTAAGAATTGAACAGATAAATGAAAATGAAGGAAAATCAATGGCTGCTGGTGCAGCTATGGCTGTTGTTGGTTGGTGGACTGGGTACAAATTAGGTGGAGTTGTTGCTTTATTTACAGCAGAATATTTTGAAAACCTGGGTGTTGCCGACTATTGGCAAGCTACTTTTTTAATTTTAGGTGTTTTAATAATTTTAATGAATATAGGATTAATGTTTGTTCATGAACCTATAGAAACAAATAGACAAGCAAAGCAAAGAGAAACAGACAAATTGATCGAAGGAAAACTTGGATCTAGCAATATAATTACAAATTTTATCGCATATATTACAGGAACTATAGGCGGACCTATTATTAGTTTTTTTAGAAAAAATGGTTTTGCCATTGCAGCTGGAATTTTAGGATTTGTTTTCTTGTTTAAGATAGGTGAGGCATTTATGGGAAGAATGTCTATTGTTTTTTATAAAGAAATTGGTTTCTCCAAAGGTCAAATTGCAATTTATTCAAAAGGACTTGGTTGGATAACAACAGTAGTGTTTACTTTGTTGGGTGGAATAATGGCCATGAGAGCTGGAACAATTAAAACTATGTTCTTTGCTGGTGGGTTAATGGCTATAACAAATCTTTTATTTGCAGTTTTAGCATGGACTGGAAAATCAGAAATTTTATTTGCAATTGCGGTTATAGCTGATGATATCACAGCAGCTTTTGCAACTGTAGCATTTGTTGCATTTATATCATTACTAGTTGATAGAACTTATACAGCGACACAGTATGCATTACTTGCTTCAATTGGTACTGCTGGCCGTACTACTTTGGCTTCATCTTCAGGAGCTTTGGTTGACTGGTTAAACGGAGATTGGGGAACATTTTTTGTTTTAACGACTATTATGGTGATACCATCGTTAATTTTTTTGTGGTTAATTAAAAACAAAATTAAAATTGGTGCAAAATAATTTTTATTTCATTGGTAATTTTTCGAATATTTACAAAAATCCTTCGAGAAAATCTGAAGTAACTTCACAAATTGTTTATGGTGAAAAATTCAAAATTTTAGCAAAAAATAAAGGTTGGATAAAAATTAAAACTTTATTTGATAATTATAAGGGGTTTATAAAAAATTCAAAATATATAGAAAAATTTAGCCCCAATTATAAGGTCAGTTCACTAAAAGCAAAGATTTATAAAAAACCTGGAATTGGAACTAGCAGTTGGCTTCCACTTGCATCCAAATTATCTGTAATTGAGCAAAATAGGAATTACGTAAAAATTGAAAAAAATAAATGGATTAAAAAAGCAGATATAAAAAAATTAACTCATAAAGAAAATAATTTTACAAAAATATTTAAAAAATTTTTAAATGTAAAATATGTTTGGGGTGGAAAAACATTCCAGGGTATTGATTGCTCAGCTTTATTACAAATATTTTTTTGTTATAATAACTCGTTTTATCCAAGAGATACAAGAGATCAGATCAAATATACAAAAAAGAATTCAAAAAAAAGAAAATTTAAAAAAGGAGATATTATTTTTTGGAAAGGTCATGTTGCAATGTGTTTAAATTCCGAAAAACTAATTCATGCTTATGGTCCAGAAAGAAAAGTAATTATTATGCCAATTATAGAAACAATTAATAGAATTCAAAAGACTGCCAACCTAAATGTAAAAAAAGTATCTAGAATAAAATATTAATTTCTTCCAAAGTCAGGCTTATCAATATCTTGTTTCAATTTGATGATTTTTGACCTTACTTTTTTAGTCTGAATAAGTTTCTTTACAATAGACTTATTATTTTTTGAATTAATATCTTTTTTAAATTGATTTAAATTTTTAATAAATAAATCAATTGCTTTTGAAATATTATTTTTATTGTTAAAAAAAATATCTCTCCACATAATTTCATTTGATGCTGCAATCCTAGAAAAATCTCTTAATCCACCAGCACTGTATTTAATTAGCTCATAATTTTGTTTTTTCTCAAAATCTTGAGCAGATTTAACCAGATTATATGCAATTAAGTGTGGTAAATGACTAGTAATAGAAAAAATTTTGTCATGTTTTGCAGCGCTCATAACAACTACTTTTGCTCCAATTTTTTTCCAAAACTTAGTTAGAATATTTATATTTTTTTTCTTAATATTTTTTTCTTTAATTATTATACACCATCTATCAGTAAACATATTTTCTTTACCATGCTCTGGTCCACTGACCTCTGATCCAGCTATCGGGTGACTTTGAATCCAATGAATACCTTTATTCAAAAATTTATTTATAATTTTAGAAGTTTCAGTTTTTGAAGATCCAATATCTGTAATCAATGTTTTTGATGGTATAAATTTATTGATTTTTAAAATAATATTTTTGTATTCACTCATTGGTGTACAAAAGATGATTAAATCAGAATTACTTGCACCTTCTTTTAATGATTTAACAATTGTTCCAGGTAATTTTAGTCTTTTTATCTTAGCAATATTAGATTTTGATTTTTCGTAAATAAAAATTTTTTTTGCTATTTTTTTTTTACTAATACTCCTTAATAAAGATGAACCTAATAATCCACAGCCAATAATTAAAATATTTTTCATTTTTTCAATACTTGCTTAATAATACTCATAAACTTTAAGTTTTCCTTTTTAGATCCAATAGTTAATCTTAATTTATTCTTTATATGATAACCATCTTCTGTTGATCTTAAAATGATTCCCTTATTTTTAAGTTTTTCATACAAAAATTTTGCTGAATACCTGCATTTTTCAAAATTAAGTAACAAAAAATTTGCTGAAACTGAATTTGAAAAAATATTATATGTCTCAAGAAATTTCTTAATTTTTTTAGAATATAATAAATTATGTCTAATCGATTTATTTATGAAAACTTTATCCTTTAGTGACTCAATGGCAGCTAATTGAGCAATACCATTTACATTAAATGGAGGTTTTATAACATTTAGTGCATCCACTATTTTTTTTGATCCATATCCCCAACCTATTCTTAGAGAAGCTAATCCAAACATTTTAGAAAAAGTTCTAAGAATAAAAACATTATCTTTATTCTTAAACAAATTTAAACCTGAAGAATAATCTTCATTTTTCATATATTCTGCATAAGCATCATCAATAACTAATAAAATTTTTTTATTTAATCTTTTTCTTAATTCTAAAACTTCTCTTTTAGTTAAGTAAGTTCCTGTAGGATTGTTTGGGTTAGCTATAAACACAATTTTAGTTTTTTTTGTTATTTTTTTTAAAATTTCATTTACTGAAACTTTAAAATTAATTTCTTTTGCAAATACAACTTTTGCACCAACAATTTTTGAATAAATTCTGTACATTAAAAAACTATACTCAGGTACTACAACCTCATCTTTTGGGTTTAAAAACAACTGACAGAGCATTTGAATAACTTCATCTGAACCTGCTCCACAAATAATTTTCTCAGAATTACATTTATAAGCTTTAGATATTGCTTTTCTTAAATTTTGAGATTTTCCATCTGGATATTTATCTAAATTTAAATTTTTTTTTGATATTATTTTCTTTGCTTTAGGACTCATACCTAAAGCAGACTCATTCGCAGAAAGCTTAATTACGTTCTTAAGTTTCTTAACTTTTGATTTACCAGGCTTATAAGCCTCAATATCAAATTTTTTGAAATTTGGAGTTGTCATTTTTTTTTAAATTTATGTGCTCTTTATAGATAAAATTACAAAATTTTATAGAGAATAAGAGGATTTTTTAAAAAATTGACATAATAAATAAGTTCTAGTAAAAAAATTATGCGCTGATTTAACTGAATTGCGAGCGCTTAAAAAAAACCGCTAAAATAGTTTTTTTTCTCACAATTCGAAACAGTCAAAAACTATGAATACTGAGAAAAACATAAAAACTTTAATTGTAAAGAAACCACTAAAATTAGACTGTGGAAAGACCATAAAAGATTTTCCAATAGCCTATGAAACTTACGGTTCACTTAATTCAAAAAAAGATAATGCAATATTAGTTTTTCATGCTCTAACAGGAGATCAATATGTATCCGGAATAAACCCTGCAACTAACAAAGAGGGTTGGTGGAGTTATGCAGTAGGTCCTGATAAGGCTATCGATACAAATAAATATTTTGTTATTTGCTCTAACGTAATTGGTGGATGTATGGGATCATACGGACCAAGTCATAAAGATCCTGATCAAAAAATTTTTGGAACAAATTTTCCAGTAATTACAATTAATGACATGGTGAATGCTCAATATAATTTACTTGATCATTTTGGTATTGATAAACTATTTTCTATAACTGGTGGTTCAATGGGAGGTATGCAAGTCCTTCAGTTTATTAGTAACTTTCCTGATAAATCTAAAACAGTGATACCGATAGCAACCACATCTAGTCATTCAGCACAAAATATCGCTTTTAACGAGCTAGGTAGACAAGCTATTACAGCTGATAGTAACTGGAAAGATGGGAATTATACATCAAACGAAACTAATCCCGGAAAAGGATTGGCAGTAGCTAGAATGGCAGCTCATATTACATATTTATCTAAAAAAGGTTTGCAGGAAAAATTTGGAAGAAAGTTACAAGAAAGAGAAGATCTTAAATTTGGATTTGATGCTGATTTTCAAATAGAAAGTTATTTGAGATATCAGGGTTCAGTTTTCGTAGATAGATTTGATGCAAATAGTTATCTTTATATCACTAGAGCTATGGATTATTTTGATTTAGCAAAACAATTCAATGGTAATCTTTCAGAAGCATTTAAAAATACAAACGCGAAATTTTTTATAATTTCATTTACTTCAGATTGGCTTTATCCAACCCAAGAAAACAAAGATATTGTGATTGCTTTAAACTCAATAGGAGCTGATGTTGGATTTGTAGAAATTGAGTCAGATAAAGGTCACGACTCCTTTTTACTAGACGTTCCTGATTTCTTGAGTGCACTTAAAAACTTTTTAGATAAATCTTACGAAGAAAATTAATTATGAAAAATGAATTTCAGGTAATAGCAGATTTAATAGAAAAAGATAAGAAAGTCTTAGATGTAGGTTGTGCTGATGGAACTTTGATGAAATTTTTAAAGGATAATAAAAACATAAATATAAGAGGATTAGAAATTTCAAAAGAAAGAGTACAAGAATGTATTTCAAAAGGTTTAACTGTAATTGAAGGAAATGCTGAAAAAGATTTAAAACAATTTCCAGACAAATCATTTGATTATGTTATTTTAAGTCAAACCCTTCAAGCTTTTCTTAATCCTGAATTGGTTTTAGATGAACTTTTAAGAGTTGGAAAAAAAGCAATAGTTACAATTCCTAATTTTGGATATTGGAAAGTAAGATTTCATTTATTATTTAAAGGTACAATGCCGATTACAAAAACATTACCAGATGAATGGTATAACACTCCAAATTTACACATGTGCACAATCAAAGATTTTTTTCATTTTGTAAAATCAAAAGATATAAAGATTTTTAAATCACTCGCTTTAAACAATCTTAATAAATCAACAATAAATGAGAGTAATTTAGGCGTTAAAAATTTGTTTGCAGATCTTGGTATATTTTTGATAGAAAAATAAAATGCGTATTGAAATTATACCTTGTCTTCAAGACAACTATAGCTATTTAATAGTAGACGAAAGTAACAATTCTGCGTGTATTGTAGATCCCAGTGAGGCTGAGCCAATAATAAATTTCCTAAAGAATAAAAATATAAAATTAAAATACATTCTCAATACTCATCATCACCATGATCATATTGGAGGAAATCAAGAATTAAAAAAAAAATATGGATCAGTTGTTGTGGGTTTTAAAGGAGACTCGAAAAGAATACCAGAGATAGACATATTGTTAGAAAATAATCAAATATGGAAAGCCGAAAACTTTGAAGCTAAAATTATGCATATACCTGGACATACTTCAGGCCATATTTGTTTTAATTTTTTTAAAGAAAAAATAGTTTTTACCGGAGATACACTTTTCTCACTTGGTTGTGGAAGAATATTCGAAGGTTCTTATGAGGAAATGTTTGAATCTTTAAACAAAATTAAATTATTACCAAAAGACACAAAAATTTATTGTGGTCATGAATACACTCTTAACAATGCAAAATTTTGCAAAAAATATGATTCCGAAAACAAAGATTTACAAAAAAAAATAGAAAAAATAGAAAAATTAAGAGAAAATGGAATTCCTACGATACCCTCAACTTTAAAAGAGGAATTGGAGTGTAATATATTTTTAAGAGCAAAAGATGTTAAAACCTTTTCAAAATTAAGAGATTTTAAGGATAATTTCTAATTAATTCGGCTTGACTAAAGGCTGGCTACAACTATATTGCGGTAACTTTAAATTAAATCATACTATGTCATACGCAGTAATAAAAACAGGTGGAAAACAGTATAAAGTAAAATCTGGAGAAATTCTAAAGATTGAAAAACTACCAGACTCTAAGCCTGAGACTAAAATAGAGTTTAATGAAATCTTGGCATACGGTGATGATAAATCAATTGAAATTGGAACTCCAAATGTTGAGGGCGCAAAAGTAGAGGCTGATTTAATTAAAAATAGCAAAAATAGAACTATTTTAATTTTTAAAAAAAGAAGAAGACAAAATTCAAGAAGAAAAAATGGGCATAGACAACAATATTCTATGATAAGAATTAACAAAATTTTTTCAAAAGATGGTAAAGTGTTATCAGAAGCTGAAAAAATTTCCAAAACTTCAAAAAAAGAAGAAGTTAAGGAAGCAGTAAGCAAATAGTTATTAGGTAAATTATGGCAACAAAAAAAGCAGGTGGATCATCACGAAACGGACGAGATAGTGCCGGTAGAAGACTTGGCGTAAAAAAGTATGGTGGTGAAACCGTAATTCCTGGAAACATAATTGTTAGACAAAGAGGAACTAAGATTTTTCCAGGTGAAAATGTTGGTATGGGTAAAGATCATTCAATATTTTCAGTTGTTAAAGGGAAAGTTGTTTTCAAAAAATCTAAATCAGATAGAACTTTCGTTTCTGTAAAGCCCAATTAATAGTACAACCAATTAAAATAAATGTTGTATTATGAAATTTCTCGATCAAGTTAAAATTTATATTAAAGCTGGAAACGGTGGAGATGGATCTCCTAGTTTTAGAAGAGAGAAATATGTTGAGTTTGGCGGACCAGATGGTGGGGACGGTGGGAAAGGTGGATCAATTATTTTGAAGTCAGAGGAAAATTTAAATACCCTTATTGATTATCGATATCAACAACACCACAAAGCCGAACGTGGAGAAAATGGTTCTGGTCAAAACCGAACTGGAAAAGGTGGTGAAGATTTAATTTTAAAAGTTCCTCTAGGTACACAGGTATTTGAAGAAGATAACAAAACTCTTCTTTTTGATTTTAATAAAAAAGGTGAAGAATATGTTGCAGCTGCTGGTGGAAAAGGAGGTTTGGGAAACACAAGATTTAAAAGTTCTACAAATAGAGCTCCAAGAAAATTTACTAAAGGCACTATCGGAGAAGAATTTACAATATGGCTTCAATTAAAAACAATTGCTGATATCGGTATTATTGGATTGCCAAATGCAGGAAAATCAAGTTTGTTAGCAGCATTAACAAACGCAAGTCCAAAAATTGCAAATTACAAATTTACAACTATTAATCCAAACCTTGGCGTGGCTTCTTACGATGATAAAGAAATTACCATTGCAGATATTCCAGGATTAGTTGAAGGTGCTCACGAAGGTATAGGGTTAGGGATACAATTTTTAAAACATATAGAGAGATGTAAGTCTTTACTGCACTTAATTGATGTCACCAACTTAGATCTTAATGAGTCTTATAATCAGGTGAAAAATGAATTAAAAAGCTACAGTGCAAAGTTATTAGAAAAAAAAGAATTAATTGTGCTTAATAAAGTCGATTTGATTGATGAAGAAACAGTAAATGAAGTTATAGATCATTTTTCAAAGGGTAAAAATTGTGAGATTATGACAATGACAACTCTGGAAAAAGAATCTGTATCAAAAATTAAAGCAAAGCTTTTGTCTTATGTATCTTAAAAACTCTAAAATAATTGTTATCAAAATTGGATCATCTCTCCTGGTTGATCAAAATAAAAAAATTAGGAAACAATGGTTATCTAGTTTTGCAAAAGATATTAAAAAATTAAGAAATAAAAATCAAAAAGTAGTTATTGTTAGCTCTGGTGCTATTGCTTTGGGTTGCAAGAAAATGAATTATAACAAAAAAAATATCAAATTAGATAAGAGTCAAGCTATTGCTTCTATTGGTCAAATAGAGTTGATGAATTTATTTTCACAAACTTTCTCAAAGTATAAATTAAATATTTCTCAGATTTTGCTTACATTAGAAGATACTGAGGAAAGAAGAAGATCTCTCAATGCAAAACGAACTTTTGATAATCTTTTTGAACTTGGTTTTATTCCTGTAGTAAATGAAAATGACACTATTGCAACGAGTGAAATAAAATATGGAGATAATGATAGATTAGCATCTAGGGTTGCGCAAATTACAAACGCAGATACCTTAATTTTATTATCTGACGTTGATGGTTTGTATACAAAAAATCCTAAAATTTTTAAGGATGCTAAACTTATAAAAAAAATTGATGACCTAAAAAAAGATCTAAAAAAAATTTATATTAAAGGCGTAAATGAATATGGAAGTGGTGGTATGCATACAAAAATTGAAGCAGCAAAAATATGTCAGCTTGCTGGTACTAGTATGGTTATTGCAAATGGACTATATTCAAATCCTATCTCAAAAATAATTGAAAAAAATAACTGCACCTGGTTTAGTCCAAAAATTTCAAAGTTAGATGCTAGAAAAAAATGGATAATAAGTTCTGTAGCACCTAAAGGAGCTTTAATAATTGATGATGGTGCTAAAAAAGCATTAAAATCTGGAAAAAGTTTGTTAGCAGCAGGAATTAAAAAAGTTTCGGGAAGATTTAACAAAGGTGATCATATTAAAGTATTGGATAAAAAAAATAACGAATGTGCTAGAGGGTTAAGTTCCTTTACTTCTGATGAGGTGACTAAAATTATGGGTCATCACTCTAATGAAATTGAAAAATTATTAGGCTATGTTGCAAAATCAGAAGTTATTCATAAAGATGATATGGTGGAAATTTAAATGATTAAATATATGAATTTAATTGGAATAAAAGCTCGAAAAGCTAGTGAGTATAAAGTTACAACTGATGTAAAAAATAAAGTCTTAAATGATTACGCGAAATTAATTAAGAATGAAAAAAAATTTATTATTAATCAAAATTCAAAAGATATTAATTACGCAAGAAAAAAAGGGTTAAAAGAAAACTTAATCAAAAGACTTCATTTAAATGAAAATAAATTAGATGGAATTATAAATTCTATTTTAAAAATAGCTAAATTAAGGGATCCTATAGATAGCACTTTAGAAAAATGGAAAAGACCTAATGGTTTGAATATTAAAAGAGTTTCAATACCAATTGGAGTTATTGGGGTTATTTATGAAAGTAGACCAAATGTAACTTCAGATGTTGCTAGTCTTTGTTTTAAATCTGGAAATGTAGTGATTTTGAAAGGAGGCTCTGAGGCCATAAATTCAAATAAAGCTTTAGCTAATTTGTTTAGAAAAGCACTTAAAAAAAATAAAGTTGATGAAAACTTTATACAATTTATCGATTCAAAACAAAGAAGGCTTGTGGATATTATGCTTTCTAAAATGAAAAAATATATCGATGTCATCATACCTCGTGGAGGAAAAAATTTAGTTAAAAAAGTTTTAGAATTATCCAAAGTACCTATAATTGGCCACTTAGAGGGGCTTTGTCATACTTATATAGATAAAGATGCAGAATTAAAAATGGCTAAAGAAGTTGTCTATAACGCTAAATTAAGAAATACAAGTATTTGTGGCGCGACTGAAACTATTCTTATTCATAAAAATATAGTCAAAAAATTTAGTAATCCTATTTTGCAGGCACTTGAAAATAGTGGTTGTAAAATAATTGGCGATAAGATTTTGAAGAGTTATTATAAAGGCCAAGTATATCCTGCAAAAGAAAAAGATTGGTCAACTGAATATTTAGCATCAATAATATCTGTTAAAGTTGTTAAAAATTCTGAAGAGGCAATTAAGCATATTAATAAATACGGAACTATGCACACTGACTCCATCATTACAAAAAATAAAAAAACAGCAAAATATTTCTTAAAAAATGTTAAAAGCTCAATTGCAATGCATAATACTTCAACTCAATTTGCTGATGGTGGTGAATTTGGATTTGGTGGAGAAGTTGGTATTTCTACTAATACACTACCGCCGAGAGGTCCTGTGGGTTTAAATCAATTGATTTCATATAAATATGAAATTACTAGTAATGGTAAAATAAGAAATTAAATTGAATAACACAAAAATAAAAATTGGTGTATTGGGCGGATCGTTTGATCCTGCTCACAAAGGACATTTAGCAATTTCTAAGGAAGCAAAAAAAAGATTTAAACTCAAAAAAATTATTTGGGCAATTACAAAAAAAAATCCATTTAAAATAGAGAGCAAGACATCTGTTGCTGACAGAATTAAATATTGTAAAAAAATAATTAGTACAAATTCATTTATTAAGGTTAAATTTTATGAAAAAATTATTAAATCAAATAAAACTATAAATTTAATCAATCATTTAAAAAAAGATAAAAATATTGAAATTTATTTTTTAATGGGTGCCGACAACCTTATTAATTTTCATAAATGGCATAAATCTAAATTAATTTCACAAAAATGTAACATTCTAGTTTTTGATAGACATGGGTATAAAAAAAATTCTTTAAAATCAAAGACATTTAAGCAACTTAGTAAGGCCAATCTAGAGTTTATTGAGTTTAATAAAGTCAACATTTCATCTTCTCAATTAAGAAAAATTTGATAATCTAAAATCAATTAATGGACAAAATTTCAGACTTAAAAGAAATTGTAATCAACACACTAGATCTCAATAAAGCTCAAGACATCGTAACTATTGATCTTAAAGACAAAAGTTCTATGGCTGATTACATGATCATAGCAAGTGGAACTTCATCTAGACATATCCAATCTTTATCAGAACAAGTTTTAGAAAAACTTAAAAATAACGGTGTAAAAGACTCAAAAATTGAAGGTAAAGAAAGTGGAGAATGGAAACTTGTTGATGGAATTGATTTGATTGTTCATATTTTTCACCCAGAAAAAAGAAAGTTTTATGAATTAGAAAAAATTTGGTCAGAGCTAATTCCAAAAGAAAAAGTGATGATATGAAAAAAATTAAATTTTTATTATTAATTCTTTTCTCTGTTTTTTATTTAAATAAAACAGTTATTTCAGCCGAAATTGATATTTATAAAAAAATCGATCTCTTCGGTGAGGTTCTAGAAAAAATTAATAAAGAATATGTTGATGAGTTCAATCAATCTGAAAGCATGGATTCTGCGATTAATGGACTTTTACAATCCTTAGATCCTTATTCATCCTACATGTCCCCTAAAATTTTTGATGAAATGCAAACAGAAACCAGTGGTGAGTTTGGTGGACTAGGAATTGAAGTTAGTATGGAGGCTGGTGTGGTAAAAGTAATTTCACCAATAGATGATACACCTGCATCCAGAGCTGGATTAAAAGCTGGTGATTACATAGTAAAAATAAATGATGCTCAAGTTCAAGGAAAATCATTAAGTGAAGCTGTTGATTTAATGAGAGGACCTGTAGGTTCTGGAATAGAGTTAACAGTAAGACGAAGAGGTGAAAGAAAAGCTTTAACATTTAATATCATAAGAGAAGTTATTCAGGTTCAATCTGTAAAATCTGAAATTATAGATGAAAGTATTGGATACATCAGGCTTACTTCATTTAATGATAACAGTAGTGATCAAATAGAAAAAAAAATTAAAAAACTTAAAAAAAATAAAAACTTAAATTCATTTATTTTAGATTTAAGAAATAATCCTGGGGGTCTTTTATCTCAAGCAATAAAAATAACAGATTTTTTTTTAGAAAATGGAGAAATAGTTTCAACAAAAAGTAGAAAAAAATCTGAAAATAGAAAATGGTTTGCAAAAAAAGGAGATATTACTGATGGAAAAACATTATTGGTTTTAATTAATTATGGTTCAGCATCGGCATCTGAAATTGTTGCTGGAGCTTTAAAAGATCACAAAAGAGCAATTATCATTGGCGAAAATAGCTTTGGTAAAGGTTCGGTCCAATCAATAATTCCTTTAAAAAATCGTGGAGCTATCAGATTAACTGTTGCAAAATATTACTTACCTTCTGGAAAATCTATTTCTGAAGTAGGTGTTAGACCAGATATTGAAGTAAATGAAGAAGGTGATGATTTTAGAATAAAAACTGATACTGATAATCAATTAAACTACGCTATTAAGTTACTTAACGGATAATATGAATAAAAATTTAAAAGATTTACCACTGAGAAGTGGGGTCGGAATTGTGTTATTAAATAAAGAAAATAAAGTATTCGTAGCAAAAAGAATAGATAATCCTAAAAATTTTTGGCAAATGCCTCAGGGTGGTGTTGATGAGGGAGAGGATAATTTAAAAGCTGCATTTAGAGAACTAGAAGAAGAAACAAGTATCAAAAGCGTAGAACTTATAAAAGAATTAGATGGTACATTAACCTATGATTTACCTGATAGATTACTAGGTATTATTTGGAAAGGTAAGTACAAAGGTCAGAAGCAAAAATGGTTTTTAATGCGATTTATTGGAAATGATAATGAAATAAATATTAATACATCTAATCCAGAATTTTTAGATTGGAAGTGGATTGACTTAGATTTAATTACTGATGTTGTTGTTGATTTTAAACATCATGTTTACAAAGAACTTAAAGAAAAAGTTAAAAAATTAATTTAGAGTTTTTAAAACTTCAACTTTTTGATCTGCTAAATATTTAGATTGATCGTTAATATCGGTTTTATTAGCCTCTTCTTCTGCCTGTTTAAGTAAATCTTGTTGCTTTGATTTATCCATATCAGCAAGATTAAAAATTGTACTTGTTAAAATAGACAGATTGTTATTTTTAAACTCAACAATCCCATCTTCAACATAGTAATTTTCATCACCTGATTTTGATAAAATCTTAATTATCCCAGGTTTTAAAAAGGAAATAATAGAAATATGATCCTTCAATATTCCCATCTCTCCTTCAAAAGCAGGGACCACAACTTCTGAAACATCATCTTTTACTAAAAAAGATTTTTCAGGATTTACTATTTCAACTTTAAACTCTTCGCTCATTAAGCAGCAGCTTCTTGTTCCATTTTCTTAGCTTTTTCTATAGCTTCTTCAATTGTTCCAACCATATAAAAAGCAGCTTCAGGTAAGTGGTCATACTCACCTTTACAGATTGCATCAAAACCTTTGATCGTTGAGTCAAGATCAACTAGTTTTCCTGGAGAACCAGTGAATACTTCTGCAACAAAGAATGGTTGAGATAAAAATCTCTGGATTTTTCTTGCTCTTGCTACAACTAATTTATCTTCTTCTGACAACTCATCCATACCAAGAATAGCTATAATATCTTGTAGTGATTTATATGATTGTAGAATTCGTTGAACATCTCTTGCTACTCTATAATGTTCATCTCCAACAATTCTTGGATCTAAAATTCTTGATGTAGAATCAAGTGGATCTACAGCAGGATAAATACCGATTTCTGCAATTTGTCTTGAAAGTACAGTCGTTGCATCCAAGTGAGCAAACGATGTTGCTGGAGCGGGGTCTGTTAAATCATCAGCAGGTACATAAATTGCTTGTACAGATGTGATTGACCCTTTGTTTGTAGTCGTAATTCTTTCTTGTAGGTTACCCATATCAGTAGCTAATGTCGGTTGATATCCAACAGCAGATGGAATTCTTCCCAACAAAGCTGAAACCTCTGATCCTGCCTGAGTAAATCTAAAAATGTTATCTACAAAGAAAAGTACGTCCTGACCTTCCTGATCTCTAAAGTATTCAGCTACAGTTAACCCTGTAAGTGCAACTCTTGCTCTTGCTCCAGGAGGTTCATTCATCTGCCCATAAACTAAAGCAGCTTTTGAACCAGCTCCTTCTTTTTTAATTACTCCAGACTCAATCATTTCATGATAAAGGTCGTTTCCTTCTCTAGTTCTCTCTCCAACTCCCGCGAAAACTGAAAAACCACCATGAGCTTTTGCAACGTTATTAATTAATTCCATAATTAAAACTGTTTTTCCTACTCCTGCTCCACCAAATAATCCAATCTTTCCACCTTTTGCATACGGTGCAAGCAAATCAATTACTTTAATACCTGTTACAAGGATTTCAGTTTCTGTTGATTGGTCATTAAATTCAGGTGCAGCTCTATGAATTGGCCAACTTTCTTTAGTTTTAACTTCGCCTCTTTCGTCAATTGGTTCACCAATTACATTAATAATTCTTCCAAGAGTTTCAGGCCCAACCGGAACTTGAATAGGAGCATTTGTGTTGGTAACTTCATCACCTCTTTTTAATCCTTCAGTGGCATCCATAGCAATTGTTCTAACAGTGGTTTCACCTAAGTGTTGTGCTACCTCTAAAACTAGTCTGTTATCACCATTTTTACATTCCAATGCTGTTAAAATTTCTGGTAGTTCACCATCAAATTTTACGTCTACTACCGCTCCAATAACTTGTGTGATTATTCCTTTGCTCATAATTATAAACTTTCTGCTCCTGATATGATTTCTATTAGTTCTTTTGTAATTGCTGCCTGACGACTTCTATTATATTCGATAGTAAGTTTGTCAACCATTTCACCTGCGTTTCGGGTTGCATTATCCATTGCACTCATTCTAGACCCTTGCTCGCTAGCTGAATTCTCTAACATTGCTTTAAATATTTGCGTAGAAATATTCTTTGGCAATAAATTGCTTAAAATTTCATCTTCATCTGGTTCAAATTCGTAACTTTCTTCTGAGCTACTTTCTTCTCCCTCATTATTTAAAGGGATAATTTGCTGTGCTTGAGGAATTTGAGTAATTACATTTTTAAATTGGTTATAAAAAATTGTACAAACATCAAATTCACCTGCTTCGAATTTTTCAATTACCATTTTCCCAACTTTGTCAGCATCGAAATAATTTGCATTTTTAGACTCTTTGAAAGAAATATTTTCAACTATTTTGTCACCATAAACTCTTTTTAGTTGATCATTTCCCTTTGAGCCTACTGTAATAATTTTAAGTTCCTTACCTTCATCTAAAATTTTTAAAAAATAACTTTTAGCTTTTTTAATAATATTAGAATTAAATCCGCCACATAAACCTCTATCAGAAGTCATCACCACACAAAGATGAGTTTTTTCCTGACCAGTACCTGACAGTAACTTTGGTGCATTTTCTTTATCAGATATACCATTTGATAAATTTAAAATAACATTATTCATTTTTTCAGAATAAGGTCTTCCCTTCTCAGCGCTTTCTTGAGCTCTTCTTAATTTAGCTGCTGCAACCATTTTCATAGCTTTAGTAATTTTTTGTGTAGACTTTACACTAGCTATTCTTTTTTTTAGGTCGTCTAAACTTGCCATAAATTATTAAGATTTAAAATTTCCTTTTAATTGAGTGATTACCTCAACAAGTAATTTTTCTTTATCTTCCTCAAGTTTTCCTGAAGTTAAAATTGACTCGATTATTTCAGGCTTATCTGATTTACATTTTTCAATAATCTTGCTCTCAAATTCAGCAACATCTTTTAAATCAATATCATCAAGATAACCTTTCACTCCACAAAATACTGAAATAACTTGTTCTGCAACAGTCATCGGTGAATATTGTTTTTGTTTTAAAAGCTCAGTTAACTTAGAGCCTCTATTCAAAAGTTGCTGAGTAGATGCATCTAAATCAGATCCAAATTGAGCAAAAGCTGCCATTTCTCTGTATTGTGCTAGCTCTAGTTTCATTGAACCAGAAACTTTTTTCATCGCTTTAGTTTGAGCTGATGAACCAACCCTAGATACTGATAAACCTACGTTAATTGCAGGTCTTATACCTTGGTTAAATAGTTCTGTTTCAAGGAAAATTTGTCCATCTGTAATTGAAATAACGTTAGTAGGAATGAACGCGGATACGTCTCCACCTTGTGTTTCAATAATTGGCAGTGCAGTAAGTGATCCACCACCATGTTCGTCACTTAATTTAGCTGCTCTTTCAAGTAATCTACTATGAAGATAAAATACATCTCCAGGATAAGCTTCACGTCCCGGGGGTCTTCTTAATAGCAATGACATTTGTCTATAAGCAACTGCTTGTTTAGACAAATCATCATAAATTATTAACGCATGCATTCCATTATCTCTAAAATACTCACCCATCGTACAACCTGTATACGGTGCTAAGAATTGTAAAGGAGCAGAGTCAGATGCAGTAGCAGCAACGATTGTTGTGTACTCCATAGCTCCAGCTTCTTCTAATGTTTTTTGAATTTGTCTTACTGTTGATCTTTTTTGTCCAACTGCAACATATATACAATACAGTTTTTGTTTTTCATCACCAGATTCATTGATTTTTTTTTGATTAATAATTGCATCTACTGCAACTGCTGTTTTACCAGTTTGTCTATCGCCGATAATTAATTCCCTTTGCCCTCTTCCAATCGGAACTAGACTATCAATTGATTTAAGACCAGTTTGCATTGGTTCACTTACTGATTGTCGTGGAATAATACCAGGTGCTTTAACTTCCACCCTGCTTTTTTTAATTCCTTTATCTAATGGTCCTTTTCCATCGATAGGATTTCCCAAACCATCAACTACTCTTCCTAATAATTCTTTTCCAACTGGAGTATCAACAATATTACCAGTTCTTTTTACTACATCCCCCTCTTTAACATTTCTGTCATCACCAAAAATTACAACACCAACGTTTTCACTTTCTAAGTTTAGAGCCATACCTTTTGAACCATCTGCGAACTCTACCATTTCACCAGCTTGAACATTATCCAAACCATAAATCCTTGCAATACCGTCTCCAACTGATAAAACTTGACCAACTTCTGTAACTTCTGCTTTATCACCAAAATTTTTAATTTGTTCTTTTAATATTTTTGTAACTTCTGAAGGATTTATTTCCATTTATGCCTCTATCATTCTATTTTCGATTTGTTGTAATTTATTTTTAATTGAGGTATCGACCATAGTACTTCCTACTTGTACTACCAAACCTCCTATTAAACTTTCATCATGTTTGTAGTTTAATTTTATTTTTGAGCTAAAATTTTTTGTTAACTCCTCTGTAATTTTTGCAATTTCTTCATTAGATAATTCTTTTGCTGATTTTAATTCTGCCTTAAGTTCACCTCTTTTTCTTGAACAAATTTCGATAAAGCTTTTAAGGATACGTTCAATAAAAAAGAAACGTCTTTTTTGAATTAAGAAACTTAAAAAATTTTTAAATAAAGACTCAAATTTATTATTTTCAGAGATTGTATTGATTACTTTTAGTAAATCTTCTTGGCTTGTAGTTGGATCTTTAATCAAATTAGAAAAATCTTCACTTTGATCAATTAAATTAAGAATAGATGAAGACTGATCTTCGATCTGACTTAAAAGATTGTTTTCCTCTGAAAGTTCAAAAAGCGCAAGAGAATACCTTTCAGCTGAAGTTATTGAAAATCCGGTGTCTTTACTCAACTTGGTTCCTCTATAATGTTGAAGATTATTTAAAAATCACGCCCTAAATAGCATATGACCCTTTTGTCTTCAAGTAGCGGATTCGTAAAAAAGGCCTCTTTTTTGCGATTAATTGAAGTTAATTGGATCAACATCAACTGAAAGTTTTATTCCAGAAGAAAATTTATATTTTGGAATAATTTTTGCAAGAGAACTTTGTAGTTTCATGGATTTTAAGCCTCTAATTAAAAATCTAATTCTAAATTTTCTGTTTAATCTAAATAATGGAGCATTCACTGGCCCTAATATTTTTCCTTCAATTTTATTTTCAATAAAATTTTTAAAATTAATAGCTTCTTTTTCTAATTTAATTTCATTATCTCCCGTTAAGATTAAAGAAATAAACCTTTGAAATGGAGGTAGTTTATTTTTTTTTCTTATCTCTAGTTCTCTTTCTAAAAAAATATCTGGATTTTTACTTGTAATTTCTGAAATCATCTTAGTATTATTTTCATAAGTTTGAAAATATACCATTGCTGGCTTTCCTGTTCTTCCTGCACGTCCTGAAAGTTGATGATAAAGCTGCAAATTTTTTTCTGCACCTCTTAAATCATGTCCTTGAGATGAAAGATCGATATCAACAACTACAATGCAATTTAAGCTTGGAAAATGAAAACCTTTTGAAATTAATTGAGTTCCAACCAAAATATGCGTTTCATTATTAATAATTTTATCTATTTTTTCTTTAGAATCTTTTTTATTCATTGTATCACTTGAAAAAATCTCTATTTTTTTTCCAGGAAATTTTCTTTTGACCTCTTCTGAAATTCTCTCAACACCAGGGCCACTAAAAATAAATTCACAATTGCCTTCTTTTGTACAGTTCCTTTTAAGATCAGATTTATATCCACAATAATGGCATAATAAGTTATTTTTATTTTTATGATAAACTAAATTGATACTACAATTTGGACATGTAAAACTTGTAAAACACTTATTGCATAAAGCATTTGGAGAAAAACCTCTTCTATTTAAAAAAAACAGAACTTGATCTTTTTTTTCCAAATGTAAATTAACTTTTTCAATAATTTTATTTGATAGCCATGATTGTTTTTCAAGTTTGGTATTATTTAAATTAATAATTTCATAATTAGGTAAAGCTGCGTTTTGATATCTTTCATTTAATCTAGAAACCTCGTATTTACCCTTTTTAATATTTTCAAAAGTTTCTATTGAAGGAACAGCAGTAATCAAATTTATTGGAATGTTTTCAAAAGATGCTCTAGAAATTGCCATATCACGAGCATTGTAGGTTATGCCTTCATCTTGTTTAAATGATTGATCATGTTCCTCATCAACAATTATCATTCCTAATTTTTTAAATGGTAAAAATAACGAAGATCTTGCACCAATAATTATTTTTAATTTACCATTAGAAACGCCACTCCAAATTAATTCTTTCTTTTTTTTTGAAATACCTGAATGCCAAACTGCGGGCTTAAAACCAAAATATTCTAAAAATTTTTGTTCAAACTGACTAGTTAAACCTATTTCTGGTAATAAAATTAATCCTTGAAAACCCTTCTCTATCAGTGGTTTTAATGCTTCAAAATAAACTAAAGTTTTTCCTGATCCAGTTGTGCCTTGTAAAACATGAACTCTAAATTTTTTATTTGAAACATTCATTTTTTTTAGAGATTTATTTTGATCACTAGACAGCTTGATTAAGTTTTGCTTAATTTTGCTATCAAATATTTGATAAAGTTGAGTTTCTTTGTTCTCTACCGCATCACTACTTAAGAGCACTAACTTTAATGCCATACCTTTTGGTATAAGATTATATTCTGCAAACCAATTTAAAAAATTAATTGTATTTTTTTTTAATGGAGTAACGTTTAATTTCTTGATTACCTTTTTAGTCTTAAAATTTTTATTATTATTTTTTTCAAATTCGTCCCAAACAACACCAGTAATTTTTGATTTTCCAAAAGGTACCATTACATAATCTCCAACTTTAAGAGTTAAATTACTTTCATAAGTAAATGGATGATTAAAAATATTTGGTACGAGAATCGGATATTTCATATTTTTATAATATGAAAAAAAATTAAGAGTGTATTGCTCTTTTATCTACTGATAAAGCAGCTTCTTTAACTGCTTCAGAAAACGTTGGATGAGCATGACAAGTTCGGGCGATATCTTCTGCACTTGCACCAAATTCCATTGCAACACCAATCTCTGCAATTAATTCTCCTGCATGAGGTCCAATTATATGTGCACCTAATACTTTATCTGTTTGCTCATCAGCTAAAATTTTAACAAAACCTTCTGCATCATCTATGGCCTTGGCTCTTGAATTGGCCATAAACGAAAATTTCCCTACTTTATATTTTTTATTTAATTCTTTTAATTGTTCCTCAGTTTTACCGATTGATGCTACTTCTGGTGTTGTATAAACTACTCCTGGAATTGTATCATAATTTACATGTCCAGATTGACCAACTATGTTTTCTGCAACTGCTATACCTTCGTCCTCCGCTTTGTGTGCAAGCATTGGACCAACAATTACATCGCCTATTGCATAAATGTTTTCAACGTTAGTCTTAAAAATTTTATCAGTTTTAATTCTATTTCTTTCATCAAGATCTACTCCTACAGATTCTAAATTTAAACCATCTGTATTGGGTTTTCTGCCAACAGAGATTAAAACAACATCGCACTCAAAATTATTTTTATTACCATCTTTATCTACTGTTGAAACTACTGCACCTGCTGCATTTTTTTTAATTGTTTCAACTTTATTTTGCATATTAAATTTCATACCCTGTTTTTTTAAAATTTTCATAAATTCTGAAGAAATTTCTTTATCCATTCCAGGTGTAATATGATCTAAAAATTCAACAACTTGCACCTCTGCTCCAAGTCTAGACCATACAGATCCCATCTCCAATCCTATATAGCCTCCTCCTACTACAACCATTTTCTTAGGTACCTTTTCTAACTTTAAGGCACCTGTTGATGAGACAATTGTTTTCTCATCTATTTCTATTCCTGGTAATGAAACTGGAACTGATCCTGTTGCAATAACTGTTTTTTCTGATTGGATGACAGTTTCTTTATTTTTATCATCCTTTATTAAAATTTCATTTTTTGATTTAAAACTTCCGTGTCCTTTAAAATAAGTAACTTTGTTTTTTTTCAAAAGAAATTCAACACCTTTGGTAAGAACTGTTACAGCTTTATCTTTGCTTTTCATCATTTTGTCTAAATTTAATTTTACTTCACCAACTTCTATACCTTTGTTTGCTAAATTTTTTACTTTATGAAATTCTTCAGACAGATTAAGTAAGCTTTTTGATGGGATACAACCAACGTTTAAACAAGTACCTCCCAGAGACCCTCTAGACTCTATACATGCAGTTTTTAATCCTAATTGAGCAAGTCTGATTGCACAGACATAACCACCCGGTCCACCTCCAATAACTACAGCTTGAAATTTTTCTGACATTTAAATATCTAAAAACAACCTTCTAGGGTCTTCTAAGTTTTCTTTAATCATTTTAAGGAAAGATACAGATTCTTTTCCATCAATAATTCTATGATCATATGATAATGCTAAATACATAATTGGTCTTATTTTGATTTCACCATCTACAACAACAGGTCTTTCTACTATATTATGCATGCCCAACACACCAGATTGAGGTAAATTTAGTATTGGAGTTGAAAGCATAGACCCATACACACCTCCATTACTTATTGTAAATGTTCCTCCTTGAAGATCTTCAATTGTTAGCTTTCCATCTCGAGCTTTTTCTGAAATTTCTTTAATATTTTTTTCTATATCAGCAAAAGACGATTCATCTGCATTTCTTAGAACTGGAACAACTAAGCCTTTATCTGTTCCAACAGCAAAACTAATATTGTAATAGTTTTTATAGATAATCTCATCACCATCTATTTCAGCATTCACGGCAGGGAAATTTTTTAAAGCAACTACACATGCTTTAACAAAGAAAGACATAAATCCTAATTTTATCCCATAACGAGATTGGAAATCCTCTTGATTTTCTTTCCTCATTTCCATTACACTGCTCATATCAACCTCGTTAAATGTTGTTAAAAGAGCAGCATTCTCTTGAGCTTGCTTTAATCTTTTTGCAATAGTTTGTCTCAACCTAGTCATCTTAATTCGTTCTTCTTCACCATATTGAATTTTTCTTTCAGATGGTTTTGGATTTGCACCCATCAAACTTATTAAATCTCCTTTTAAAACTCTTCCATCTTTTCCTGAACCTTGAATTGAATTAATATCAATATTATTTTCAGTTACTATTTTTCTCACTGCTGGAGACAAGGTTGGATTAATATCTCTTTTTGGAGCAACATCTGGTTTAACTTCCTCAGTTAAAACCAAAGGTTTCTCTTTGGGTTTTTCTATCTCTTTTTCTTCAAATACTTTTGGTTCTTTTTTATTTGCATCTAATTTTATTACATTGCTCTCTGCAGGAACTATTTCCTCTTGCTTGATTTCTTTTTGGATTTTTGGCGCAGATTTAACCTCTCCACCTTCTGCTGATACAGAACCTAATAATGCTCCTACTTCAACGACTGATCCATCTTGTGAATTTATCTCAGTTAACACACCAGAAATTGGAGATGGCACTTCTAAGTTTACTTTGTCTGTCTCAAGTTCTACAATAGGCTCATCCGCTTCAACTGCATCACCTGCGTTTTTTAACCATTTTGCAACAGTCGCTTCTGTTATACTTTCACCAAGAGCTGGAACTACAATTTTTTCACTCATTAAAATTAATCAAATACCTTGTTAATTATTTCTTGTTGTTGAGAATTATGCCTTTTGGCATATCCTGTTGCAGGAGTTGCGTCTGGGCTTCTTCCTATATAAGAAATTTTATTATTATTAGCCTTTAAAGTGTCTAATGTCCATTGGATATAATCTCTAACTGAAAACCAAGCACCCATATTTTTTGGTTCTTCTTGACACCAAAAGAATTCAGCATTTTTAGCGTATGGTTTTAACTCCTTAACCAAAGCTTTTGCTGGAAAAGGATACAATTGTTCAATTCTATACATCACTACATCATCTCTTTTAAGCTTTTCTCTGGCATCTAACAAATCAAAATATACTTTTCCAGAACAAAGAATTACTTTTCTTATTTTAGAACTTTCTTTTAGTTTAATAAATCCTTTAGACTTAGGATCTATAGCATGATCCCACAGCACTCTGTGGAAAGTATTTTTTTTGTTAAAATCCTCTAAATTTGAAACACAATACTTATTTCTTAATAATGATTTTGGTGTCATTATGATTAGTGGCTTTCTAAAACTCCTATGCATTTGTCTTCTTAAAGCATGAAAATAATTTGCTGGAGTTGTGCAGTTCATTACTTGCATATTATCGTTTGAGCATAGTTGTAAAAATCTTTCTAATCTTGCTGAAGAATGTTCTGGTCCTTGTCCTTCATATCCATGAGGCAACAACATTACTATACCAGATGCTCTATTCCATTTTCTCTCACCAGATGCAATAAATTGATCAATTACTACTTGAGCTCCATTAGCAAAGTCACCGAATTGTGCTTCCCAAAGAGTAAGTGTGTTTGGTTCTACTAGACTATAACCATATTCAAAACCTAAAACCGCAAGTTCTGATAAAAAACTATCTACTACTTCAAATTGCTTTTGATTTTTAGAAATATTATTAAGGGGAATATACCTAGAATTATCTATTTGATTTCTCAGTACAGAATGTCGTTGACTAAATGTTCCTCTTCCAGAGTCTTGTCCTACAAGTCTAACTGGATATCCCTCTTCCAGCAAAGATCCAAAAGCAAGAGCTTCTGCTGAAGACCAATCGATTCCAGTACCTTTTTCGATACTTTCTTTTCTGGCATTAAATATTTTAGATATAGTCTTATGAATATTTTTTTCCTCAGGAATACCATTTATTTTATCTGAAATTATTTTTAATTTATTTTCGTCAAAACCTGTTATGCCCCTTTTATCTTTACCTTTTTCAGGCTTATATCTTGACCATGTTCCCTCAAACCATTCTATTTTAGGTTTATAATCTTTTGCACTTTTATATTGTTCATCAAGTAAATCTTTAAATGATTTAACATTTTGATTTAATAATTCTTCAGTAATAGATTTTTCGTTTACTAATTTATTTCCATAAATTTTGTAAACACTGGGATGAGATCTAATTTTTTTATACATTAAAGGTTGAGTAAATGAAGGCTCATCTCCCTCATTGTGTCCAAATCTTCTATAACAAATTAAATCTACTACAACGTCTCTATTAAATTTTAATCGAAATTCTGTTGCTATTCTAGTTGCATAAACAACTGCTTCTGGATCATCACCATTAACATGAAGAATTGGTGCCTCTACCATTTTTGCAACATCAGATGGATAAGGTGAAGACCTAGCAAATCTTGGACTAGTAGTAAATCCTATCTGATTATTAACAATAATATGAATTGTTCCTCCAGTGTTGTGTCCTGGTAGTCCAGACATTGCAAAACATTCTGCAACAACTCCTTGACCAGCAAAGGCTGCATCCCCATGAATGAGAATAGGTATAACTTTATTTCTTTCACGGTCTTTATGAAAAAATTGTTTAGCTCTTGTTTGCCCTAAAACAACTGGGTTAACAGCTTCTAAATGAGAAGGATTATCTGTTAAACTGACGTGTACTGAGTTTCCATCAAATTCTCTATCTGACGATGCTCCTAGATGATACTTTACATCTCCAGCACTATCTTCAGAATCGGTACTAAACTCACCAGCAAACTCATTAAAAATTTTTTTATAAGATTTTTGTAAAACGTTTGCCAAAACGTTAAGTCTGCCTCTATGAGACATGCCTATTTTAACTTCTTTTATATTATTTTGGCCACCAATTTTGATTATTTGTTCAAGAGCAGGTATTAAACTTTCACCACCATCTAAACCAAATCTTTTTGTTCCCACATACTTTGTAGCTAAAAATTTTTCAAATCCCTCTGCCTGTACTAATTTATTTAAAATTGCCTCTTTACCATTTTTTGTAAATTGGAGTGCATTTTTGTCTTGTTCTATCCTGTCTCTAAACCACTTTCTTTCATCTGGGTTTGAAATATGCATGAACTCATAACCTATTTTTCCACAGTAGGTTTTCTTCATAAACTTAAGTATTTCTCTTATGTTTGCATATTTGCGATTGATTACCCCGTTTAGAAAAATTTTCTTATCGTAATTTTCTTTTTTAAAACCGTAAAAATCTGGATGAAGCTCATCTAAATATTCTGACTCTCTCATTTCTAAAGGATCAAGATCCGCTAATAAATGTCCTCTTAGTCTATATGCTCTAATTAATGCTACAGCACTAATAGAATCTTTATTTGAGTCAGCAAGTAATTGAAAATTAAATTTTTCTGAAGTGTCTAATTTGACATTATCAAAATCATTTTTATCTTGTTCTTCTATTTTTTTTTGTAATTCATCAATATCAATCTTTTTTTTAGTAGGTCCCCATGATGGACCATTAATTTCTTTTGCTATAACATTTAATTCTTCACCAATTCCCTCAAAATAATTTGCCCAACTTTCTGGAAGATCAGCATCTTTATTTACAAACTTTAAATACATTTCTTCTATAAATGCACTATTAGATTTGTTTAAAAATGAAGTTTTTTCGAAATCAAGATTTTTTGATGAAGACATCTTTTTATTTAATATATCCCTCTAATATTTTTTTTCAATTAGACAGTTTATCAAATAAAGTTTTTCCAATAATTGATGGTGATTTGGCAACTGTAATGCCACATTCTTCCATTTTTTTAATTTTATCTTCAGCTCCACCCTTGCCACCTGATATAATGGCACCAGCATGCCCCATTCTCCTTCCTGGAGGAGCGGTAATTCCAGCAATAAATCCAACTATTGGTTTTTTAATCTTATGATTTTTTATAAAGTCAGCCGCTTCTTCTTCAGCTGTTCCACCAATTTCACCTATCATTAAAATAGATTCTGTTTCAGAGTCATTTAAAAATAAATCTAAACAATCTATAAAATTTGTTCCATTAATAGGATCACCACCAATACCAATACAAGTTGATTGACCAAGTCCATTTTCAGTTGTTTGGGCTACTGCTTCATATGTCAATGTTCCTGACCTTGATACAATTCCAACACTTCCTCTTTTGTGAATACTTCCTGGCATAATCCCAATTTTACATTCATCTGGTGTGATTATTCCTGGACAATTAGGTCCAATTAATCTGCTACTAGATCCACTTAATTTTTGTCTTACCTTAAGCATATCCTGAATTGGAATTCCCTCTGTTATACAAACAATAAGTTCAATTGATGCATCAATAGCTTCAATTATTGCTGCTGCAGCAAATTTAGCAGGTACATAAATCATAGTTGCATCTGCTCCTACTTCATTTTTTGCCTCTAAAACGCTATTAAAAACTGGTCTGTCTAAATGTTTTTGTCCACCTTTCTTTGGCGTAACTCCACCAACAAGATTGGTTCCATATTTTATAGCCTGCTCTGAATGAAAAGTTCCATGAGCGCCAGTAAATCCCTGACAAATTACTTTAGTGTTTTTATTTACCAAAACTGACATTTTATTTTATCGCCTCAACAATTTTCTGAGCAGCATCATCTAAATTTTCTGCAGAAATTAATTTTAATCCTGAATTATCAAGAATTTCTTTTCCCTCTTTAAAATTTGTACCTGCTAATCGTACGACCAAAGGTACACTAATATTAATTTCTTTAGCTGCATCAACTACTCCTTGAGCAAGGACATCACATCTCATTATTCCACCAAAAATATTAATTAAAATACCTTTAACATTTTTATCTGAGAGAATTATCTTTAATGCAGCAGATACTTTTTCTTTGGATGCACCACCGCCTACATCTAAAAAATTTGCTGGCTCTTTGCCATACAATTTAATTATATCCATTGTTGCCATCGCTAATCCTGCTCCATTCACCATACAGCCAATACTTCCATCTAGCTTGATATATGCAAGATCATGCTTGCTAGCTTCTATCTCAGTAGGATCTTCCTCATTTAAATCTCTTAATTCAACAATTTCTGGATGTCTAAATAAAGCGTTAGAGTCGAAATTAACTTTTGCATCTAAACAAACAATTTTTTCCTCTTTTGTCAAAATTAATGGATTTACTTCAACCATGTTTGCGTCAGTACTCACAAACATTTTATATATTGATTTAATTAATGTTATTGCTTGTTTTTTTGCGTCTTCATTTAAATTAAAAATATTAATTATTTTTTCACAATCTGAATCGGAAATTTCATCAACCACATCAACTTTTGTAGTTATAATTTTTTCAGGTGAACTGCTTGCAACTTCTTCAATGTCCATCCCTCCTTGGTCACTTGATATAAATGCAATTTTAGAACTTGCCCTATCAACCAGGCACGATAAGTAAAATTCTTTATCTATATTTGATGATTCTTCTACGTATAATCTTTTTACCTCTCTACCTTCAGGGCCAGTTTGATGAGTAACTAGTGTTTTTCCTAGTAATTCTTTAGCTGCTACTGTTAGTTCCTCAATAGAATTTAAAATTTTTACACCACCAGCTTTTCCTCTACCTCCAGCATGGATTTGTGCTTTAAGCACATATTTCTCAGTTTTGAGTGCTTTTGCTTTTTGAATAAGTTCATCAACATTAAGCGCAAATACTCCTTCGGGAACTACAGCTCCATATTTTTTTAATATTTGTTTAGCTTGATGCTCGTGAATATTCATTATTATTTAGATAAATCAGGATCTATTTTAGATGCAGCTTCCCATAAAGCTTTTACAGCATCTATTGAATGCATAAATTCTTTTTTTTCTTTTTCATCTAAATCAATTTCTTCAATTTTTTCCACACCATCTTTTCCAATCATAACAGGAACACCTGCATAAACATTTTTCACATCATATTCTCCATTTAATTGTACAGCGCAGGGTAATAATTTTTTCTGATCATTTAAATATGCTTCTGCCATTTGAACACCTGAAGCTGCTGGTGCATAAAAGGCTGATCCTTTTTCTAAATATTTAACTATTTCCGCACCACCATCTCGTGTTCTTTGATTAATTTCCTCAACTCTTTCTGAAGAAATCTTTCCATCCTTTACAAGATCCAACAATGGTTTACCTGAAATTTTTGTAAATCTTGGCATAGGAACCATGGTGTCACCATGACCACCCATAACCATTGCCTCAATTTCTCTTACTGGCACATTTAGTTCTAATGATAAAAATAATTTAAATCTCGAACTATCTAAAATACCTGCCATACCAACAACTTTATTTGATGGCAAACCTGAAAATTTTTGAAATGCCATAACCATAACATCTAAAGGATTGGTGATGCAAATCACAAAAGCGTTAGGAGCATTTTTCTTTACCCCTTCAGCAACTTGTTTAATAATTTTTAAATTTATTCCAAGAAGATCATCTCGGCTCATTCCAGGTTTTCTTGGAACACCTGCTGTAATTATTATTACATCTGAATCTTTTATATCCTCATAGTTATCAGTTCCTGAAAACCTAACATTGAAACCATCTACTGATGAAGATTGTGCAATATCTAATGCTTTTCCTTTTGCAATACCGCTAGCTACGTCAAATAAAACTACTTCATCAACTAATTCTTTTGTTCCTATTAAATGTGCAAGAGTTCCACCTATTTGGCCTGCACCAATTAAAGATATTTTTGTCATTTATTTCCTTTATTTCATTGTTGGCATAACAAATTCCGCATTTGATCGGACACCTGAAGGCCATCTAGATGTTACTGTTTTAAGTTTAGTGTAAAATTTTATTCCTTCCATACCATGCATTCCGCTATCTCCGAATAATGATCTTTTCCAACCACCAAAACTATGAAATGCCATTGGAACTGGGATAGGTACGTTAATACCAACCATACCTACTTGAATTTTACTTGCAAAAGTTCTGCCTGCATCACCATCTCTTGTATAAATACTAACTCCATTTCCATACTCATGGTCGTTAATTAATTTTGCAGCTTCTTCAAAAGTTTTTACTCGAACAACTGATAAGACTGGACCAAATATTTCTTCTTTGTAAATTCTCATATCTTTATTAACATGATCAAATAAACATCCACCTATATAGAAACCATTTTCATAACCTTGAAGTTTTAAACCTCTACCATCAACCACTAACTTTGCGCCTTCCTCGACACCTAAATTAACGTAGCTTGTAACTTTTTCTAAATGTTCTTTTGTAACTAAAGGTCCCATTTCTGATGCTTTATCCATTCCAGGACCAACTTTTAAAGCTTCAGCTTTTTTTGATAATCTTGATACAAGTTCATCACCGATGTCTCCAACCGCAACTGCAACTGATTGAGCCATACATCTTTCTCCAGCTGAACCATAAGCAGCACCCATTAAACCATTTACTGCACCATCTAAATCACAATCTGGCATAACAACTAAATGGTTTTTTGCTCCACCCAAAGCTTGAACTCTTTTTTCATTTTTAGCTGAATTTTCATAAATATATTTTGCAATAGGAGTAGATCCTACGAAACTAATAGCTTTGATATCTTTGTTTTCTAAAATTGCATCAACAGCTTCTTTATCTCCATTTATTACATTAAATACTCCTTCTGGAAGACCAGCCTCAGTAAGTAGTTCTGCTAATCTTATTGCGCAAGAAGGGTCTTTTTCTGATGGTTTAAGAATAAAAGTGTTTCCACAAGCTATTGCTATTGGAAACATCCACATTGGTACCATAGCAGGAAAATTAAAAGGTGTGATACCTGCAACAACTCCTAATGGTTGTCTGATTGACCAACTATCAACATTAGTACCAACATTTTCTGAAAACTCACCTTTTAATAAATGTGGTATTCCACAAGCAAATTCTACCACCTCAAGTCCTCTGGTTAAAGATCCTCTTGCATCTTCATAAACTTTTCCATGTTCTGAAACTATTAACTTCGTTAATTCATCAGAATTTTTTTCAATTAATTCTTTAAATTTAAATATTATTCTAGCTCTTTGTAGAGCAGGTTTTAAAGACCAAGTTTCAAATGCTTTTTTTGCTACCTCAACAGCACTATCTAAGTCAGATCTTGAAGCAAGTCTTACCTCTGACTCTTGTTCGCCAGTTGCTGGATTAAAAACTTTCCCTTTTTTATCTGAAGATCCCGGAATTATTTTACCGTTTACGAAGTGTTCTATTAATTTCATGAATACGGTGTTTTAGATCAAAAATATCGAATAGTCTATTTAAACATTAGCTGTTGCTAACATTTTTTTTATTTCAGCTATTGCTT
>CACEHR010000005.1 GCA_902559395.1 uncultured Pelagibacteraceae bacterium
TTCTTTTTATCTTTTCTAATAAAGTTAATTTTGTATTTATTTTTTCAATTACTTGATTTATTTTTTCTTTTTCATTCAAAAAATCTTTATTAGGTACAATTAAAGCTACTAAATAATTTTTTTTATCACCATAAACCATACATTGATCTATCTCAGGCTCATTTGTGATCATATTTTCGATTTTAGCTGGTGAAATATTATCACCTCCAGCACTTACTATGATATCTTTTTTTCTATCAGTAATTTTTAAATAACCGTCATTTGGATCTATCTCTCCAATATCACCTGTATGAAGCCATCCATTTATAATTACTTTATCAGTTTCTTCTTTTTTATTCCAATATCCTAACATTACATTTTCGCCTTTAACTAATATTTCTCCGTCTTCTGCAATTTTAACTTCATTTCCTTTAAATGGAGGACCTACAGTTTCCACTTTAATTTTATTTATTGGATTGCAACTTACTACTGGTGATGTTTCTGTTAAGCCGTATCCCTGAAGTGTCGGTAATCCTATAGCATTTAAAAATTCACCTATTTCTTTATCTAAAGCACCACCACCTGAAACGAAAGCTTTTAAATTTCCACCAAATTGTTTTTTTATTTTCTTTCTAACTAATTTATCAACTATAAAATCGAGCAATTTTTCATAAAAAGTCATTTTTTTTTTTAATAGTTTTTTTCTTCCCAGACGAAGAGTTGCTTCAATTAATTTTGCTTTAAAACCTGTTTGTTTTTTTAAATTCATGTTTATTTTGTTGTAAAGGTTTTGGTAAAACCTAGGGACAGCTGCCATAATTGTAGGCTTTGCTTCAGATATATTTTCTAGAAGTTTTTCAATTTTTTCAGCATAGAATACTCTAGCTCCCACTGCTATCTGTACAAATTGAAGGCAGTGCTCATAAGAATGAGAAAGCGGAAGCCAAGTTAAAAATACTGGTCTTGAATTAAATAATGGTTTTGTAATTTCACACGATCCAACAACATTATTTAAAATTCCACCATGACTTAAAATTACACCCTTGGGATTTCCTCCAGTTCCTGAAGTATAAATTATACATGCTGGAGACTTTCTATTTAATTTATTATTTTCGATTTTATCTTCCTCTAATAAATTATTCTTTAAAACAGAATTATAATCTAAATATTTTTCTTTGTTATTTAAACTTAAATTATTTGTTACCTTAGCTATTTCATCTAGAGTTATAACTTTTTTAATAAAGTCTTTTTCATTAATTATATTATTTAATTTTTTTAACATTTCATTATTTGAAACAATAACTAAGCTAGGTTCACAATCCTCTATCAAATACTTGTAATCATCCTCTATATAAGTTGTATATGCTGGAACTGTAATTCCACCAGCTAGCATTATAGCTAAATCAGAAACAAACCACTCAGGTCTATTCTCCGAAACTAAAAGACATCTATCGCCTTCATCTATATTTTCCTTAATAACTTTTGATAATTTTAAAATATTCTTTTCAGTTTGTTCCCATGTGTATGTTTTTTTATTACTTGGGTTTAGCCATTCTAAAAAAATATCTCTCTTATTTTGTTTATTTGCTTGGTTAGCAAATAATTCTATCAAATTATTTAAATTATCTAAATTCATAGTTTCTTGGTGGGCGAAGAGAGAATCGAACTCTCACTTCTTGCGAAACACGATTTTGAGTCGTGCGCGTCTACCAGTTCCGCCATTCGCCCTTAGTATTCAATTAAATTATATTTAATAGTATAAGAACTAAATTTATATTAAAACCAAAAAATGTTTCAAACACTTTACAAAAAATGTTTAGAATTAGCTGCACATAAAAGTTCAAATTTTTATTTAGGGCTTGTGTCTTTTATAGAAAGTTCTTTTTTTCCTATACCTCCAGATGCAATGATAATCCCAATGGTTATTGTTAAAAAAAAGGAATATCTGAAAATATTTTTAATAGCATCAATATTTTCAGTTCTTGGAGGAATCTTTGGTTATTTGATAGGTTATTTATTTTTAGATTTAGCAATATATCTAATCGAATTTTATGGTTATCAAGATAAAGTCGAAAATTTAAAATTAAGCATGTCTCAAGGGAGTGGATTCCTGGCATGGCTGAGTATTCTTTTTTTAGCGGGCTTTACTCCATTACCTTATAAAGCCTTTACTATTTCAAGTGGTTTAATTGCTTTTAATCTTCCTGTTTTTATAATTGTTAGTTTAATTTCAAGAGGTCTGAGATTTTTTATTGTAGCTTATTTGTCTTATAAATTTGGAGAATTATTTACAGAGTACATGGAAAAACATGGATCAAAATGGTTCACCATAATTGGAATTATTATTGTTATAATATTTATTTTTATTTATTTATTTTTAAAAATTTAATGATTGAGATTAACAAAACAATTACATTAAAGTTAATTTTTTTAATTAGCATTATTGCTTTATCTTCAGCATTTTTCATTGAATATGTTTTAGGTCATCAACCTTGTAACTTATGTGTGCTGGAAAGAATTCCATACTTATTATCATTAATAATTATTATATTAAATTATAAATTTATTAATCTTGAAAAATATTTCATTCTTTCTCTTATTTTAATTTTTTTAGCAGCTACTATTTTATCTTTATATCATTTAGGTATTGAGCAAGGTTTTATTGAAGAATCATTGGTTTGCGATTTAAAAAATGGCTCCAATTTACTGTCAAAAGAAGACATCTTAAGACAGTTACAAGAAAAAAATGTTAGCTGCAAAGATGTTACATTTAAAATTTTAGGATTATCGCTTACAAGTTACAATATTATAATATCAATATTAATAGTATATTTTACAACAAGAGTTTATTTAAGTTATGACAACAATAAATAAAAAGAAAATAGAAGAATTTATTAGAGTTGATCATGCCGGCGAGCGTGGTGCTGTTAAAATTTATGAAGGACAGTTGCTCGCTCTAAATACATTAGTTAAAGATGAAGCTTTGAAAAAAACAATTGAAGAAATGAAAATTCATGAAAAAGAGCATTCTGATTTTTTTGAAGAAGAAATTAAAAAAAGAAATATAAAACCGACAAAATTTTTACCTTTATGGGATTTATTAGGTGTGGGATTAGGTTTTGGTTCGACTATACTTGGTAAGAAAGCGGCTATGCTTTGCACTGCTTCTGTTGAAGAAGTGATAGATGAACATTATTTGAACCAAATAAAACAACTTGATGATAGTGAATCAAAACTTAAAAAAAAAATAATTAAATTTAGAGAAGATGAATTAAGTCATAAAGATATTGCTTATGAAAAGGGTGCAACAAAAGAAGGTCCTTACTCTATATTAGATAAAATTATTAAAACTGGATCAAAAATTGCAATAAATATTTCTGAGAAAATTTAAGACTCTAGTTCTACATCCCAATATAAGTAATCCATCCAGCTTTTGTGTAAAAAATTTGGTGGAAAATGTTTGCCATTTTTATGTAGATCCTCTGTTGATGGTCGATAAGGGTGCTGATGTAATTTCATACCTGAATGTTTTAATAGTTTTCCACCCTTTTTTACATTGCATGCAGAACAAGCTGTTACAACATTATCCCAATTAGTTTCACCCCCTTTTGATCTAGGTAATAAATGATCAAAAGTTAACTCTTCATTGCTTCCGCAATATTGACAGGAAAATTTATCTCTTAAAAACACATTAAATCTAGTAAAACTTGGTTTGCTTTGAGGAACAATATAATCCTTTAATGCTATAACACTTGGTAATTTCATATTAAATGATGGACTTCTTATAGTTCTATCATAATTACTAACAATAATAACTCTATCAAGAAAAACAGATTTAACTGTATCCTGCCATGACCACAAAGATAAAGGGTAGTAACTTAGAGGTCTATAATCTGCATTGAGGACTAATGCAGGGCACTTTTCTAATGAAACATTTTGTTCAATAAAGTTATTCATTAATTTAATTTTAACTTAGTTGAACAATTTTATCAATAATAAGAGATGTTAAATTTTTTTTAAAATAAAATTTAAAGCTGTACTTGACGCTTCAATAGGAATATGATGATCACAATTTTTTATTAATAGTGTATCAACTTTAACATTATTTCTAATTAAAAAATCTTTTGCTTCCAGTAAATAAGTAGATGGGACAATTTGATCAGCTTCACCATGTATAAGTAATATTTCAGTTTTATTTTTGATTCTATTTTTTAAATCATTTTGATTTATTATCTTTCCAGAAAAACCGACTATACATAAAAAATTTTCTCCAAATGTAAGACCAACATTTATAGACATCATGCATCCTTGGCTGAATCCTGATAAACATATTTGATTATTTGATAACTTGAACTCTTTTTTTATTTCATTAATAAATTTTTTTAAGACTTCTTCAGCTTTAATTGATTGCTCTAATATGTAATCTGAATCATCTTTTGTTAAATCAAACCATTGATAACCGGAGGGATTTATAGCACATGGCTCGTGACCATTTGGACAAATAAAGACTGTATTAGGCATATGTCTCTTCCAGTTTAAAGATAACATACTAATATCCTTTCCATCACCTCCATAACCATGAAGTAAAATAATTGCATTTTTGATTTCAACATCATTTTCTGGTTTAATAATTATGGAATCTAGGCAAAATGTCATAGTAGATAAATTATGTTTTTTATGTCAAAAAACAATCTAAAATAAAAAAATGATTTCAGGAATATTAGTAAAAGTTTTATCAATAGCCCTTTTGATAGCTGTAGGGATAGTTTTAATCTTAGGTATTGGGACTCTTTTTAAGGGAGGAGAGACAAGTAAAAAATATTCAAATAAATTAATGCAGTTAAGAGTTATTTTACAGTTTATTGCTATTATTGCTTTAGTTGGCTTTGCTTATTTTTTTAAAAATTAGTTATATTTTTTTATCCAATTAAGAAAATTTTTATCTTCAAAATCAATTGAACCTATTACTCTAGCAAATTCTTGGCCCTCTTTATTAATTAGAATTGTTGTAGGGACACCTCTTAAAGAAAACATTTTTGCTAATGTTGTAGGTGGATCAAAATAAGGTTCAAAATTTTTAATGTTAAGATCTATAAAAAATTTATTAACTTTGTCTAAAGTTTCTTTCCCAATATTAATTGCGAAAATTTTTATATTATCCAATTCTGGGTTGGCTTGGAGTTTATCTAAAGATGGCATTTCTTCTTTACAAGGTTCACACCAAGTCGCCCAAAAATTTAATATCAGTAAGTTCCCAGTATATTCATTGATATTAATTTTTTGATCATTTTTGTCTAAAAAAATAACATTATCATGTGTTTTTGGTATTTTATGGATTACAATATTTTTAATACCAGGTAGTTCTTCAGCTACAACATTTGTTATCAAAAAAATAAATATTATTAAAAATCTCATGTTAAATAGGTATAATTAAATATCATGGCAAAAAATAAAAACAACCAAGCAATCTGGAACACACGCATAAAAAAAAATGCATCAAGTTTGTTTCAAAAAGTCGGTAATTCAATAGATACTGATAAAAGACTTTATAAAGAAGATATTCAAGGATCAATTGCTCATGTTGAGATGCTTTTTAAACAAAAAATAATTTCATTCAAAATAAAAAATAAAATTATTTATGGACTAACAAAAATTGACAAGGAAATAACAAACAATAAATTTGAGTTTAATAAAAAATATGAAGATATTCATATGAATATCGAAAAGAGACTTTTCCAAATTATAGGTGAAGAAGCTGGCTACGTTCACACTGCAAGATCAAGAAATGATCAAGTAATTACTGATTTTAAAATTTGGATGAAAAATTCAACCAACGAAATAAATAATAACATTAATAAAGTTATTAAGAGTACAATCAAGTTAGCTGAAAAAAATGTTGAGACTATTATGCCTGGATTTACACATCTTAAAAATGCTCAAGCTATCTCTTTTGCACATTATTTAATGTCTTATGTAGAAATGTTTAATAGAGACAAAAAGAGATTTTCTAATAATTTAGACAGTTTAAATGAAAATCCTTTAGGTGTTGCGGCTTTAGCAGGAACATCATTTAATATAGATAGAAATTATACAACCAAAAAACTTGGTTTTAAAATACCTACAAATAATTCTATTGATACAGTTTCAGATAGAGATTTTGTTTTAGATTTTTTATACGCTTCATCTGTGTGTGCTATGCATATTTCTAGAATTGCTGAAGAGTTGATTATTTGGAATTCGGATGCTTTTAACTTGATCAATTTATCTGATAAAGTTGTTACCGGATCTTCTATAATGCCACAAAAAAAGAATCCTGATCTTTTAGAGTACTTGCGTGGTAAATCAGGAAGCGCTTATGGAAATTTATTTTCGATGCTTACAATTTTAAAAGGCTTACCACTGTCTTATTTTAAAGATCTGCAAGACGATAAGGAGATTGTTTTCAAATCCAACGACAATCTAAATAATTGTTTAAAAATTTGCGATGAAATACTAAAAAATTGTAACCCAAATAAGAGTAAAATGTTAGAACTTGCTAATTCTGGATATATTACAGCCACTGATTTAGCTGACTATCTTGTTAAAAATCACTCAATGTCTTTTAGAAAAGCATATCAAAAAACTGCTGCTGTAGTCAATTTGGCTGAAAAGAGAAAAAAGAAATTAAATGAACTGACTTTAGAAGAATTAAGAAAAATCGAACCTAAACTTAAAGATGATGTATTAAAAGTATTTGATTTAAAAAATTCAATTAATTCGAAAAAATCTTATGGTGGAACTTCTTTTGATAATATTAAAAAAATGATAATGAAATATAAAAGAGAAAAATGATTAAAAAATTTACCATAATTATATTGTTATTTTGTGCCGTTATTTCTTGTGGAAAAAAAGGTGATCCTAAATACGTAGATCCAGATAAAAAAGCAGAAATAAAAAAAGTTTCAGTTAACTTAGCTTAATGAAATACATAAATAAAAAACTAACAATAGAAAAAATTAATCTCCAAAAAATTGCAAATAAATTTGGAACTCCATTTTATTCTTACTCCTATTCTAAATTAAAAGAAAATATTAATAATTTTAAAAAAAACTTCAGATCTTTTTCACCACTTATCTGCTTTGCGGTTAAATCCAATACAAATGTTAATATAATTAGAGAAATTAAAAAATTTGGATTAGGTGCTGATGTTGTTTCAGTAGGAGAACTAATGATGGCACTAAAAGCAGGAATTAATCCAAGTAAAATAGTGTTTTCTGGTGTTGGTAAAACAACAAGTGAAATCAGCTTTGCTATTGATAAAAAAATTTTGCTTATTAACGCTGAGTCTTTAAGTGAAATAAAAGAAATAAATCGAATAGCAAAATCAAAAAATAAAAGAATAAAAATTGGTGTAAGACTAAACCCCAACACAGATGCAAAAACATTAAGTCAAATATCCACTGGGAAAAAAGAAAATAAATTTGGTGTAAATAAAAATACATTCTATGAAATTATAAATTATTGCAAAAATTCAAAAAATATTGATTTAAAATGTCTAAGCGTTCATATAGGTAGTCAAATTTTAGACCACAGACCTTATGAAAAAATGCTTAAAGCGGTTAGTCAAATTCTCAATAAAACAAATCATAAATTTGAATTTATAGATTTAGGTGGAGGTATGGGCATTACTTATACTAATAAAAATAAAAAACTTAATTATAAAAAATATAACACAGCTATTCTTAAATTTTTAAGAAGACATAAAGTTAAAATTATATTTGAGCCAGGTAGATCAATTATTGGTGATACCGGTACATTAGTATCAAAAATAATCTATATAAAAGATAGCGGAAGTAAAAAGTTTATCATTTTAGATGCTGCAATGAACGATTTAATGAGACCTGCTTTATATGGTGCGTTTCATAAAACCTTACCTGTTACAAAATCTAACAAAACATCTAAAAAACCATATGAATTTGTAGGTCCTATTTGTGAAAGTACAGATAAATTTATTACATTAAAAAAGTTTCAAGTGTTGAAAGAAAAAGATTTAATAGCAATATGCGATGTGGGAGCTTATGGAATGTCGCTTAGCTCAAATTATAATTTAAGACCTAAACCAGTGGAATTATTAATAAAGGGATCAAAAATTAAAGTAATAAGAAAAAGACAAAAGCATAAAGATATAATTTAGCTTTTGACAAAAATGATAAGAAACTTTTTATTTTCAATATTATTTTTCACTGGAATCATTTTTATTTCGATAATTTTTTTACCATCATATTTTTTGCCAAAAAAAGTTGTTTTGGTAGGAGGTAAATTAATGGGCTATTGGGCCAGCTTTTGTTTAAGGTTTGTTCTTTCAGTAAAAATTTCAATCAAAGGAAAGGAAAATATTATTAATAATGAAAAATTTTTTATAGCAGCATCTCATCAATCAATGTTTGAAACTTTTTATTTACAAACTATCTTTAACTCACCTGTATTTATTCTAAAAAAAGAATTATTGTTAATTCCAATATTTGGTTGGTACTTAAAAAAAATAGGATCAATTTCGATAAAAAGAAACAAAATTACAAAAGATAACTTGGGTTTTTTTGATGATATTTCAAAAATGATGGCTACTTCTAATAGACCTTTAATTATTTTTCCTCAAGGAACTAGAGTGCTTCCAGATGAAAGACCACCTTTTAAAAAAGGTGCTTCGAGAATTTATGAACAGCTAAATATTGCTTGTCAACCAGTTGCAATTAACTCTGGATATGTGTGGCCTAAAAAAGGTAAAAAGAAATCTAATAAAACGATTACAATCTCTATTCTAAAACCAATTCCTTCTGGGTTAACAAAGGAAAATTTTATTCAAATCCTTGAAAAAAATATTTATTCAGAGTTAGATTTAATTAATTAACCTTTCATAGGCATAACAACAAAAATACTATCAAAATCACCTGGATCTTTTATCAGTGCTGGTGAACCAGTATCATTAAAGAAAATTTCAACTCTATCTCCATCTAGTTGTGAAGCAACATCTATCAAATATCTAGAGTTAAAACTTATCTCTAAATCATGATCAAACTTAACAGTTAAAGTTTCTTTACCATCACCACTGTTAGTATTATTTACTGACAGATCTAAAGTGTCTTTAGATAAATTGAATTTCACACCATCTTTTTTGTCTAATGAAACAGATGCAACTCTATCAACTGAATTTAAAAACAATTTTAAGTCTATTTCTAATTTTTTTTGATTATTTTTAGGTATAACTTGAATGTAATTAGGAAATTTTCCATCAATAAGTTTCGAAATTAAAATACTATTATTTAATTCAAATTTTATTTTTGATTTCACATTTGAAACTTTTACATCTCCATCATAGCTGTCTAATAAAGAGCAAAGTTGAAAAATTGTTTTTTTAGGTAGAATTATTGGATCAAAATCAATTTTTTCCTCTAATCTAACTTTTGAAATAGACATTCTATGACTATCAGTTGCAACTGCTGTTAAATAATTTTTATCTTCAACTTCTGTTTGATGAAGATAAATTCCACTTAGGTAATGCCTTGTTTCGTCATTAGAAACTGAAAATTTACACTTATTTAATAATTTCAATAATTGTTTTGATTTAATTATAAATTCATTTTGATTAAAATTTTCATCTGTCAGTGGAAACTCTGTTGCACTTATACAATTCAAATTAAAAATAGATTTTTCAGACTCTACTTGTAATTTACTTATATCTGTTAGGGAAAGATTTATTTTTTTTCCTGAGTTAAACTTTCTTATAATATCATACATGATTGAGGAAGTTGTGGTTGTTTTACCCTCCTCTAGAATTTCTACATTATTTAATTGGTGTATAAATATTAAATCTAGATCAGTCGCAGTGATAGTAAGTTTTGAATTACTTGCATCTAACAAAATATTAGAAAGTATTGGTAATGTGCTTCTTTTTTCAATAACGCCTTGACAATAATTTAATGCTTGCTGAAGATCCTGTTGATTAACGTTAAATTTCATTTTCTTTATTATTATATAAAATCTGGTTTTTTAATTTATTTATATTATCAACCATCTCAGGATCTTTTTCTTTTATCTTTTCAATAGTTTTTACTGAATGAATTATTGTTGTATGGTCTCGATTAGAAAATTCTCTTCCAATTTCAGGTAATGATTTAGAAGTCAAAATTTTAGTTAAATAAATTGCTGTTTGCCTAGGTCTTACTAAATATCTTGATCTTCTAGATGATAGCATTTCATTTTTACTGATTTTGAAAAACTTACAAACAATTGTCTGAATTAGATCTATTGTAACTTTATTTTCCGCTAAATTTAATAAATCCTTTAAAACTACTTTAGTTTCAGCAAGATTTGGCACTTTGTTGTAGATTCTTGAAAATGAAACAACTCTGTTTATTGCACCAACTAATTCCCTTACACTTCCAGTTATTTCATTACTTATAAAATCTTGAATTTCTCTAGAAACTTGTAATTGTTCGGAATACAAGGCATTCAATTCTTCAGTTTTTTTTTGAACTATTTTTTTTCTTAGCTCAAGGTCTGGCTTTTGAATATCAATAACTAATCCGCCAGAAAATCTTGATTTAATTCTTTCTTGAATCCTTGATAATTTGTTTGGTGCTCGATCAGCTGATACAATTATTTGAGACCCCTTATCAAGTAATGCATTAAATGTATGAAAAAACTCCTCCTGCATAGCCTCTTTTCCGCTTATAAACTGGATATCATCAATTAATAAAATATCTGTATTTCTAAAATATTCTTTAAACTTAACCATGTCGTTTAATTTAATTGATTTCACAAACTGATACATGAAACGTTCTGCAGAAATAAACATTACTTTATTATTTTTTTTAAGCTCTAAACCTATTGAATTTAATAAGTGAGTTTTTCCCATTCCAACACCACCATAAATATAAAGTGGATTATAGTGAGATATATTTTCAGAAACTTTTAAAGAAGCTTCGTAAGCTAATTTGTTACTTGAACCTGTAATAAAATTATCAAATCTTTTATTTGGATCAATTCTATTATATTGAAGGTAAGAATCTTTTATAAATGAAACTTTTTCATTATTATTGTTCTCATTAATATTATTTTCCTTTAAAGTGGTATCTTGAGCTTTTTCAACTATTTTGAACTCAATTCTAATAATGTCTTTTTTATATACCTTAATTATCTTTAATATTTGGTCTAAATACCTTGAAGTAATCCAATCTCTAATAAATCTTGTTGGAACTGATAATAATAAGTAATTATTGAATTCCTCTACAAAAGAAATCTTTTTTAACCAGCTCTCATAAACTTCTAAGCCTAGTTTATTTTTCATTTCATTCTGTACTTGCTTCCATTCGAAGCTTTCAGAAGAAAAATTATTAATATTTTTTGTATTTGTTAATTTATTCATAACTTAAGGGGAAATCTCAGTTAGAACTATTTAAAAAAATTTGCAACAAGTTAATAAAGAAATTTAAAAAAAAATAAAATCTATGATTGTGATTTATATTTTAAAAAATAAATTCTAAATTAAACTTAAATTTAAAATTATAAATTGAATCGAATATAGATTGAATCAATTAATTGATTGAATTAAAATTAAATCAAATATAGATTGAATGACGATAATCCAAATATTTACTAAATCTAAATATAGTAACTTAATACAAAACTTAAATATATAATGTGGATATCAGGAGTTGTTTGAAAATTTAAACTAACGTTTAGATTGCAGCAATTTTTTTTGTTATTCTAGAAACATTTCTAGAAGCATTTTGTTTTTTTATTATTCCTGTTTTTGCAATTTTCATCAACTCAGAGTTTAACTTTGGTAGAAATTTAATAGCTTCATCTTTCTTTTTACCATCAATTAGAAGGTTCATTTTCTTAAGAGCATTTCTAAATCTGCTCTTTCTAGCTTTATTTACCGCTGTTTGTTTAGAAATTCTTCTAATTCTCTTAATTGCTGATTTTGTGTTTGCCATCTGCGCAGGGGTATAGCTTGAGAATTTAAAGTGGTCAACTAAATATTTAACTATTTTTGACAAGAAATACAAAAAAAAGTTGATCTATTTGATGTTATTTTTTTTTTTATAATACCCTTGCAATGCGTACGCTTACAACCAGTACCGTCTTGCTGATAAACTTTAAACTCTTTTTGAAAGTTACCTTTGTTACCTGAAATATCTTTAAAATCTCTTATACTTGAACCTCCCTTATTAATTGCCTGTTGAAGTATTTTCTTAGAATTTAAAATAATATTTAAACATTCATTTTTGTTAAGTCTTTTTGCCTTTTTAAATGGATTTATTTTACTAGCGAAAAGAATTTCACTTGCATAAATATTACCTATTCCAGAAACAAATCTCTGATCAAGTAAGAAACTTTTTATATCCTTATTTTTTTTCTTAAAATAATTCACTACATAATTTAAGTTAAATTTGTCACTAAATGGTTCAGGTCCCATTGATTTAAATCTTCTCTGTAGATCTTGATAATTTTTAATTATTTCAAAAAATCCAAAACGTCTTGGATCATTATAAATTACTTTCAAGCTATCAAATACAAACTCTGCATGATTGTGTTTTTTAGGTAAAAAAGGTGAATGATAAAAACTAGTATTCGTAAATTTTAGAGGCTTTTTCTTATCAAGAATATGAATTGTTCCTGACATTCCTAAATGAATTAAACAATAATCTTCATTTTGAAAATGGATAATTAAATATTTAGAAAATCTACTAACTTCAATTATTTTTTTATTTTTAAGAAAACTTTCAAAATCACTTGGTATTTTAAACCTTAAATTCCTGTTTCTGATTATTACTTTTTTTATGCTTTTTTTTTTGATCTTTTTATGAAGGGATTGTCTAACAATTTCTACTTCTGGTAATTCTGGCATTTGATACTATATTCAATATATATTTTTTTATGCAACAAAATCTTCAAAATAAAAAAGGACTTGTAGAAAATGTATTTAATCAGGTCTACAACAAATATGACTTGATGAATGACTTTATGTCTATGGGTGTACATAGATATTGGAAAAAAAGTTTAATCAATATGATGAATCCGAGAGTTAATAGAAAATTAATTGATGTTGCGTGTGGGACAGGGGATGTTGGAAAATTATTTTTAGATAGCACAAATAAAGAGGCTGAAATTACTTGTGTAGACCCTAATAAAGGAATGGTTAGTCAAGGAAAGCAAAAATTATCTAATTACAAAAATATAAAATGGGTTATTTCTCCAGCAGAAAAATTACCAATAAAAGACAATTCATTTGATTATTACACTATTAGTTTTGGGCTAAGAAATACCAAAAATTTAAATAAAGCACTTTCAGAAGCCTATAGAGTTTTAAAGCCTGGTGGACGCTATCTATGTCTGGAATTTTCTAAGATTCAAAATTCAAATCTTGATTTTGTATATAAAAATTATTCAAAACTCATTCCTATTATTGGTCAGTTTGTAGTTGGAGAAAAAAAACCTTACGAATATTTAATCAAAAGTATTGAACAATTTATTAATCAAGATGAATTAATAGAGTTGATGGAAAAAAATAATTTTCATAAATGTTCTTATAGAAATCTTTCTGGTGGTATTGTTTCAATTCATAGTGGTTGGAAAATTTAATGATTAAAAAACTTATTACTTTATTTAAATTAGGAAGAAAAATTGCAAAATCAGATATTTTAAAAATTGCATCAAAATTTAAAAAACCTCCTTTAGCTGTAACAATATTATTCCAAATTTTATCTATTTCATTTGAAAAAAAAGAACAAAATAATTTAATTGAGGATGATGGTGAAAGACTGTCTAGGTCATTAGAATCTATGGGTACAACTTTCATCAAACTTGGGCAATTTCTTGCTACTAGACCAGATATAATTGGAGAAGAATTATCTTTAAAGCTAGAAAAACTTCAAGATCGATTACCCCCTTTTTCAATTCATGAAGCAAAAAAAATTATTAAAGAAGATCTTGGAATTGATGCGTTTAATTCACTAATTGATTTAAGTGAACCAGTTGCTGCTGCATCAATTGCACAAGTTCATAAAGCAAAAATAAATGATAATGGAACAATTAAAGATGTAGCAATAAAAATTTTAAGACCAAATATAAAAAAAATATTCAATGAAGAAATAGATGCAATGATGTTATTTGCATTTATTATTGAGTCATTTGTAAAAAAAACAAAAAGATTAAAACTTGTTGAAGTTGTTTTTTTACTTAAAGAAATAACTAATCTTGAAATGGATTTAAGATTCGAAGCTGCTGCGGCTAATGAATATGCTGAAAACACTAAAAATGATGCTGGATTTAAAGTTCCTGAAATTTATTGGAATTTTACTAGTGAAAATGTAATGACTTTGGATTGGATAGATGGAATTTCAATAAGAGAAGCTGAGGAGCTAAAGAAAAGAAATTTAGATACTAATAAAATAGCTGAAGATATTATCCAACATTTTTTAAGACATGCTGTAAGAGATGGTTTTTTTCATGCAGATATGCATCAAGGAAATATTTTTGTTGATAATAGTGGCCAAATTGTACCTATAGATTTTGGGATTATGGGCAGGTTAGACAAACTTAGTAAAAGGTTTTTAGCAGAAATTTTATTTGGATTTATTCAAAGAGATTATCGTAAAGTAGCTGAAGTTCACTTAGTGGCCGGATTAGTTCCAAAAGAAGTACCAATCGATGATCTAGCTCAAGCTTTGAGATCAATTGGTGAGCCTATATTTGGTCAAGAAGTAAAAGATATTTCAGGAGGTAAATTACTCAAACAATTGTTTGATGTAACAGAAAAGTTTAATATGCAAACTCAACCTCAATTATTAATGTTGCAAAAAACTATGGTTGTTGTTGAAGGTGTAGCAAGAAAGTTAAATCCAAACACAAATATTTGGACAACTTCAAAGCCTGTACTAGAAAATTGGCTTAAAGAAACCAAAGATCCAATTAATAATTTAAATGAAACTTTAAAAAATACATCTGAAGTGATTAAACGTTTACCAGAATTTCCTGAGATTATGGATAAAGCAAATCAAGCATTAACGTTTTTAGCTAGTGGTCAAATTCCACAAAATTCAAATTCTTACACCGCTCTGAATGATAAGAAATCAGAAATGATAACATTTAGAAATCAATCTATTATTGGTTTATTACTTCTTGTAATTTTTGGCCTTATAGTATTTTAATTCTGCAGATGAAAAATTTGTTAAATAAAAAAATACTATTTATTATCTGTGGAGGAATATCTGCTTATAAAAGTCTTGAAACAATTAGGCTTTTTAAAAAGAATGGTGCAGAAATAAAGACAATTCTTACAACAAGTGCAAAAGAGTTTGTAACTCCGCTTTCAATAACCTCACTTTCTCAAGGTAAAGTTTATAGTGATTTATTTAGTGTAGAAAATGAGGCTGAAATGGATCATATTTCACTTTCAAGATGGGCAGATATACTTGTAATTGCACCTGCAACGGCAAATACAATTTCGAAACTGGCTCAAGGAACAACTGATGATTTAGCATCCACTGTTGTTTTGGCATCAGATAAAGACATTATTTTAGCACCAGCAATGAATGTAAGAATGTGGGAGCATCCAACTACTAAAACAAATATAAAAAAATTAAAAGGGTTTGGATATAAACTAATAGGTCCAGAGGTTGGTGATATGGCATGTGGTGAATATGGAGAGGGTAAAATGTCAGACCCATCAGTAATTGCTGAAGAAGTTGATAAATATTTCTTAACTCAAAAAAATAACAAAAAATTTAAAGCATTAGTTACAGCAGGTCCAACTAATGAGTACATAGATCCAGTTCGTTTTATTACAAATAAATCAAGTGGCAAACAAGGATATGAATTAGCAAAATCATTATCCAAAAAAGGTTTTGATACAACATTAATATCAGGTCCAACTAATCTTGAAATAACTAAAGATATTAATCTTATAAAAGTTGAAACAGCAGATGAAATGTTAGTTGCTACTCAAGAAAATTTACCTGTTGATGTAGCAATTTTTTCTGCTGCGGTAGCTGATTTTAAAATTAACAAAAAGTATGAAAATAAAATTAAAAAACAAGAGAACCTAAACTTAAATTTAGAAAAGAATGTAGATATACTTCATTATGTGTCTAACCATAACTCTATGAGACCTGAACTTGTCATTGGATTTGCAGCAGAAACTAATGAGATTGATAAAAATGCAGAGGAAAAATTAAATAAGAAAAGTTGTGACTGGATAATTTCTAATGATGTATCAAATAAAGATATAGGATTTAATTCTGATTATAATGAAGTAACAATTCATTATAAAAACAAAGACCTAAAAAAAGAAAAACTTTCGTACAAAAAAAAATCTGGAATTTCTGATGAAATAGTTGATAGAATAATTGATCAATTAAATTAATGGCAAAAGTTCTTATCAAAAAGTTAGACCCTGCGGTTGAATTACCCGCTTACAAAACAGAAGGTGCATCAGGTATGGATTTGATGGCATTAGTAAAAGAACCTATTAATCTTAAACCAAACTCATCATGCTTAGTACCAACAGGGCTTGCTGTTGCATTTTCAAGTGATTTCGAAATCCAAATAAGACCAAGATCTGGTTTAGCTGCAAAAAACAACATTAGTGTTTTAAATACACCTGGAACTATTGATAGTGATTACAGGGGAGAAATAAAAGTAATCCTTTTTAATCACGGAAAAAGTGATTTTTTAATAAATAATAAGGATAGAATAGCACAAATGATTTTAACTCCTGTAATTAAAATGGATCTTGAGGAAACTGATAATCTACCAGAAACAATTAGAGGAGAAGGTGGGTTTGGCTCAACAGGAAAATGAGCAAAAATTTAAACAAAAAAGAAATAGAGAAATTCTCGAGGCAAATAATTCTTAAAAATATTGGTGCAACAGGTCAAAAAAAAATTTTATCTTCAAAAGTATTGATAGTTGGTATGGGTGGTCTAGGTTGCCCAGTAGCAGAATTTTTAACTAGATCGGGTATTGGTACACTTGGGATTGCAGATCATGATACTGTAAGTCTCTCTAATATCCACAGACAAAGCCTGTATAATGAAAAAGATATAAATCAATCTAAAGTAAAGATTGCAAAAAAAAAATTAAATAAAATTAATCCAAAGACAAAAATAAATATTTTTAATTTAAAATTAAATAAAACTACATTTGAAAAAATTATTAAAAATTATGACTATATTGTTGATGGGACTGATAACTTTGAAAGTAAATTTTTAATAAATGATTTAAGTCTAAAATATAAAAAGTTTTTAGTCACAGGTGCTATAAGTAAGTTTGATGGACACATTTTTACTTTTAATTTTACCAACAAAAAAGATCCTTGCTTGAGATGTTTTTATCAAGAAGAAACAATATCTGATGAAATTTTAAATTGTGAATATGAGGGAATTTTAGGAACTGTTGCAGGAATAATAGGTACGTTACAAGCCAATGAAGTTTTAAAAAAAATATTAAATATTGGACAAAATTTAAATGGATACATTCTAATTCTAGATCTTTTAAATTTAAATTTCAGAAAAGCCAAAATTAATAAAAGAAAAAAATGCTTATGCAACTAATAATAAAAAAAATTTATATAATATTTTTTTTGTTATTTTTTACTCACATTTCGTTTGCTAATGAAATTTTTGTCTCTCTTAAAAAAAATAAAGTAAACGTTCGTTACGGACCAAGTTTTGAATCTGATATTAAATACGTTTATAAAAAAATAAATCTTCCATTAAAACAAATCGATAAAAAAGAGAATTTCAGGCGAATTATAGATTTAAAAAATAACAGTGGGTGGATTCATATCTCTCAATTAAAAAAAAGTAATTCTGTAATAACTACGAAAGATAAAGTTTTATTTAAAAAACCTACATCTTTTGCTAAACCAATTGCTCAAATAAAAGAGGGAAGATTATTAATTTTAGAAAAATGTGAAAAAAATTGGTGTAAAATTACATCAGAAAAATTTGAAGGTTGGATTAAAACAGATAATATTTGGGGACTAAATTAACTAAAATCAGTAGATAAAGAGGCTATATTTTCTTTAGATAATTTTGTGCTATGAGAATACTCTTTGTGATCTATGCCAAGCTCAATTTCTGAGCTATTAGATTGAAATTTTTCTATTTGATCGTCGGTAAAATTAAAATGAATAAACTGTACTGATGAAGCTTTTCCTTCAGTAGAAGTTCTATCTACATCTTTCTCTGGAACCGCTTTAATTTTCTCACCATTTATTTTCATAAATACTGTTTCTTCTATTCCACCAACTTTTCCAAGAAACGCAGCCCTTGAGATAGGATTATCGATTTCAAACATCAGAGTTGCTGTTAGTTCTTTGCCGTTAGGTATTAAAGGATTGTACGCGGTTAACTCATCCTGAAGTTGCTCATCACCACCTTTTTCAATGTATAGCATTTCTTGTACTTGAGCTAACATTGTTTCATAACTTTCAAAATAAAAAGTAGCATAAGGCCCTAAAGCAACTCTTCTATTTTTTTTATAATCAACAATACTTTTTCTTAATTCACGTCTCTTTTCTATATAAACATCTAAAGGCATGATGTCTTCTTTTTGAATTTCTCTTTTTTCTCTAGGCATAATCATAAGTTATAACTTTTTGCCACCAATTCGATAGGGTGTAGTGCCTCATCATTAGATATGTTTGTATCAACTTCTAACTGTTTTAAATGTTTACCAGCTAGAGGACAATCCGAAGCCATATACTTATTATTTTTAGTTTTAATTTGTCTAGCTGTCGGTCTTCCAACTTTATTTGCTAAATCATACGTTTCTTTCATTACTCCAAAAGTTCCTCCATGACCCGCACATCTTTCAACAACATCAATTTTAACGTTTGGTATTAATTTTAACATATCTCTTGCTTTAATGCCCATATTCTGTGCTCTAGCATGACAAGCATGATGCACGGTTACTCCTCCATCAATCTCTTTTAATCCTTCTGCTAATCCCTCATTGTTTGCTATATCAACCACATACTCATCAATATCCATTACATTTGCAGATAATTTTTTTATTTTTTCATCGTTTGGTAATAACAAAGGCCATTCAAATTTTAACATCAATCCACAACTCGCTGTTAGGGTTACTACTTTATAACCTTTATCAATCCATTCGATTAAATCCTTAGAAACTTTCTTTGCTTGTTCAACAACTTTTGGCAGATCTGCTTGCTCTAAAAAAGGCATCCCACAACAACCAGGATAAGCTTCTTGAACCTCTACACCATTTTTTTTCAAAACTTTTAAAGCAGCAACACCTGTATTTTTTTTATTAAAATTTACAAAACAGGTTGAGTAGATAATAACTTTTCTATCTTTTGAAGGTGTTTGATAATTTATCTTATCTTTATTTTTTTTAAAAAAATTTGAAAAAGTTTCTGAGTTATATTTTGGTAACTGAACTCTTTTATCTATTCCAGTAATTAGTTCTAAAATTTTTCTAATTAATTTATTTTTAATATTTGATACCCAGTTAACTATTTTTGAGAACATAATACCAATTTTAGCGTTTCGATCTATTTGAGCTAATTGTGTTGGTACGCTTGATAATTTGCCTAATTTTTTTTGAGCCGTTCTATATCGCAGCATTAAATGTGGAAAATCCAAATCAAAATCATGAGGTGGAACATATGGGCATTTTGTCATAAAACACATATCGCACAAAGTGCATGCATCAACGACAGGAGCAAATTGATCACTAGATAAGCTTTCAACATCTTCATTTTTAGACTCATCAATCATGTCAAATAGTTTAGGAAATGAATCGCAGAGATTAAAACATCTTCTGCATCCATGACAAATGTCAAACACTCTTCTCATTTCAGCATCTAATTTTTCAGGATTTAAAAAATCAGGATGCTCAAAATCTATAGGATGTCGTATAGGTGCACCTAAACTTCCTTCTTTGCTCATATAATTAAGTTTTTTGAAATTTGAATTGTTTTTAGTGGGCGACTAACGCCCACTAAGAAATTTGATTAGCTAATAGACTCTAAAGTTTTTTGAAATTTACCAGCGTGTGATTTTTCAGCTTTAGCTAAAGTTTCAAACCAGTCAGCAATTTCTTCAAAGCCTTCTTCTCTAGCTGTTTTAGCCATACCAGGGTACATATCAGTATACTCATGAGTTTCGCCTTGTACTGCCGAAGCTAAATTTGCTTTTGTTTCACCAATTGGCATACCAGTTCCTGGATCACCAACTTCTTCTAGATACTCCAAATGACCATGTGCGTGACCAGTTTCACCTTCGGCTGTTGATCTAAAAACTGCAGCTACATCATTGTAACCTTCTATGTCAGCTTTTTGTGCGAAATAAAGATATCTTCTATTTGCTTGACTTTCACCAGCAAACGCTTCTTTTAAATTTTCTTCTGTTTTACTTCCTTTTAAAGACATTTTTTCTCCTTTTTAATGTTACCAAATCATATAATGCATATTAACAGTATGTCAATAGTTTAGAATTATTATAATGTAGATTTTAAGTGTATGATTTAATTAAATTATTTTTGAGTTTGATTATCACTCGCAACTCTAACTAACACTTCAACAGAATTTATTTTTTTTCCTGTAATCTTTTTTCTAATATTTATTTTGTCTATATCGCTCTCATCACAATCAATCAACTCATGCGTATCTTCATCAAAAAAATGATGATGTGCTGATGTGTTTGTATCAAAATAACTTTTGTGACTATCGATTGAAATTTCTTTTAAATATCCTTTTTTTTCAAATGCATGAACTGTGTTATAAACTGTGGCTAGAGATATCTTTTCATTCATTTTTTCAGATATTATTTTAACAAGATCGTTAATTGTGAAATGGAAAGTTTTTTCTCTATTATACAAAACTTCACACATTTTTATTCTTTGCTTGGTTGGTCTAAGCCCAACTTCTCTTAATTTTTCAATAAAATTGCAGTTTTTTGGCATTGTTTTTTATAATTATTCTAAAGTATGAATAAAAATATAGTGTTTTATTATATTATATTAGGATTAAATCAAGTATTAAGGGTGCTCTAATATGAAAAAAAACTCATACTCCTATGATGATCTAATAACTTGTGGGAATGGTGATCTTTTTGGTCCTGGTAATGCAAAATTACCACTCCCGCCAATGCTTATGTTTGACAGAATAACGGAAATCAATGAAAATAATGGAGCGTTTAATAAAGGCTCTTTAAAAGCTGAATTAGATATTAAAGATGATCTTTGGTTTTTTGATTGTCATTTTAAAAAAGATCCAGTTATGCCAGGGTGCCTAGGTTTAGATGCTATGTGGCAACTGGTAGGTTTTTTTCTAGGTTGGCTAGGAAATCCTGGGAAAGGAAGAGCTCTAGGAGTGGGTACTGTGAAATTTACGGGCGAAGTATTACAGAGTGTAAAAAATGTAAGATATGAAATAGATATGAAAAAAATTATGTCTCCTGGAGGAACAACTGTTGGGCTTGCAAATGGAATTGTTCTTGCAGATAATAAAAAAATATATTCAGCAGAAAGTTTAAAAGTGGGGTTATTTAAATAATGAGAAGAGTAGTTGTTACAGGTTTAGGAGTTGTTTCTTGTTTAGGAAATAATCAAGAAGAAGTTCATCAATCTTTATTAAATTCAAAATCAGGAATTTCTTATGCTGAAGATTATAAAGAGCATAACCTGAAAAGCCATGTTCACGGTAAACCAAATATTAAACTTGAGGATCATATAGATAGAAAAACAATTAGATTTATGGGATCAGGCTCAGCTTACAATTATATTGCAATGAAAGAAGCTATTGAAGACTCTGGATTAGAAGAAAGTGAAGTAAGTAATTTTAAAACTGGAATTGTGATGGGCTCAGGTGGACCTTCTATAGAAAATGTAATTTTAGCTGCAGATAAAACTAGAGCTAAGACACCAAAATTAATGGGACCTTTTATTGTTCCAAGAACTATGGCCAGTACTGCTTCTGCAACACTTGCCGTACCATTTAAAATTAAAGGAACTAACTACACAATGAGTTCTGCATGTGCAACAAGTGGACACTGTATTGGTAATTCAATGGAATTAATTCAAATGGGCAAACAAGATGTTGTTTTTGCAGGTGGAAGTGAAGAAGTTCATTGGGCAATGACGGCAATGTTTGATGCAATGACTGCTTTATCATCAAAATATAATGATGCACCTGAAACAGCATCAAGAGCATATGACAAAACAAGAGATGGTTTTGTAATTGCAGGTGGTGCAGGCGTATTAGTACTTGAAGAATACGAACATGCTAAAGCAAGAGGAGCTAAAATATACGCAGAATTAACTGGTTATGGAGCAACTTCAGATGGATACGACATGGTAGCTCCATCAGGAGAGGGCGCTGTTAGATGTATGAAAATGGCGATGGCAACTGCTAAAAATAAAATTGATTATATTAATACTCATGGAACTTCTACTCCAGTTGGAGATATTACAGAACTAAATGCTGTTAAAAATACTTTTGGAGACAATATTCCAAAAATTAGTTCAACAAAATCTTTATCAGGACATCCACTAGGTGCTGCTTCGGTTCATGAAGCAATCTATTGTTTAATAATGATGAAAAATAATTTCATTGCTGGCTCTGCAAACATTAGTGAGATGGATGAAGAAGCTAAAAAATTTCCAATAGTTTCAAAAACTGAAACTGGTGCAACTTTAAATACAGTAATGTCTAATAGTTTTGGTTTCGGTGGAACTAACGCTGCTTTAATTTTTGAAAAGGTTTAAACTATGAGTTTGATGAAAGGTAAAAAAGGATTAATCATGGGAGTTGCCAATGAAAGATCTATTGCTTGGGGTATTTCTCAAAAACTTGCAGAGGCTGGAGCTGAGTTAGCATTTACTTATTTGGGTGATGCTTTAAAAAAAAGAGTAGTTCCTTTAGCAGAAAAATTAAATTCAAATGTTACATTTAGTTGTGATGTTGAAAAAAAGGAAGAAGTTGTAAAATTATTTGAGGATATCAAATCCCAATGGGGTGAAATTGATTTTGTAGTTCATGCAGTTGCTTTCTCTGATAAATCAGAGTTATCAGGTGAATATTTAAATACGACTAGAGAAAACTTTTTAAGAAGTATGTTAATCTCATGCTTTTCATTTACTGAAGTAGCAAAAGAAGCTTCAAAAGTAATGAAACAAGGTGGAAGCTTATTAACTTTAACTTACGAGTCTACTAAAGCAATTCCAAATTATAACGTAATGGGTGTTTGTAAATCAGCTTTAGAGGCCAGTGTTAAATATTTAGCTAGAGATTTGGGTGCTAAAGGTATGAGAGTAAATGCTATAAGTGCAGGACCTATCAAGACATTGGCTGCCTCTGCAATTGGAGACGCAAAATTCTTATACAAATGGAATGAAGACCATTCTTTCCTTAAAAGAAACGTGGATATCCATGATGTTGGAAATTCAGCATTATATCTACTAAGTGACCTTGCAAATGGTGTTACTGGTGAAATTCACTACGTAGATGCTGGATATAACAAGGTTGGGATGCCAGATCCTAAAAATATAACCTAAAATTTAGTTAAATTTAGTTAAAAATATATGAAGGGATACAGATTTATTACTGATGATGATACAGCAAGATTTTGTAATCGAGTAACTGAGGCATTATCGAATGGATGGAAATTATATGGTGAACCCAAAATGACATTTGATAAAAAACGAGGAATAATGCGTTGTGGCCAAGCAGTTATAAAAAATGTTCCAAATAAAAGATACTCAAAAAAAATGAATTTATCTTCAATATAAAAAACCCCCAGAACTCTCATTCCAGGGGTTTAAAAATTTTAATTTAAGTTATAGATTATTCAGCAGCTTGTTTCATAGAAAGTTTAACTTTACCTCTATCGAAACCAATCACTTTAACTTTTACTTCGTCACCCTCTTTGACAACGTCAGTAACTTTAGCTACTCTTTTATCTGCAAGTTCTGAGATATGAACTAGTCCATCTTGTTTTCCTAAGAAATTAACAAATGCACCAAACTCCATAATCTTCATTACTTTACCTGAATAAATTTTGTTTAATTCAGCTTTTGCAGTGATGTCTTTAATCATTTGCATTGCTATGTTTCTAGATTCTTCATCAGGAGCAGCAACTGTTACTACACCTTCGTCATTTACATCTACTTTTGCACCTGATTTTTCAACGATCTCTCTAATCGTTGCTCCACCTTTTCCAATTACAGCTGCAATGTCTTTTTTATCAACATTAACTTGTTCCATTTTTGGAGTGTGTTTTCCAACATCTTCTCTTGAAGCTGATAATGCTTTATTCATTTCACCTAAGATATGAACTCTTCCATCTTTAGCTTGGCTTAATGCCTGTTCCATAATTTCAAAAGTAATGCCTGTAATTTTGATATCCATTTGAAGAGAAGTAATTCCATCTTTAGTTCCAGCAACTTTAAAATCCATGTCACCAAGATGATCTTCATCACCTAGGATGTCTGAAAGGACGCTGAAATCGTCACCTTCTTTAATTAATCCCATTGCAATACCAGCAACTGGTTCTTTAATGGGTACTCCTGCATCCATTAATGCTAAAGAAGTTCCACAAACAGTAGCCATTGAAGAAGAACCATTAGACTCTGTAATCTCTGAAACTACTCTAAAAGTATATGGAAATGCTTCTTTTGTAGGTAATGAGGAATTAATTGCTCTCCATGCTAATTTACCATGACCAATTTCTCTTCTACCTGTTCCAATTCTACCAGTTTCTCCAACTGAAAAAGGAGGAAAATTGTAGTGAAGCATAAATCGTTCCCTTTGAAGTCCATCTAAACTTTCAATTCTTTGCTCGTCATCAGATGTTCCTAAAGTTGCTACAACAATCGCTTGAGTTTCTCCTCTAGTAAATAATGCAGAACCATGAGCTCTTGGTAGAACACCCACTTCACATTCAATAGGTCTTACGTCAGACAAACCTCTTCCGTCAATTCTATTTTTATTTTTTAGAATGTCTGTTCTAACAATTGATTTTTCAAGATTTTTTAACTGACTGTTAACATCAAGATCAGTATAGTTTTCATCTTCCTCATAAAGTTTTTTAGCTTTATCAGTAATCTCTGAAATTTGATTTGATCTATCTTGTTTATCTCTTGTTGCAAAAGCTTTCTTAAGATCTTCTGTGAAAGTTTCCTCTAATTTTTTCTTAACTTCTGATAGATCTTTCTTTTCAACAGTCCACTCAGGTTTTCTGCATTCTTTTGCAAGTTCCTCAATCATTTCAATCACTGGAACAAATCCCTCATGACCAAATTTAACTGCATTTAACATTTCTTCTTCTGTTAAGCCATTTGCTTCAGACTCAACCATAAGCACAGCATCTTTTGTACCTGCTACAACTAAATCTAATTTTGATTTTTCTAGTTCTGTTTTAGATGGGTTTAAAACATATTTTCCATCTATAAAACCAACTCTTGAAGCTCCCACAGGTCCCATGAATGGCATTCCTGATATAGCTAATGCAGCTGATGAAGCAGTGATTGATAAAATATCTGGTTCATTTTCTTTATCGTATGAAATCACTGTTGGTAATAACTGTACTTCATTTTTAAATTCATCAGGAAACAAAGGTCTGATTGGTCTGTCAATTAATCTAGAGATTAATGTTTCGCTCTCAGTTGGTCTTGCTTCTCTTTTAAAATATCCACCTGGAATTTTTCCAGCTGCATAATATTTTTCTTGGTAATTTACAGATAATGGAAAGTAATCCATATCAGGATTTACTTTTTTTGCTCCTACTACTGTTGCTAGGACGACTGTCTCTCCACATGTTGCGATTATTGCACCGTCTGCCTGTCTTGCTACTTTACCTGTTTCTAAACTTATCTTTTTTCCCGCTACTTCAATTTCCTTCTTGTATACTTTAAACATTTCATTTCCATTTCGTTTCGTTCGTTTCGTTCCATTCCGTTCTATCTACCTTGACTTCTATTTTCTTAAATTCAATTTCGACAGTACATTTTTGTAAGAATCCATTTTATTTTTCTTTAGGTATTCTAACAATTTCTTTCTTCTATTTACCGCTCTCAACAATCCAACAGATGAATGTTTATCCTTTTTGAATTGCTTAATGTGCTTAGAGAGAGTTTCAATTTTCTCTGTTAACAAAGCGATCTGTATCTCTGAAGATCCAGTATCTTTATCGTGCATTGCTAATTCTTGTGCCTTTTTATTCATGCCTCTTTTTTCCTATTTATTTGTTTGTTTTATTAAGTTTTCTATTTTTTCCGCATACTCAAAAGATTCATCTTTTCTAAAAAGTAATTTTGGTAAAAATTTCATAACCACTTTTTGTGATAAAATTTTTCTAATTAAAAACGAGTATTGTTTTAAAACATTAATTGTTTCCTCAGCATCTTTTCCTCCTAATGGAAGAACATATGCTTTAGCAATTTTTAAATCTGGACTCATTCTAACCTCAGTAACAGTTATTGTATTCGTTTCTAAATTGGGCACCTTAGCCTCATTTCTTATAAAAATCATGCTTAAAGACTGTTTGATCATTTCTCCTACTCTAAGCTGTCTTTGAGATACCGGTTTTCCTATTCTATCTGCCATTAAATTGACCTCTCTGTAGATGTAACACTAAAAGCTTCTATTGTGTCATTTTTTTGGAAATCCATATAATCTTTGACTGTAATTCCACATTCTTGACCACCACTTACCTGTTTTACCTGATTTTTTTCCCTAAATATTGATGAAACTTTTCCAGTATAAATTATAGCACCATCCCTAATAATTCTAACATCTGAAGCACTATTAATTTCTCCTTCGGTTACTTTTGAACCTGCAACTTTTCCAGCACCTGAAACTTTAAATATTTCCAAGATTTGTGCTGTACCAGTAATTGTTTCTTGGACATCAGGTGCCAATAATCCTGACATTCTTTGTTTAATATAATCTAAAACTTCGTAAATAATATTGTATGAGGATATTTTTATTTTTTCATTTTCAGCAAGTTTTTTTGCTTCTTTACTTGGTTTAACATTAAAAGCTATTAATACTGCATTTGAAGCTTTAGCTAATGTAACATCTGTCTCTGTTACCATTCCAATATCTGCTAAAATTATTTTAGGTTTGACTTCATCATGCTTAATTTGGCTAATTGCATTTTTAATTGCTTCTGATGATCCATGTACATCAGATTTAATAATTAAATTTAATTCTTCTGTGGATTTATCTGAGAAAGCAGAATCTTGAGTAGCAAAAGTTAGTGGATTTTTTCCATCTTTACTTTCTTGAGCTCTATTTTCACTCAATGTTTTAGCTTCTTTTTCGGTATCTAGAACAATAAAATCATCTCCAGCTTTTGCTGCACCATTAATACCTAAAATTTCAACAGGAGTTGAAGGTAAGGCTTCATTAATATTTTGTCCTTTATCATTAATAATTGCTCTAACTTTTCCCCATTTTAAACCACTTACAAAAAAATCACCTTTCTTAAGTGTTCCAGTGGTAATAATTATATTTGCAACTGGACCCCTACCAACATCAATTTTTGACTCTAAAACTATACCTGTAGCTTTAGACTCATAATCTGTTTTAAGGTCTAAAATCTCTGCTTGAAGTATTATAGACTCAACTAATTTATCTAAGTTTTGTTTTGTTTTAGTTGAAATTTCAACCATTAAAGTATCACCAGATAAATCTTCAGCGATCAATTCGTGTTCTAATAATTGATTTTTTATTTTCTGTGGATCTGCCTCTGGTAGATCGCATTTATTTATTGCTACAACTATTGGAACATTTGCAGCTTTAGCATGTTTAATAGACTCAACTGTTTGAGGTTTAACCCCATCATCAGCAGCGACTACTAAAACAACTACGTCTGTTAATTTTGATCCTCTTGCTCTCATCTCTGTAAAAGCAGCGTGGCCTGGTGTATCAATAAATGTTAATTTATTATTTTGGCTCTCAATTTGATAAGCTCCAATATGTTGAGTTATTCCACCAAATTCTCCTGAAACTACATTTGCACTTCTGAGTACATCTAGCACTGAGGTTTTACCGTGATCAACATGGCCCATGACGGTAACTATTGGGGGTCGATTTTTTAAATTTTCAGTTCTCGAAGCTTTTATTTTTTGAATTATTTCTTCTGCTTTCTCTTCTCTAATTGGATTATGACCAAATTCTTTAACTAAATATTCTGCAGTATCTGCAGCTAATGTTTGATTGATAGTCACAGTAACACCCATACCGAACAAATGCTTAATTACATTGCTTGATTGTTCAGCCATTCTATTTGCAAGTTCTCTTACTGTGATTGCTTCAGGAATATTAACATCTCTTTTAATCGGTTTTAAATTTTCTTGAGAATCATCTTTTGTGGCATTTTTAATTTCTTTTTGTCTTGCTCTCTTAACTGATGCTAAACTTCTTTGTTTTGCATCAATCTCATCACTTAGTGCTCTTGATACAGTTAACTTTAACTCTCTCTTCTTTGTTCCAGCTTTTAAAGTCTTTCTATCTTTGTTTTCACTATCTCCTTTAAGTCTTTTGGTAGCCCTTTGTTCTGCTAGTTTTCTCTTTTCAAAATCGTTTGTTATAGAGGGTAATTTAGGATTAAATGAAGGTTTTGACGGTGCTCCTCTGTTGAAAGTTGAGGATGTTCTCGGCTTATTTGTGCTAGATCTAAATGATCCGCCTCTACTTGAGAGTTTTCCGGTTTGTTTTTCAATTACTACAGAATTTTTTCCTTGAGATTTAGCTATCTCAATGTTCTTGATTGATTTTTTGGCTGAGCCTGAAATTGTTAATTTTGTTTTTTTCTCCATACCTCATCACTCAATCTTTATAAACAATGTTTCGCGCAGACATAATTAGTTCATCCGCTTCTTCTTTTGATAAAGCAAAATCTTCCAGATAACCTTGGATTTTCACTCTCTCACCTTTAACCTGATCATAACCACCAGTTAATTCATCAGATGCTAAGTCTGCAAAATCTTGTAAACTTAAAATTTTTTGTTCACCAAGTGTAACTAACATTCCTGGTGTTAATCCCTTTAAATTAATCAAAGCATCTTCAAGACCTAATTCTTTTATTCTCTGAGAAATATCCTCCTGATCCTTTTCATGGAACTCTTTAGCTCTTTCTATCAATGCTTTGGCGGTATCTTCTTCTATACCTTCTATCTTCATTAAATTTTCAGCTGAACTATCTTTGATGTCGTCAATAGTTGAAAAACCTTCGGCGACAAGTAACTGACCTAACGTTTCGTCCAACTCTAAATTTTTAACAAAGTTCTCTGTTTTTTCTTTAAATTCTAATTGTCTTCGTTCAGAATCCTCTGCGTCTGTCATTATATTTATTTCATAATTTAAGAGTTTTGTCGCAAGTCGAACATTTTGACCTCTTCTTCCAATTGCTTTACTTAAGTTTTCTTCAGTTAGAATTACATCAAGTTTTTTTCTTTCACTATCAACGTTAACTCTTTGTACTTCAGCTGGGGATAGCGCATTTGAAACCAAAATTGCAGGATCTTCTGACCAATTTACTATATCAATTTTTTCACCTTGAAGTTCATTTACAACAGCCTGTACTCTTGAACCTCTCATACCTACACAAGCACCAACCGGATCTAAAGATGTATCAACTGCTTTAACACATATTTTTGCTCTACTTCCAGGATCCCTTGAAGATGACTTGATTTCTATTAATCCATCATAAATTTCTGGGACTTCTTGAACAAAAAGCTTTTCCATAAATTTAGGATGAGCTCTAGAAAGAAATATTTGTTGTCCTCTAGGCTCTCTTCTAACATCATAGCAATAAGCTTTTATACGATCACCTGCTTTTATATTTTCACGAGGAATCAATTCATTTTTCTGAATTATTGCTTCAGTTCTTCCTAAATCTACAATTACATTTCCAAATTCTAATCTTTTGACAATCCCACTTAAAATTGAGTCTTTCTTATCAATAAAATCATTAAATTGTCTTTCTCTTTCAGCTTCTCTTACATTAAAACTAATTACCTGTTTTGCTGTTTGCGCGGCGATTCTTCCAAAATCAAATGAAGGAAGCGGTTGTAAAACTTCGTCGCCAATAGACTTGTCTTTGTTTAATTCATTTAAATTGATTGCGTCCTCTAATTTTATTTCTGTATTTGCATTTTCAGGATTTTCAGCAATAACCAATTTTCTAAAAAGCTCAATATCACCATTGTCTCTATTTATAGAAACTTTAATTTCATTTTCCTGTCCAAATTTTGATTTTGCAGCTTTTGCAATACCCGTTTCCATAGAACTTATAATGAGTTCTTTATCAATTGATTTTTCTAAAGCTACAGCTTCAGCAATTCTTAATAATTCAAGTTTATCTGCTCTTTTATTCAACATAATTTTGTTTGCTCCAAAAAAAAATGGGCTTAAGCCCATTTTGTAAAGTTCAATAATGTAGTTGCAATATATTAAAGTTTTTTTTTAATTCAATAGAAACTATTTAGTAAAAACATTAATTTTATCAGTTTTTTCCCATGAAAATGAACCATTTTCTTCAGGTGCTCTCCCAAAATGGCCGTAAGCAGATGTTTTTTCATATATTGGTTTATTTAAATTTAACATTTCTCTAATACCTCTAGGGCTCAAATCAAAGTTTTCTTTAATCTTTTCTACAACAAATTTATTTTTATCTGGATCGTTATCAAATAAATCCACATAAATAGACAATGGTTTTGATACACCAATCGCATAAGCTAATTGAATTAAACATTTGTCTGCAATTTTTGAACCAACTACGTTCTTTGCTATATACCTTGCAGCGTAAGCTGCTGACCTATCAACTTTAGTTGGATCTTTTCCGGAAAAAGCACCACCACCATGAGGTGCAGCTCCACCATAAGTATCAACAATAATTTTTCTACCAGTCAAACCACAATCTCCATCAGGACCACCAATCACAAAATTACCTGTTGGATTTACATAAAACTCATCTTCATTGAAACCATTAAGAAAATTCTCAGGAATAGATTTTAACATATAAGGTCTTAATAAATCTCTTACTTGCGCTTGATTAACATCAGCTGAATGTTGTGAAGATATTACCACTGATTTAACTTTTGAGGGTTTTCCATCAACATATTCAAATGTTACTTGGCTTTTTGAGTCTGGTTCAATATTTTTTAATTTTCCTGACTTTCTATCTTCCGCCATCAATCTTAAAATTTTATGAGAATAATGAATTGGTGCTGGCATTAAAACATCTGTTTCATTACATGCGTATCCAAACATAATACCTTGATCTCCAGCTCCTTCATCTTTATTTCCTGATGAGTCCACTCCCATCGCAATATCAGCTGATTGCGAATGTAAATGACTTTCAATTTTTGTAGCTTCTTTCCAAGTAAATCCTTCTTGGTCATAACCAATATCTTTTATACAATTTCTTACTTTTTCAATTAATTCATCTTTTTTAATTTCTGGCCCTCTTACCTCACCAGCTAAAACAACTTTATTTGTCGTAGTTAGTGTTTCGCAAGCAACTCTAGAATATGGATCTCCAGAAATATAACTATCAACAACCATATCTGAAATCCTATCAGACACTTTATCTGGATGGCCTTCTGAAACTGACTCACTTGTGAAAAGATAATTTTTTAAATTACTCATTTCTTAGTTTCTTAAATGAAAATATTAAAAAAATATACAATAAAATTATAAATCCAAAAATTTTATTTCCAAATTTTGCAAATAGGGTCGACTCTATTTTTCTTGTCTCACTTAAATCTATGTAACCTGATTTATTTATATCAACTTTTTGCTCTATAACTCCAAGTGGATTAATAATTGCTGATGTACCATTATTTGCTGATCTTAAAACATATTTTCCACTCTCTATCGCTCTAAAAATACTATGAGTTAAATGTTGCTCTGGTCCAATTGATTTACCAAACCAACCATCTTCAGAAATATTTACAATATAATCAAACTTGCTATTTGAGAAAATTTTGCCAGAGTAAATTATCTCATAACAAATGAGAGGTAATATTTTCACTGATAAATTACTATATTTCAGATCAATTATGTTTCTTTCTGCACCTTTTGAATAAGATTGGTACTCATTAGTAATTGTTTTTAAACCAATACTTTTTAATATTTTTTCAAAAGGTAAAAATTCGCCAAAAGGAACAAGATTAATTTTCTTATATGAATTGATTATATTTAGATTGTGATCATAAATAGATAGTGAATTAAAATGTTTTATAGTTTTATTATCATCTTCTTTGCTATTAATTCCTATTGCTAACAAATGATTTTCATTGAATTCATTTTCAAACAACCATTTGTATTCTTTTAGTTGATCTTGTGAAATACCTGGAATTATACCTTCTGGCCAAATAAAAATTATTTTTTCATTTTTTTTAGTTGAACTGATTTCAATTAGCTCTTCTATTGCTGTTATAGGGTTAATATTATTATAAAATCTATCTATGCCTATATTTGAACTTAAAATTCTTATTTTATAATCAAGCTTTTTTAATTGTTGATTATTAAATTTTTCTAAATTTTGTGAACCAAGTATATAAAATGACATCGTTGTTACAAGAAATGCAATACAAATACTAATATCTTTTTTATTTTCTCTTAAAATGAATATTGATGGGCTTGTGAATAATGAAATACAGAAAAGATTAAAGCTATAAGTGCCTATGATTGATGTGATGTTTAAAATTTCTATTTGATTATAGAAACTATAAGCAATTAAATTCCAAGGAAAACCAGTGAGTATTGATCCTCTTAGAAATTCTACTATTCCAAATATTAAAGAAAAAAGAAAAAATGAACTCAAATTTTCTTTTAGTTTTAAAACTACAAATAAGTAAGCGACTAAAGCGTAAAATAAAGCCAGGAAACCAGGTATTAAAATTATTGTTAAAGGTATTAAAAATTTAAAATTTTGATCAAAGGTTAATGATATTGATATCCAATATAAATTACTTACAAAATAACCAAACCCAAATAACCATCCATAAAGAAAAAATATTTTTTTATTTTTACAAAACTCTATTTTCTTTACTAAAAATATATAGAATAGACTGAAAGTTAAAAAATTAATTACAACATAATTAAATGGAGGTAAACTTAAGGAAGTAAGAGCTCCTAATAAAATTAAATAAATTAATTCAATATAAAATTTATTTTTCAATTTAATTTATTTTTGATTGCACAGATTTATATAATAGATTTTCCTCTTTTAACATTTTCGAATAGTCTTTATTTTTTTTATGATCAAATCCTAAAAGATGAAGAAAACCATGTATGAATATTTTAGTAACTTTTTCTTTAAAAGATTTTAAATCTTGTGATCTTGGTTTGTCTAGATAATTATAGCTGATGATAATGTCTCCAAGATAAGTATTTTTTGAAATTTTTAAATTTTTATTTAATGGAAAAGATAAAATATCGGTAGATTTATTTTTTTTTCTAAAAACCTTATTTAAATTTTTTATATTCTTATTGTTTGAAAGTAATAGTGTGAAAGTTACTTTTTTATTTAAAAATTTATATTTTTTTGGAAAAGCTTTACATATTTTTTTAAAAAAAATATCTTTATTTTTAAGCCTTTTTGACCAGGCCTTCTCCTCAGAGAAGACATTAATACTAATCATTATTTGAGTATGCTTTAACTATTTTAGAAACCAGTGGATGTCTAACTACATCTGAGTGATCAAAATCGACAATAGATATTTCCTTTAAATGTCCAAGCAACTCTTTTGATCGAACCAATCCTGACATGTTTTTATTTGGTAAATCAATTTGAGAAGGATCTCCATTAACTACTATTTTAGAATTTTCTCCAATACGTGTTAAAAACATTTTAATCTGAGTATCTGTAGCATTTTGCGCTTCATCTAAAATTGCAAAGGAATTTTTAAGAGTTCTACCTCTCATAAAAGCTAAAGGTGCAATCTCTATATCTCCAATCTCAATCATTCTCTGAATTTTTTCAAAGTCAAAGAGATCATATAAAGAGTCATACAAAGGTCTAAGATAAGGATCTACTTTTTCCTTCATATCACCAGGTAAAAATCCCAAACGCTCACCTGCTTCTACAGCAGGTCTTGAAAGAATAATTCTCTCAATCTTTTTTTCTAAAAGCATTGTTAAGCCTACGGCAACTGCCAGAAAAGTTTTTCCAGTTCCTGCTGGCCCGGCTGAAATTACAATATCACTCTCTCTCAAAGCTCTCACATAGTTTTTTTGTTTTTCAGATCTAGGAATTATAGATTTTTTTGGAGTTTTGATAATATCTGTAACATTATTATTTTTTACTTTTTCATTAATCATAAAGTTATCAACCGATGAAAGTATATCTTTATTCTCTATACTTCCATTATTAATAAACTGATTAGCCAAAAATTGAATAGCATTTTTAATTTTTTCATTCTTTTCAGGTGTTGATTTAATTAAAATTGAATTTCCCCTTGAATATAAACTGCAATTTGTAATTTTTTCTAATTCTTGTAAATTTTTATTAAATTCCCCAACAACACCCATTAACAAGTCATTGTCTTGAAATATAACACTTAAAGAATTGTTATCTGAATAAACAAATTTTAAAGACTGATCGATATTTTTTTTAGTTATTCCACTCAAATTTTATGCAACCTTCTTGTCTGAATTAGTTATAGCTTCACCGAATAAAGTATTTCTATTACTATCTTTAATTCTCACTTTAACTATTTTTCCAATATCATTCTTTTTACCATTAAAAATTACAGATGTCATATACTCAGATCTACCAAAAGCTTTGTTTTTATCTTCGGTTAAATTTTCAACCAATACATCAATAACTTTACTCTCCAATGATTTATTCATTCGTATTTGATTTTCGAATAAAATATTCTGAATTTTTTCTAATCTTTCAATAGAAATTTTTTTTTCAATTAATTCTAAATTTTCAGCTATTGTTCCTGGTCTTGGGCTAAAGATGAAAGAATAAGAGTTAATAAATTTTACCCTTTCAATTAAATTAAAGGTATCTTTAAAATCCTGATCTTCTTCACCAGGATAACCTATTATAAAATCGCTTGAAAATTCTATATTTGGATTAATTTCTTTTAATTTATCAAAAGTATTTAAATATTCCTCAATAGTATGTTTTCTGTTCATTAATTTTAAAATTTTATTAGATCCACTTTGGACAGGTAAATGCACAAGTGGCATTAACTTTTTAGAATTTTTATAAACTTCAATCAAATCCTCCGTCATATCTTTTGGGTGAGATGTTGTATATCTAACTCTTTTAATTTCAGATATTTTTTCAATGTTAAATATTAAATCTGATAGTCTGTATCCTTCATTATCATAAGCATTTACATTTTGACCAAGTAAAATTATTTCTTTTGCACCATTATCAGCTAAATATTTTGCTTCATCCAAAATTTGATTAAATGGTCGAGAATATTCTGGTCCTCTTGTGTATGGGACTACACAAAAATGACAGAACTTATCACATCCTTCTTGAATGGTTAAAAAAGATGAAACTTTTCCAGCTTCATTTTTTATTTTGCTTAAATATTTAAATTTAGAAACTGCATCAAACTCAGTCTCTTCTATCTTTTTCTTTTTTTCAGTATAATTTATAATTGTATCGTTAATTTTATGATAAGCTTGAGGACCAATTACTAAATCTATGTAAGGTTCTCTTTTAAGCATTTCTTGGTTTTCTGCTTGAGCAACACACCCTGCAATAATCACCAATGGTTTTTTTTTAGATCTAAAAATTTTTTTTACTCTACCTATTTCATGATAAACTTTTTCTTTTGCTTTATCCCTAATGTGACATGTGTTTAAAAGATAACAGTTTGCTTCTTCATACTTCTCTGTTTTTTCATAACCAATTTTTTTAACTGAATCATATATCCTATTAGAGTCATACTCATTCATTTGACATCCAAACGTTTTAATAAATATTTTTTGATTCATAATTATTGGGATTTTTTCTTAACCCCATATAATTCTAATTTATGGTCTACTAATTTATATCCATATTTTTCTGCAACTTTTTTTTGTAACTTTTCAATTTCTTCGTCTACAAATTCTATAATCTCACCAGTTTTCACATCTATTAAATGATCGTGATGGCCTTCATTTAATTCTTCATATCTAGCTTTTCCACCTTTAAACTCATGCTTTGTTAATATTCCAGATTCTTCAAATAGTTTTACTGTTCTATAAACAGTTGCAATACTTATTTTTGGATCGATTTTAGACACTCTATTATAAAGTTCATCAACATCCGGATGGTCAGAAGACTCTGACATTACTTGTGCAATTACTCTTCTTTGATCAGTTAATTTAACTCCTTTTGCTATACATTTTTGCTCTATTGTTTCTGACATAAAATAATTTTAACTTAAATAAATAGGGTTAATCAAATTTTTTTTAATATTAAATTTATCGCACAAATGAGGGATATTTTCGTATTTTATGTCTTTTTCACCTTTAAAATCTTGAATGCTATAACAATAGTAATCAATATTATTAGTTAAATTAAATGCTTTAACTATAGAAAATGAATTTCTTATTCCTGCAAAACTTCCAGGCCCTCTATTTAAATAAATTGTATTAATATCTTTCAAGTTTAATTGATGAGAATTTAAAAAATCATTAATAATTAAAGTTAATTTTTCATAATTAATTTTAGTATTCTCTTTAGTAATATTATAAATATCATTACTAGTTATGATCATTAAAAAAATTTTTTCACTGGCTACATCAATTATCAGTTTATTCATAATTATTTTATTTTCTAATATCAGTTCTAAATCAGATGAAAATAATATCAAATACTATTCCAATGATGAAGGAATTCTATCAATTATGTATCACCGTTTTAATGAGAATAAGTACCCCTCAACCAATATTAAAATGGATATATTTAAGGAACATATAAATATTATTAAGAACTCAGATTTTAATTTTCATAATCCAAATAATTTTGATGAACAGTTTAATAAACCAAAACAAAAAAAAGAAATTCTTATAACTATCGATGATGCTTTTGAATCTTTTTATACTGAAGCATGGCCTTATCTAAAAGAAAATAAAATTCCATTTATTTTATTTGTTTCAACTGAACCAGTGGGAAAAAGAGGTTACATGGCTTGGGAACAAATTAAAGAGGTTGAAGGGAATGAATTTGCAAATATAGGACATCATTCTCATACTCATGAATATCTCATAGATGTAAGCAATGAAGAATTTATTTTAGATATTGAAACGGCTAATAAAATTTTTCTAAGGGAACTTGGTTATATCCCTAACCTATTCTCATATCCCTTTGGTGAATACTCTAAATTTATGAAAGACTATATATCTAAAAATTTCAAATTTGCTTTTGGTCAGCATTCTGGTGTTATTGATTTAAATAAAGATAAATTTGAGTTACCTAGATTTCCAATTAATGAAAAATATGGAGAAATAAAAAGATTTAAATCAATAATAAATTATTTTCCACTTGAGTATAAAAAAATTCTTCCTGAGGAAAAACAATTATTCGAAAACACAAACCCTCCAAATTTCAAAGTTGAATTTTTCAAGGAGCAAAAAAATTTATCTAATATTAATTGCTATTCTAATGAGGGAGATGTTTGGGACAAATCAAAAACAACATTAACTAACAACTCTTTAACGATTGAATTTAGAGAACCATTCAGACCAAGAAGAGGAAGAATTAATTGTTCTCTGAATGATGATGGAAAATGGAGATGGTTTGGTGTGCAATTTCCTATAAAAGAGAATTAAATTAAACTCTCTAAATCTTTGCTTGATGGCAACAATCTCGCCTCATCAAAATCTTTTAGGTTATTTTGTTCAATAATTTTTTGTAAAACTTCTATATACCGGCTTCCTGTTTCTGCATATTTATCTAAATGTTTAGACAAAATCAGACTATCTAAAGGTTTATTTTTATTTCTAAGTTCTGTTCTTGCTTTCCTTAAATTTTTATACGTTGAGTGTGTATTTAAATTTCTTAAATATGCTCTTACAGATAATTGTAAACTATGAAATTTCATAACTTTATGATCTTTGCCCTCATCAGCATTTTTAGGTTTTAATCCTTCTCCAGACCAAGTCCATTGTCCAAATAAAGCATTTCCCTTTAAAGCAAATCTTGAAGTACCCCAACCAGTTTCTTTTGCAGCTTGAGCTATTGCCAATGAAACTGGTATTTCATCCATTCTTACTTTCAAAGTAGATAAATCATTTTTTCTTACACCGTATTGTTTGTACTTTTTTTCTAACCATTTTTTTTCAATATCAGTGTTGCTATTTTTATTTAAAATTGTGAATAATCTTTTTCTGTCAACTCTAATTTTATTGTTTTCCTTAACAATTAAAGGGAGAACAATTTTTATAAACATATCTTTTCTTTTTTTAGTATTTCCAATATTTTTAATTTCATTTGGTAGAAGACCAATATCTATTGGTTTAACTAATTTTGTATCTCTTACATCTTTTAAATTATAATTTACTTCTTTAAATAATGAGTCAATCTCTGATGTTGTATACCTGACTAGATTAATTTCAGAATTATTTTCTTCTAAAATATCATATAATAAATCTCTTTCATCAGTATCTGCTGTTAAGTCTTCTTCAATCAATTTATCTTTATTTAAAGTATTATTTAAAATGTTTTTAGAATTATTGGTAAATTCTTTATTATTAAAATTTTTATCTGTAAAATTTATAATTATCGGCGATACATAAAAGAATGAAATTACAATTAAAGAACTTAAAAAAAATCGAGAAACTATATTAAGACTTTTATTTTTTATAAAACCTGATTTTTTAAATTTTCTCATAACTAATTATTGTATAGCAACAACTTCTTTTACCTCTGGTAAATAATGACATAAAAGATTTTGAACACCTTGTTTCAAAGTCATTGTTGAACTAGGACAGCCTGAACAACTCCCTTGTAATTGTACCTTAACAATTCCGTCCTTAAACTCTTTAAATTTTATATCTCCACCATCTCTAGCAACAGCAGGTCTTATTTTTTCTTCTAAAATTTTTACAATTTTTGATTCAATTTCACTCAAATCTAAATCTTCTTCTTTTATATTTTCATCAATTACAAACTCTTTACCATCTGCGTAAAAATCATTTATTAAAGAAATTACAATATGTTTTATTTCGTCCCACTTAATTTTTTCGTTCTTATTTACTGAAATAAAATCTTGACCTAAAAAAATACCCTCAACACCATTTATTGACATAATATTTCTCACTAATTCATTTTGTATGTCCTCTTTATTTGTAATTTCATAAGGACCACTGTTTGAAACTTTCTTCCCGGGAAGAAATTTCAAAGAATTTGGATTTGGTGTTACTTCTGTTTGAACGAACATAAATTATATATAGTGAATATTTTAAAAATTAAAACTTGATAATAAATTTTTATTAAAAACCTACTATTTCTTTAATTCTTTCAATCTTTTTGGATGCAATTAAATTAGCTTTTTCAACTCCATCTAGAAGAATTTTATCTAAATAACTTTTATCTCCTAAAAGTTTTTTTATCTCATTAGAAATAGGTTCAATTTTATTTACAAGTTCTTCAGCTAATTGTTCTTTAAATTCTGAAAAGTTTTTACCTGAAAAATTTTTTACTGAGTTTTGCAGTGTAGAATTAGTTAAGCTTGAATATATTCCTAAAAGATTCTTTGCCTCTAATCTATCATCAAGTTCCTTTATATCTTGTGGCATAGGTAAAGGATCAGTTTTTGCTTTTTTTATTTTGTTTATTATTTGATCTTTATCATCTGTTAAATTTATTCTGCTTAAATCTGATAATTCCGATTTACTCATTTTTTTTGAACCATCTTTTAAACTCATTATCCTAGAAAACTCTTTTTGAATTAAAGGTTCTGGAACTTGAAGAAAATTTTCTACCTCAAAATCATTATTGAATTTTTGAGCTATGTCTCTACACAACTCCAAATGTTGTTTTTGATCATCACCTACCGGAACATGAGTAGCATCGTATAAAAGAATATCAGCTGCCATTAAAACTGGATAAGAATATAATCCAATACTAGCTTTCTCTTTATCTTTGCCGGCCTTCTCTTTGAATTGGGTCATTCTATTTAACCAACCCATTCTAGCAACACAGCTTAATATCCATGCTGCTTCTGCGTGAGCAGCCACCCTAGATTGATTAAAAATTATACTTTTTTTTGGATCTATTCCACTTGCAATAAAAGTTGCAACAGTTTCACGAATATTATTTTTTAATTCTTTAGGATCTTGCCTTACTGTAATGGCATGTAGATCAACTACACAAAAAATACATTTATTATCTTTTTCATTATTTAAGTCTACAAAGTTTTTTATGGCACCTAAATAATTTCCAAGATGAAGATTACCTGTAGGCTGAACGCCAGAGAATATTTTTTTACCCATAAAATTAATACTTTAATTTAATATCATTCATTTGAAAAGCTTTGATGAAATAACACAAAATCAAATAAAACAATAATCCTAATATAACAGATAAAACTAAATAAAAAGATTTAATTGATTGATTAAATGATAATTCAGTTTGGAAAAAATTTAACATAAAGTTAAAAAATAAACCCATCATAATTGATGCAAAAATTATTTTAATAAATTTAATAAAAAATATTTGGTTAAAATAAAATAATTGTCGATTTTTTAAAAATAAAAATAATAAAATTGAATTAAACCAAGATGAAATAGATGTGGCTATTGGAATTATTATAAAACCAATTTCACTAAAATAATACAAACTAATAAAAATATTAACCAATACTGAAATAAAAGAAATGTAGAATGGAGTTTTGGTATCGTGGTTTGCAAAGAAAAAACTTGAAAAAACTTTTATCAATGCAAAAGCAGGCAGACCTAAAGCAAAATAATATAAAGCTAAGCTTGAGTTACTCACCGAATTTTCATTGAAAGACCCATAGCCAAATAAAGCTGAAATAATTTGTTCCGATCCTATGATTAAAGCGATAGTTGCGGGGAGACTTAAGAATAAACTTAATTCTAGAGCTTTATTTTGTATAAACAAAATCTTATTTTTTTTTCTAGATTGAATATGTTTTGAAAGTTGTGGGAGTATAACAACACCAATTGCAATACCAGCTATAGCTAGGTTAATTTGATAAATTCTATCTGCATAATACAAATAAGAAACTGCACTTGCTTGAAAAGATGCAATTATTGTTCCAATTAAGATATTAATTTGAGTTACTCCAGAGGAAAAAATACTTGGCAAAAGTTTTTTAAAAAAAAACCTAACTTTATTACTTACTCTAAAATTGAAATTAAATTCAAGTGAGTAATATTTAGAAACGTATTTGTATAAAAATATTAACTGTAAGAAACCGGCTAAAGAAACCCCATAAGATAAATAATAAACTAACTGGTCACCTAAAGATCTAGAAAAAATTAACACCAAAATTAAAACAATATTCAAAATTATTGGGGCTGCTGCTGCAGCTGCAAACTTATTATGTGAATTTAAAATTGCAGAAAAAAATGAAGCTAGACAAATAAAAAACAAAAAGGGAAAAGTAATTCTTGTTAAATTTATGGCTACCTCCATTTTTTCTAAATCACCTACAAATCCTGGAGCGATAATTGAAACAAATGCAGGCATAAAAATTTCAATTATTATTAGTAAAAATAACAACCCTAAAAAAAGGAGATTAAAAATATCATTAGCAAATTTGTTTGATTTTTTTTTTCCCTTAGTAATTTCTGATGAATAACTTGGGACGAATGCAGCGTTAAAAGTGCCTTCGGCAAATAACCTTCTAAAAGTATTTGGAATTCTAAATGCTACAAAAAAGGCATCCGCCAACATCCCTGTTCCTAGAAAAATTGCTATTAAAATATCTCTTAAATAACCGAGCAATCTACTAATGATAGTATAAAAACCGAATGTACCTGTTGACTTAAGTAAGTTCATAAATCATATTAGTCTTAATTTTACCCCAATTGTACACTTATTGTTATCAGAAATGAAAAAAACAAAAATCGATCATTACACAGATAAAGAAGCTTTAGATTTTCATAAAGACAAAAAACCAGGCAAGATTGAGATTATTTCTTCAAAAAATATGACAACTAAGCGTGATCTTGCTTTAGCATATTCTCCAGGAGTTGCTGCCCCGGTAAAAAAGATAAGTGAAAACCCAGAAGCAGCATATGATTACACAAGTAAAGGAAACCTTGTTGCAGTAATTAGTAATGGTTCAGCAATATTAGGAATGGGAAATTTAGGTGCTCTTGCATCAAAGCCTGTGATGGAAGGAAAGGCTGTATTATTTAAAAGATTTGCGGATATTGATTCGATCGATTTAGAGATTGATTGTAAAGATTCAGACGAAATCATAAATTCAATTAAAAATTTTGCGCCTAGCTTTGGAGGAATAAATTTAGAGGATATAGCGGCCCCAGATTGTTTTATAATAGAACAGAAATTAAAAGAAATTTTAGATATTCCTGTTTTTCATGACGACCAACATGGAACAGCAATTATAACAACTGCAGCATTAATTAATGCCCTAGATATTTGTGGTAAATCAATAAAAAAAATTAAAGTTGTAGTTAATGGTGCTGGAGCTTCAGCGCAAGCTTGTACTGAGTTATTTAAAAATTCAGGAGTAAAATCTGAAAATATAATAATGCTAGACAGAAAAGGCGTTATTTACGAAGGAAGAACTGAGGGGATTGATCAATGGAAATCCAGATATTCAGTTAAAACTAAACATAGAACTTTAAAGGATGCTATTAAAGGTGCAGATGTTTTTTTAGGGTTATCAGCAAAAGGTGTTCTAAAAAAAGAGATGGTTAAATCTATGGCAAAAAATCCAATTATATTTGCTTGTGCTAATCCTGATCCAGAAATTACCCCAGAGGAAATTAGTGAGGTTAGAAATGATGCAATTGTTGCAACAGGGAGATCAGACTATCCTAATCAAGTAAATAATTTAATTGGATTTCCTTATATCTTTAGGGGAGCTTTAGATGTGAGATCTAAAACCATAAATGAAGAAATGAAGGTTGCTGCAGCTAATGCAATAGCTAAACTTGCAAGAGAAGATGTTCCTGATGAAGTTGTTGCAGCTATGGGTGGAGAAAGACCTCATTATGGAAAAGATTATATTATTCCATCTACATTTGATCCAAGATTAATTAGTGTAATACCAGCGGCTGTAGCGAAAGCAGCTATAGATAGTGGAGTAGCTAGAAAAAATATAGATGATTTTGATGCTTATAAAGATCAACTAAAACAGAGGCTAGACCCAACAGTAACAATCATGCAAGGTATAAATTCATTTATAAAAAAAAATCAGAAAAGAATTGTTTTTGCTGATGGTGAAGATGAAAATACTTTAAAAGCCGCTATAGCATTTAAAAATTCAAGATTAGGTATTCCAATACTGGTTGGTAAAGAAAGCAAAATTAAAGAACAAATTAAAAATATTGGTTATAGTGAAAATTTTGACATTGAAATTGTTAATTCAAAAGATGAAGAAAAAAGAAAAAGATACGTTAAACATTTATTTGAAAAATTACAAAGAGAGCAAGGATTATTAGAGCGAGATTGTGATCGAATGATCAGAAATGATCGAGTTGTTTGGGCTACTAGTATGGTTGCCTGCGGTGATGCTGATGGTGCTGTAACAGGCAATACAAGACGATTTGGTGCTTCATTTGAAAAAATTAAGCAAGTTGTTGATGTAAGAAAAGGTGAGATTATGTTTGGTTTAAACATGATCGTACATAAAGGGAGAACTATTTTTGTTGGTGATACAAGTGTCCATGAATATCCAACTTCTGAACAAATGGCTGAAATGGCGATATCTACAGCTAGAGTAGTTAGACTTTTTGGATTTGATCCAAAAGTTGCTTTTGTATCCCACTCTACATTTGGACAACCTCTTACTAGTAGAACAAAACATATCCGAAACGCGGTCGAGATATTAAAAGAAAGAAAAGTAGACTTTGAATTTGATGGAGATATGCAGCCTGATGTTGCTCTTAACCCAGAGTATGAGGAACTTTATCCTTTTGCAAAGATAGTTGGTAAAGCAAATATTTTAATAATGCCTGGACAACATAGTGCAGCAATCTCTTACAAATTAATGAAAACTATAGGTGAAACAAAAGTGATTGGACCATTATTAATTGGACTTGGGCTTCCAATAGAAATTGCACCTTTAAGGTCATCGACTTCTGAGATACTTAATTTAGCATCGATTGCTGCTTATTCTTCCCAAGTGATTGATTACAAAAAATAATTATTCTCTTTGAATTCGTAAATCTTCAACAAGCATAATGCTGGCAATTACATCTTCGACATCAAGTATTTCTTTTGCTTCACTTATTACCAAATCTTTTTCTTCAGATGTTAAAGCAATTCCATAAACATAAATTTTCTTTTTATAAGTGTCTATTTGATAATTAGTTGCTTTTATATTTTTATTTACAATTAATGCTGTTCTAAGCTGTGATGTTATTAAAATATCTTTTGCAGATTGTTTGAAATTAAATTCTTCTTTAATTTTAATATCATTTCTAACTGATCTCGCACCTTTTGTTTCCCATGCTAATTTAGTAATTCTTAATTTCTCTTCAGGACTATCAACTTTACCAGTAATAAAAATTCTACCATCTAAAACTTTGGTTTTTACTGAAAGGAGATATTTTTTATCTTTAGCTAAAATTTTTGTACTTATAGTTTTTTGCATAATAGAATCATCTATTTGAGTACCCACTGTTCTAGGATCTAATGCAACAGAAACACCAGTTCCAAAAAGACCTTTGGAACTAACACCAGCACACCCCGTAAAAATAAAACTAATTAAGATAAAAATTAATAATTTATTTTTCATTTTTTATCTCTAAACAATAATTATATATTTCTTTTTTAGGTACGTTAGTACTCTGGCTTAAAATTTCAGTAATTTCTTTTGTAGATAATTTATTAATCATTTTCTTTATTATATTCATATCTGATTCAGATAATTTTTTAGAGATTTTTTTATCTATTTTTTTTTCAGAAATAACAACTGTAAGCTCACCTTTTGGTTCTTTTTCAAATAATTCTAATTCATCTACATTTTTTCTAATAAATTCTTCATATATTTTTGTTATTTCTCTGCAAAAAACTATCCTTCTTCCTATAAAATTCTTTTTTATTTCAGGTATTATTTTATTAATTTTTTTTGGAGAAATAAAAAAAACTAAGGAATTTTCAAATTCTGAAAATTTTTTTAATTCATTAGATAATTGCTGTTTTTTGTCTGGAAAAAAACCGCAAAACATAAATCTATCTGAAAAACCACTAATTGAAACAGCAGCAGCAATAGCTGAAGGTCCAGGAATAGGAAAAATTCTTATCTCATTATTAACACACTCATTAACTAATATTGAACCAGGATCAGAAATACCAGGTGTACCAGCGTCAGATATCAGAGAAATTATTTTTCCAGATTTTAAATATTCAATAATCTTTACTACATTTTTTTTTTCATTAAACTTATGATTAGAAATTAACTTTGATTTTATTTGATATTTATCTAAAAGATTTTTTGAAACTCGAGTATCTTCGCACAAAATATAATCTGATTCCCGTAAAACGCCAATCGCTCTTAAGGTTATATCTTTCAAATTTCCTAAAGGAGTAGATACCAAATAAAGACCATTTTCGTATTCTTTTAATTTAAATTGTGGTTTTATTATCATAATTTAGCTTAAAAAACATTATACTAGCATCAAAATGATCAAATTAATTAAAATTATTTATTTTATTTTTTTAAGTTTTTACTTTCTATTTTTTTCAACTGTTAATGCTCAAGAAAAAATTAAGATAGGATTATTAGTGCCTATGACAGGAGAAAATAAGTCTATTGGAGAGTCAATCATTAAAGCGGTTGGATTAGCGGTCAAAGATATTGATAATAGTTTGATAGAAGTCTATCCAAAAGATACAGCAACTAAAGCAAACCAGACTTTGAAATCAGCATTTGAATTAAGTCAAATGGGAATAAAAGTTGTTATTGGTCCCGTGTTCTATGAAAGTTTAACTTATTTAGATGAAATGAAAGATTTAACATTTTTATCATTAACAAATAAAACTCTAGATCTTCCAAAAAATGTAATTTCTGCCGGAATTAATTCTACATCACAATTTAATACAATAAAAAAATTTTTAGAAACCAATCAAATACAAAAAACTATTTTTTTAACACCAATCCAAGATTATGAATTTGAAGTTAAAAGAGGAATGAAAAATTCAAAAATTAAAATTTATAAAGATTACGAATATAACATAGAGCCTACAAAACTAACAAAACAAATAGAAGAAATTACAAACTACAGAATAAGAAAGCAAAATTTAGAGGATGAAATAAAAAGGATAAAAAATTCAAATGATTCAAATAAAGAAAAAAAAATAAAAAGACTTGAAAAAAGATACACTTTAGGTGGTTTAAATTTTGATGCTGTTGTAATTGCAGATTTTGATGAAAGTCTAAAAAGTGTGTCTACATCACTTTTATATACTGATGTTCTTCCTAAAAATAAATATTTTATAACTTTAAATCAATGGTTTGATGAAAGTCTATTAAAAGAAAGTGATATCCAGCCATTATATTATCCATCAATAAATAAAAAAAATTTTGATAGCTACAAGATAAAGTACTATAATGCATTTAACGAAGATCCAACTCATTTGTCTTTATTAAGTTATGATCTTGTTGGCTTAGTTTATTATTTATCAATGAATTCAAAAATAGAAAACTTAAATAAAATTTTTAAGAAAAAAAATTCTTTCAAAGGAAAAATAGGAATTTTTGATATTAAAAATAATAAAATTAATCACAGACTTAATTTTTATAAAATTGAAGATCAAAAACTTATAGAAATTTTCTAATTTTTTTAAAAGCTTGATATCTATGATCCATTTTATACTTTTGAGATGGCTTCATTTCTCCAAAAGTTTTTCTTTTTCTTAAAGGAATAAAAATTGGATCATAACCAAATCCATTTTTTCCTTTTGCTTCATGTGAAATATGACCATCAACTTTACCTATGACGCAAGCAATTTTTTTATTTAAGTATGAAATAGAAAGTGCACAAATAAATCTTGCTTTTATTTTTTTGTTTTTCCAATTTTTGTCTTTTTTATCTAATTCTCTATAAACTCTTTTTATGGCTTTACTAAAGTCCCCATACTTTCCTCCCCACCTTGCAGAATAAATTCCAGGACTTTTATTTAAAAAATCTATTTCCAAACCAGAGTCGTCAGCTAAACACAACAATCCTGTCTTTTTTGAAAAATATTTAGATTTGATCAGTGAGTTTTCTTTAAAAGTCTTACCATTTTCAACTGGGCTTCTAAGATTAAATTTAGATGTAGAATAAATTTTAATTTTTTTAGGCAATAAACTCTTGATTTCACGTAATTTACCCTTGTTATTAGTACCTATTAATAATTTATTAATTTTTTGTTTATACATCTAGAAATTAAGAAAATGCTTACCATATAAGAGACTATGGAAAAAGAAGAAATCCAAAATAACACTTCTGCAGATCAAAGCGAAGATACTGTAAAAGAAAATGAGAAACCTGAAGAAAATCTAGCCGAAGAAAACAAACAAGAAATAAAGCAAGAAGCTAAAGAAGAAATTAAAGAGCCAACTCCAGAAGAAAAAATTGCTGAACTGGAAGATAAAGTGGCAAGAACTTTTGCTGAAATGGAAAATCAAAGAAGAAGATTTGAAAAAGAAAAAGAAGATGCTTTTGAATATGGTGGTTATAGTTTTGCAAAAGAGGCATTAAATTTGATTGATAACTTGGATCGATCCAAACATGTTCTTGAAAGCGACGATAAATTAAAAGAAACTGAAGCATTAAAAAAGACGCTAGAGCATTTAGATATTATTAAAAAAGATTTAATCTCAATATTTGAAAAAAATAACATTAAACCAATTGATAGCCTTAACAAAAAACTAGATCCAAACTTTCATCAAGCAATGATGGAAATTGAGGACGATACGAAAGAACCTGGAACAATAATTCAGGAAATTCAAAAAGGCTTTACTATAAAAGACAGATTACTTAGACCCTCATTGGTAGGAGTGTCAAAAAAAGTTACAATTAAAGAAGAAAAAACTGAGGAAAATCAGGAAAATCCAGAAAATAAATAATTATGAGATCAACTTGTAGTTTCACATTTAAACCCTATATGACGAAAGAGAGACATTAATATTATGAGTAAAATTATTGGAATAGACTTAGGAACAACAAATTCATGTGTTGCCATTATGGAAGGAACACAAGCTAAAGTTTTGGAAAATGCTGAAGGAGCAAGAACTACTCCATCAGTAGTAGCATTTACAGATGAAAACGAAAAATTAATTGGTCAACCAGCAAAAAGACAAGCTGTTACAAATCCTGAAAATACTATCTTTGCTGTTAAAAGATTAATTGGAAGAAATTTTGACGACCCAACGGTAAAAAAAGATGTAGAGGCTGCACCTTTTAAAATAATTAATTCAGAAAAAGGCGATGCTTGGATTGAAGCTAAAGGTGAAAAATATTCACCTTCTCAAATATCAGCATTCATTTTACAAAAAATGAAAGAAACAGCAGAAAAATATTTAGGTCAGGCTGTAACAAAAGCTGTAATTACTGTTCCAGCATACTTTAATGATGCACAAAGACAAGCAACAAAAGATGCAGGAAAAATTGCTGGATTAGAAGTTTTAAGAATTATTAATGAACCAACTGCTGCATCATTAGCTTATGGTTTGGATAAAAAACAAAATAAAAAAATTGCTGTATATGATTTGGGTGGAGGAACATTTGACGTATCTATCCTAGAATTGGGTGATGGTGTATTTGAAGTTAAATCAACTAATGGTGATACTTTTTTAGGTGGTGAAGATTTTGATAATGCTGTTGTTGATTACTTAATTTCTGAATTTAAGAAAGATAATGGAATTGATCTTAAGTCAGATAAACTTGCTTTACAAAGATTAAAAGAAGCTGCTGAAAAAGCAAAAATTGAATTATCTTCTGCAGAACAAACAGACATAAATCTACCTTTTATTACTGCAGATAAAACAGGTCCAAAACATATTAATTTAAAAATGACTAGAGCAAAACTTGAGGCTCTAGTTGAAGACTTAATTGCTAGAACTATGCCTCCATGTAAGACTGCTTTGAAGGACGCAGGAATTACTGCTAGCGAAATTGATGAAGTAGTTATGGTAGGTGGTATGACTAGAATGCCAAAAGTATTAGAAGAAGTTAAAAACTTTTTTGGAAAAGATCCTAACAAAAGTGTAAACCCTGATGAAGTAGTTGCTATGGGTGCTGCTATTCAAGCAGGAGTATTACAAGGTGATGTTAAAGATGTGCTTCTATTAGATGTAACTCCATTGTCGCTCGGTATTGAAACACTTGGGGGAGTTTCAACAAAATTAATTGATAAAAATACAACCATCCCAACTAAGAAAAGCCAAGTTTTCTCAACTGCTGAAGACAATCAGCCTGCAGTATCTATTAGAGTTCTGCAGGGTGAAAGAGAAATGGCAGCTGATAATAAAGCCCTAGGTAACTTTGAATTAGTAGGTATTGCGCCAGCACCAAGAGGAGTTCCTCAAATTGAAGTTACATTTGATATTGATGCTAATGGTATCGTAAATGTTTCGGCAAAAGACAAAGGAACTGGTAAAGAACAAAAAATCCAAATTCAAGCTTCAGGTGGATTAAGTGATGAAGAAATTGAAAAAATGGTTAAAGATGCAGAAGCTAATAAGGAAGCTGATAAAAAGAAAAGAGAGTCTGTTGATGTTAGAAACCAAGCAGATACTCTAATTCACTCTACTGAAAAGAATTTAAAAGAGCATGGATCAAAGATTTCTGATGCAGAGAAAAAAGCAATTGAAGATGCATCAACTGCTGTAAAAGAGGCTTTAAAAGGCGAAGATATTGAAGATATTAAGAAAAAGACTGAAGCTTTAGTTCAAGCTTCAATGAAACTTGGTGAAGCAATCTATAAATCACAACAAAGTGCAAAACCTGATTCTGGAAAAGATGATGGTGGAGATGATGCAGGTAAAAAAGACGAGAATGTTGTTGATGCTGATTTCGAAGAAGTAAAAGACGAGAATAAAGAAAAAAGCGCTTAAACTGACATTTAATTGTCTGGGGTAATTTGATGGCTAAAAGAGACTATTACGATGTCCTAGGCGTTAATAAAAGCGCAAGCCCTGATGAATTAAAATCCGCATACAGAAAATTAGCTGTTAAATATCACCCAGATAAAAATCCTGGAGACACTAAGGCTGAAGAAAAATTCAAAGAAGCAAGTGAAGCTTACGGAATTCTTTCAGATAAAGAAAAAAAGCAAAACTACGATAACTTTGGTCACGCTGCATTTGAAAACGGTGGTGGTAGACCAGGTGGTGGCTTTGGTGGTTTCAGTGGAGCGGATTTCTCAGATATTTTTGAGGATTTCTTTGGTGATTTTGGAGGAGGTGGAAGATCAAGAAGTAGAAAATCTAATAATAGAGGTTCTGACTTAAGGTATGATTTATCAATTTCTCTTGAAGATGCTTACAATGGAAAAAAACAAGATATTAAATTTTCTACATCCGAACAGTGTGGAACTTGCAAAGGTAATGGATCAAAACCAGGTTATTCACCTGATAGATGTTCATACTGTGGAGGTAATGGGCGAATTAGATCCAATCAAGGTTTCTTTACTGTACAACAGACCTGTCCTCAATGTAATGGAAATGGTGAGGAAATTACTAATCCTTGTAATGATTGTAATGGTCAGGGTAAAAAACAAGCATCAAAAAGAATATCTGTAACAATTCCAAAAGGTGTAGATGATGGAACGAGAATAAGGCTTGCAGGAAAAGGTGAAGCTGGAACAAGAGGTGGAGCAACAGGAGATCTTTATTTGTTTATTAATGTTAATTCACATAACTTATTTAAAAGATCGGACGAAAATTTATTTTTTGAATTTCCACTTTCTTTTGCAGACGCTGCTTTGGGAACAACCATTGAAATACCTACTATTGACGGGGGAAAAGCAAAAATAAAAATTCCCGATGGTACTCAAAATGGAAAACAATTCAGATTAAAGGGTAAAGGAATGCCATTTATGAGAAGAGGCGATTTTGGGGACTTATATGTTCAAGTTAAAACAGAGGTACCTGTATATTTAAATAAAAAACAAAAAGAATTATTAGAGCAATTTAGAGAAATTGAAAATGATAAGTCAAATCCGAGTATTAAAAAATTTTTTCAAAAAGCAAAAGATTTTTGGAAAAACTAAAAGACTAATCTTCTAAAAAGGGTTAATATTAGCTAAATGAAAAAAATTAATTTAGCTATTTCCGGTTGCATGGGCAGGATGGGACAGCAATTAATTAAGTCTTCAAAGAAAAATAAAAACTTTAAACTAGTTACACTTACAGAAAATAGATTAATAAATAAAAAGTTTAATGGAGTTAAACCTGAATTAAATTCAGAAATAGCCTTTAAAAAAACTGATGTAATTATTGATTTCACAGTACCAAATTGTACTCTTGAAATACTCAAAATAGCATCAAAACTTGGGAAAAAAGTAGTTATTGGTACTACCGGATTTACTAGAAGCCAAGAAAACCAAATTAAAAAGTATTCAAAAAAAATACCTATTTTAAAAGCTGGTAATATGAGTCTTGGAGTAAATTTATTAATGTATTTAACTGAAATTGCCTCAAAATCACTAAATGATGAATACTTAAGTAAAATATTTGAAGTACACCACAAACATAAAAAAGACTATCCATCTGGTACCGCTTTAATGCTTGGTAAAGGAATTGCTGATGGAAAAAATAAAAATTTATATAATTTAATTGGAAAAAAATTCTTAAATAAAAAATCTTTTCCTTATGGAAAAAAGATTAATTTTAATTCAATTAGAAAAGGCGAAATTATTGGTGAACACGAGGTTAAATTCTCAAGTGGAAAAGAAATAATTACATTAAATCATGAAGCTTTTGATAGAGCACTTTACTCAGATGGAGCTTTAACTGCATCACAATGGTTAACGAAAAAAAAACCAGGCTTATATTCTATGAGAGATTTGCTTAACTTTTCATAATGAATGAAAAACAAAAAGCAAAAGTAATTATTAAAACTTTAAATAAAATTTATCCTAAAGCACCAGTTCCTTTAAAAAGCAAGAATACTTTCACGCTATTAATTTCTGTATTGCTTTCTGCTCAATGTACGGATGTAAACGTTAATAATGTTACAAAGGATATATATCCTAAATATTATAAACCTGAACACTTTGTAAAATTAGGAAGAAAAAAAATTGAAAAATTAATTAAGAAAATTGGTATTTTTAGAGTTAAAGCCAAAAGTATTTATTTAATGTCTAGGCAAGTATTAGAAAAACACAAAGGTAAAGTACCTAAAACTTTTGAAGAACTCGAGAAATTACCTGGTGTAGGACACAAAACAGCAAGCGTGGTAATGTCCCAAGGTTTTGGATATCCAGCTTTTGCTGTTGATACTCATATTCATAGACTTGCTCAACGATGGGGTTTAACAAGTGGAAAAAATGTGGTTCAAACTGAAAAAGATCTAAAAAGAATATTTCCAAAAAAAACTTGGTCCAAGCTTCATTTACAAATAATTTTTTATGGTAGAGAATATTGTAAAGCAAGAGACTGTTATGGTTTAACTTGCAAAATATGCACTACCTGCTATCCAAACAGAAAAAAACCTATAATTACCAAAAAAGCTTGAAATGAAAATCTTAGGAATTGGAAATGCAATTGTGGATGTGATTTGTAAAGTTGATGACAGCTTTATTATGCAAAACAATCTCACAAAAAGTACTATGAAATTATTTTTTGATGAAAGTGAATTCAAAAATTTATTAACAAATCTCAAAATCGAAAAAACAGTTTCTGGAGGTTCAGTGGCAAACTCTATAGTTGGATTATCACAACTTGGTGATAAAGTTGGATTTATAGGTAAAGTTTCTGATGATGAATTTGGGAGAAAGTACGAGGAAGGATTAAATAAAGAAAATGTAGAATACTTTTATTCTAAAAAAAAAGAGGAATTACCAACTGGAACATGTTTAATATTGGTAACACCTGACTCAGAAAGAACAATGTGCACTTTTCTGGGAACAGCAGGAAAAATAAATGAAAATGATGTTAGTTCAGATGCAATTAAAAAAAGTGAAATAATATTTTTAGAGGGTTACTTGTGGGATGAAGGAGAGCCTAAGAAGGCATTCGATAAAGCAATAAATAATGCAAACAAAGTTGCTATGTCGCTATCTGATCTATTTTGCGTAGATAGACATAAACCGCATTTTTTAAATCTAGTTAAAAACAAACTTGATATCACTTTTGCTAACGAACAAGAAATTATCTCATTAATTAAAGCGAAAAATTTTGATGAAGTTATAAACTTTTCAAAACAACTTAATAAATTAGTGATTATAACTAGAGGAGAAAAAGGAGCAGTTGCAATTAATGGTAATGAAGTTATTGAAGCTGATGTACAGAAAAATTTAAAAATTATTGATCTTACAGGTGCAGGTGATCTTTTTGCTGCTGGTTTTTTACATGGATACATTAACAAATTATCTACAAAAGAGTGTCTCGAAAAAGGTACTGAAATGTCATCTAAAATAATACAGCAAATTGGGGCAAGACTTTAACTTAAATTTTCTTTCTTTTAAAACTCCCCTTGCCTTTTTTGGGCTTAACTATTTTTGGTTTGTACTTTTTAGTAAATAAATCTTTAGCCATGGGGTTCTTCTTATTTGATTTGATAGCCATTTTTTTCACTAATTATGAAATCTTTATCATTAAATGTGTTTAAAATTTTTTTTCTTAATCGATAAATATGGGTTTCAACAGTGTGAGTTTCAATATCAGACTGATAGCTCCAAACCTTTTCTTGCAATTCATCAATACTAACAGGTTTATCTGATTTAGATAAATAAGTAATTGTATTAATTTCTTTTTCAGTCAACTTAAGCTTATTATCTTTTATTAACATCTCTCTTGAATTAAGATCAATAATATAATCGTTTACTTTTACCTTTGACTGGCTGTTGAATTGTAATTTTAAAAATTCAATATTTATCTTTTCAAGCAGTTTAAAAATATTAACTGGTCCGTTATCTAAAACAAATTGATTATCAGTAGTTAAATATTTTTTATTTGAAATTACTAAATAATTAGTATGATTTTTTACGAAATCACTAAAATAATTCTCGTTGTCTATATAAGTAATTTTAAAATTTAACTCTAAACTAAGTTCTTCAAAAATTTGATATAATTCATTAAACTTATATATTATTAAATTTTGATCACTCACATAAAGAGAATATGACAATTTTAGTAAAAAATAAACACACTCTTCAAATAGATGAATTTAAGTTTAAGTGTTGTATCGGAAAAAATGGTTCTACAAAAAGTAAGAAAGAGGGAGATAAAAAAACACCAAAAGGTACCTTTGAAATTCAAAATCTTTATTTTCGAAAAGATAAGATAAAAAAGCCAATAACTTTATTAAAATGTATATCAATTAACAAAAGTATGGGTTGGTGTAACGATATTCGTTTTCCAAGAAAATATAACAAACTTTTCAAAATAAAAAAAAGAGTCGAACATGAAAAGTTGAAAAGACAAGATTATAAATATGATTTACTTATTCCAATTAAATATAACTTTAAAAAACCTATTCCCGGTCTAGGTAGTTGTATTTTTATCCATTTAACCAAAGATTACAAGCCTACGGCAGGATGTATTGCTTTAAGGAAAAAAGATTTTTTAATTATGCTGAAATTAATAAAAAAAAATTCAAAAATAAAAATCTTTTAAGATCTTTGACCAAAGATACTTGATCCAACTCTAACGTATGTTGATAAATATTTGACAGCAGTAAGATAATCCGAGGACATTCCCATACTTAATTCTTTTAACTCAAGATTTTTATTCAATTTATTCATCTCTTCAAAATAACTTTCTGGATTTACATTTATTGGAGGAATGCACATCAAACCAATTAAATCTAATCCAACTTCTTTACAATAGGAAGCTAGTTGACTTACATGATTTGTATTTATTCCTGATTTTTGATCCTCATTGCCAATGTTAACCTGCAAAAATATTTTAATTTTTTTATTTATTTTGTTTTGCTCATCTGCAATTTTTTTGGCTAGTTTTTCGCTATCTACAGAATGGATATAATCAAAAATTTGAACTGCATGTTTTACTTTATTGGTTTGCAGTTTTCCAATCATATGCAATTTTAACTCTGGATTAGTTTTTTTAACTTCGGTCCATTTTTCTACAGCCTCTTGAACTTTATTTTCGCCATAATTTATATGACCATGATAAATAAGTGGTAATATTTTATCTATCTTAAATGTTTTGGATACGGCAATAATTTTAGGATGATTAGTAAAATTTAATTTATTAATTTGGATTTTGATATTATTTTCAATGTCTAATAAATTTTTTACAATATTGGGCATATAGCTATGATTAAAAAATATTACTTTATTAATAAATTTGACACAAATAATATAGATAAACAAGATAAACAAACTGCTATAATTTACAGAAACTATTTAACTAATACACCAGACCAAGCTCTTATCTTAAAAATTAAGAAATATTGTAAAAAAAAATCAATAAAATTTTATCTATCAAATAACATTAAGTTAGCGATTAAACTTAATTTAGATGGTGCTTATATCCCTTCTTTTGACAAAAGTTTCAAACATTTAGCCTACTCTTTTAAGAAAAATTTTAGAATTATTGGATCAGCTCATAATCTTAAAGAAATTAGAACTAAAGAAATTCAAAATGTTAGAAAAATTTTTTTATCTTCATTATTTAAAAAAAATAAAAATTTTCTAGGTATAAATAAATTTAAATTACTTTCTAAATATACTAAAAAGAAAATTATTGTGCTCGGTGGAATTTCGAAAGAGAATATAAAAAAACTTTCTCTATTAAAAAAATCAGAATTTGCTGGAATATCTTATTTTGAATAAAAAAAAGGCCCCTAAAAAGGGGCCCTTTTATAATTTAAATCTAAATTAAATTAGAATGCAAATGCAGCACTGATAGCCCATCTTTCGTTGTCTTCAGTAGCTGTTGTGCTGTAACTGTGGTTCTTAGCTTCTTGGCTAGATACAGTTAATGTCATACCACCAGAAACATATGAAGCACTGATACTTTCGAACTCAGCTTTTTCTGAAGAAGCTGAACCGTCAGTAATTTCCTCAACACCGTAAGTAACAGAAAGTTCATCACTTATTGTGTAAGAAATCGCTTGTGATTCCATATCTCTGTCTGAAGTATCTGTTCCATGATCGTATTCAAGATCAGTAGCAGTTACTGTAATTGGTCCGTATGCATAAGCAACTTTCCATGCAGTAGCAGTAGCTTCAACAGCTGCAGAGTTATCTTCACCAGTACCGTAAGCAACAGTTAAACCTTCAACACCAGTGTATGTAGCTGACCATGAAGTTGATGATGCTTTACCACCAAAACCAATACCACCAGGTGTGTAAGATGCATTCAATGCTAAACCTTCATATAAAGTTGGTGCAGCATATGTAAGCATATCATCTGAAGATTTACCTGATTTAGGCTCATCAGCAGCAGCTTGGAAGTTATCCCAAATACCACCAGCAGCAGATCCGTCCATATCACCTACAGCAGAACCACCACCTTCACCGTGGAATTTAAGAGTTCCTAAACCATCCATGCTAACCGCAAGAGAATGCGAATCAAATGGACCTGGAGTAGGATCAGCTTCATCTAAAATGAATGATAAAGTTACATTCATTCCATTGTCTAACTCACCACCACCTGTAAAAGTAAGTTGGTTACCCATTGACCAAGACTTACCAGTACTAGCAGCACCACCGTTAACGTGCTCAAGACCCATGCTAGCTGAACCTGCAACAGACATTTCGCCTGCGTTTGCAGATACTGCTACTAGAGAACCTGCTAATGCAGATAATCCGATTTTTTTAAATTTGTTCATATTAATTACTCCTTTAATTTGTGTTAATTATTAATAATAAACAGTGCCTATTTAACATTTTGGAAGCGTAGAATTGCTAATTTACATCAATTTTGATAAATTAATCTAATACTGTTGTATTTTTACAACATTAAAAATACATTGATTTATCTATATTTTTTAAGTTTTTTAACTATATATTTAAATAAATTCTTAAAAAACAAGGTTAAAATGCAGACTATTCTTAAATTATTAAAACTTAAGATTAATATATCGAAATTTTTAAAAACTTTTGTATTTATTTTAATAATTCCACTCATACTTAGTTCCTGCAAAAGTCCCGAGGGGAAATTTAAATTACCCGGTGGTGATGCTAGAAAATTTCCTGCTGATCCCGCTAAACGTGTTGAAAAAAATCTTAAAGAAGGAAGAGGTTTTAAGCTTAATGATGCTTTTGGTCAAAAGGGAGGAGTTTTTGATTTTGCAAGTTCTAATGAACTTTGGAGAGCCTCACTAGATACTATTGATTTCATGCCACTGCTATCAGTAAATTATAGTGGAGGTATAATTGTTACAGATTGGTACTCAGATGAACAAAGTGAAAGCGGTGAAAGTGTAAAAATTTCTATTAGATTCTTAACTAATGAAATAAGAGCTGATGCACTTGATGTCAAAGTTTTTAGTAGAAAATGTAATAGTGCATCTAGTTGTGTAGTAAAAGAAATAAATGATGAATTAGCTCCAGAGTTAACAAAACAAATTTTAAAAAAAGCTACATTGTACAAAAAAGAAGCTTTAGATAAAAAAAACAATTAACCCATTAATTGATTTAAGTGGACAGATACAATTTTAAAGAAGTTGAACATAGGTGGCAAGATTTTTGGGATAAAAATAAATCATTTGCAACGAAATTAGATCAAAATAAAAAAAAATTTTATTGTTTAGAAATGTTTCCTTACCCTTCAGGGAAGATTCACATGGGACATGTGAGAAATTACACAATTGGTGACGTTTTATCTCGATATAAAGCTCTAAAAGGTTTTAATGTATTACATCCGATGGGATGGGATTCGTTTGGAATGCCAGCAGAAAATGCAGCAAGGCAAAATAATTTAGATCCAAAGGAATGGACTTATAAAAATATTTCTACAATGAAAACTCAATTAAAAAAACTTGGACTTTCTATTGATTGGGACAGAGAAATATCAACTTGCTCAGAAGAATATTATAAACACCAACAACTATTTTTTCTTGAGTTATATAATAAAGGTTTGGTTTATAGAAAAGAAAATTATGTAAATTGGGATCCTGTCGATCAAACAGTTCTTGCAAATGAACAAGTAATCGATGGAAAAGGATGGAGATCAGGAGCTGTAGTTGAAAGAAAAAAATTAAATCAATGGTTTTTTAATATTTCAAAATTTTCACAAGAACTTTTAGATGGTTTAGAGGAATTAAAAGATTGGCCCAACAAAGTAAAGGTTATGCAAAAAAACTGGATAGGAAAATCTTTTGGATGTGAAATTGCGTTTCAAACTGAGGGGAGCTTACCTGTTAAAGAAATTAAATGTTTTACAACAAGACCAGATACCTTGCATGGTTTTTCTTTTATAGCTCTATCAGTAGATCATGAAATTTCTAATTATTTTGAAAATGACAAAAAATTTCAAGAATTTAAAAAGGAGTGCTCTAAAACTGGAACTACAGAAGAGGCAATAGCAATTGGTGAAAAAATTGGTTTTAAAACTGATCTACTGGCTATAAATCCATTAAATCCATCACAAAAAGTCCCGGTTTTCTTTGCTAATTTTGTACTCATGGACTATGGTTTTGGTGCTGTATTTGGGTGCCCAGCTCATGATCAAAGAGATTTTGATTTTGCAAAAAAATATAATCTTGAAATTAAAACAGTCGTAAGGCCTTTCGACCAAAATGACGACTTCGAAGTTGAAGAGGAAGCATATTCTGGACCAGGAGTTGTCATTAATTCAGAGGATCTCAATGGATTTAAAGCGCCAGAAGAATCTGTTTTAAACACTATAAATATTTTAGAAAAAAAGAAGATTGGAAAAAAACAAATTAATTTTAGATTAAAAGATTGGGGTGTTTCTAGACAAAGATATTGGGGATGCCCTATTCCAATGGCATACGATCTTGATGGTAATGTAAAAGAAATTCCAAAAAAAGATTTACCAGTAAAATTGCCAGAAAATGTTAATCTTAATTCAAAAGGTAATCCATTGGACTCAGAAAATAATTGGAAAAATATAACAATAGATGGAAAAAAATATATTAGAGAAACAGATACATTAGATACATTCGTTTGTTCATCTTGGTATTATTTAAGATTTTGTTCACCGAAAGAGACTAAATATGGATTTAATCAAGATGACATAGACTATTGGATGCCAGTTGATCAATATATTGGTGGGGTGGAACATGCAATATTACATCTTCTTTATTCGCGTTTTTTTATGAAAGCAATCGGTTACCAAAATAAAAATTTTAAATTTAAGGAACCATTTGATGGTTTGTTTACTCAGGGAATGGTTTGTCATGAAACATATAAGGATAAAAATCATAATTGGATAAGCCCTGATGAGATAGAAACAATTAATGGTAAAAAAGTGCTAAAAAATCAACATTCAGAGGAGGTTATGGTTGGTGCATCAGAGTCAATGTCAAAGTCAAAAAAAAATACAGTTGATCCTGAGAAAATAATTGAAATTTATGGAGCTGATGCAGCAAGATTATTTATTTTATCAGATAGCCCACCCGAAAAGGACGTACAATGGTCAGATGAGGGAATTGCTTCCTCTCATAAATTTATTCAAAAATTATGGTCACTTAATAAAAAAATATTAGATGAAATAAATAAAGATCATAAAGAAGATAAGAGTGATGAATTAATAAAATTTACTAATAAGTTCATAAAAAAAATGACAAATAATTTGGATGATTTTAGTTACAATATTTTAATTGCTAATTTACACCAAATGCAGAACTATTTTTTAAAAGAATTAAATAAAAATTATACCCAAAAAACTTTAAAAGAAAATTTCATTAAAATACTTATAACAATGCTTCCAATAGTTCCACATTTAGCAAATGAATGTTTAAAAATTTTTAATGTGGATAATCCTGAATGGCCAGATTACGATGAAAAATTATTGATTGAGGAGCAAATTAATTATGTGATTCAAATAAATGGTAAGAAAAGAGCACTTATTTTAGGCAAACGAGACATTTTAGAAAATGATTTAGTCGATATAATTAATAAAGAGGAGAATTTAAAAAAATATTTATCTGGTAAACAGATAAAGAAAAAAATTTTTGTGCCTAACAAATTAATAAACATTATAATTTAATAAATGCCTAAGTTCAAAATTACTTCATTTTTAATATTGATAATATTTTTTTTAAATAATTGTGGTTTTACTCCTGAATATGCTGGTTTCAAGGGAATCGATTTTTCACTTAGTTTAAACGAGGTGGAAGGTGATAGGGAGCTTAATAATGCAATTGCATCTCAATTAAATCGTTATAGCAATGAAAAAAATTACAGCTTAAAAATTATAAATGTAAATATTAAGAGTAAATTTTCGAAAGATATTCTGTCTAAAGATTCCACAGGTAAGGCGACGAAATACAATCTAAAAGCAAATGTTGAATTTGTTTTAAAAACAGATGATGGTTCAAGAAAAATAAATTTATATGAAGAGTTTAAAATAGATAATATTGAAGATAATGTTGAAGAAATGAAATATATAAAAATTATGCCTGGGATAATCGTGGCAATTATTAAAAGAAATTTTGCAGAAATAATAACAAAAAAACTAATTTTAAATATTAATAAAAATAAATGATTTTAAAATCATATGAAATAACAAAAATTAATTTACATAAAAATAAATTAATTTTATTTTATGGTAAAAATGAAGCACTAAAAGATCAAGCAGTTAAATTAATTAACAAAAATAAGCAAATTTTTCTTTTTGATGAAAAAGAAATTTTAGATAATCAAAATAATTTCTTAGAATCAGTTACAACAAAATCTCTATTTGAGGAGGAAAAAACTATTCTCATCAAAAGAGCATCAGATAAAATTTTAAAAATAATTGAGTATATTTATTCAAAGAATTTAAAAGATATAAATATTATTGTTAATTCCAATGAACTTGAAAAAAAATCAAAATTGAGATCTTTTTTCGAAAAAGAAAAAGAATGTATTTGTATACCATTCTATCCAGATAACGAACAAACATTAACAAAATTAGCTTATAACTTTTTTAAAGAGAAAAAGATATTAGCGTCACAATATAGTATTAATGAAATTGTAAACAAAAGTCTTGGAGATAGAAAGAGCCTAATAAATGAATTAGAAAAAATTGCACAGTTTTCCAAAGATAAAAAAAATATTAAAGATGAAGATATAGCTAAAATCATAAATTTGAGTGAAAATTATAGTATTTCAGAACTTGTTAATAATTTTTTAGCTAAAAATAAAAAGAAAATAGTTAATATATTAAATGAAAATAATTATTCGAATGATGATTGCGTACTTATTATAAGATCTTTTTTAAACAAATCCAAAAAAATACTTAAACTTTCTGAAGAATACGAAAAAAACAATAATATTAACGTTACAATATCAAATGCAAGACCACCTATATTTTGGAAAGAAAAGGAGATTACAATTCAACAAATTAAAAGATGGGATCCAAAAAAAATTAAACGGTTTATTTATAAGTTAAATGAATTGGAGCTTAATATAAAAAAGAATTTTAATAATTCAATTTGTTTAACTACAGATTTTATTCTGGAACAATCTGCTTAAATTTTAGTAGTTAGATTTAATTATATCTACAATCTTGTTCAACTGATCCAAGTCTTTGTACTCAAAAGAAATTTTGCCTTTATTTCTTTTACTGTTCTGTATATCAACATTCAAACCAATTTTATTTGAAATGGATAACTCAAGAGCAATGATATTAGTATCTTTTATGATTTTTAATTTATGTTTTTTCTTTTTAAATAATTGAACAAAATTTTCAGCTTGTCTAACTGAAAGTTTACTATCTATAATTTTTTTAGCCACAAAACTTGCATTATCTAGGCCTACTAAAATTTTGGCATGCCCAGCCGTTAACTTTTGTGTCTCAATTAATTTTATGACGTCAGAAGGTAAAGTTAAAATTCTTAAAGCGTTAGATATATGGCTTCTGCTTTTTCCTATAAATTTTGATACTTTTTCTTGATCGTAAGAAAATTCATCTATTAATCTCTTATAACCTTGCGCCTCCTCTAAGGGATTTAGATCGCTTCTTTGAACATTTTCAACAATAGCGAATTCTAAAGATTTTAAATCATCAGCTTCTGTAACTACTATCGGAACATTATGAAGGCCGACTCTTTGAGCCGCAAGCCATCTTCTCTCTCCTGCAATTATTTCAAATTTTGATTGGTCATCTCTTGATTTTCTAACTATGATGGGCTGTATCATGCCTCTTTCTTTGATCGAATTGGTTAGATCTTCTAAACTAGCTTCGTCAAATATTTTCCTTGGTTGATATTTATTTGGCACTAAATCACTAATTGATACTTGGTTTTTTTGAGGCTCTACTTTTGTTTCTCCTATCAATGAAGATAATCCTCGACCTAAACCTTTTTTGATTTTTTCCATTAAGCTGCGCTCCCTATTGTTGCTTCTTGACTCATAAACTCATCGGTAAAACTGAAATATGATTTACTACCCGGACAAGTCTTGTCATAAATCAAAACTGGCATACCATGAGATGGGGCTTCGGATAGCCTGACATTTCTTGGAATAACAGTTGAGTAAACTTTTTCACTAAAATAATCTCTGGCTTCTTTCTCTACTTGTGAGGAGAGCTTATTTCTTTTATCATACATTGTGAGAAGTATACCTCTAATTTTCAAATCTGGATTTAAGCTTACTTTTATTCTTTCAATTGTTTTCATGAGCTGAGTTAGACCCTCTAGTGCAAAAAATTCGGTTTGCAAGGGAACTAAAAGCGAATTTGAGCTTACTAGAGCCATTACTGTAAGAAGGCTTAAAGATGGAGGACAATCGATTAAGACATAATCGTATAATCTTCTAGAATTGTTTAAATATGCGGTTAATTTTGTCTTTAATAGGAAGGCCCTATTACTATCATCAGCAGTCTCTACCTCAAGACCTGAAAGGTCAACATTTGATGTAACGATATCTAAATTTTCAAACTGTGTCTTTCTAATTACCTCATAAATTTCTTTGCTTCCATTCAAAACTCCATAAATTGTATCGCTAGAGTTATCCGTGTTAGATAATCCTAGACCAGTTGTAGCATTTCCTTGTGGGTCTAGGTCAATTACTAAAATTTTTTTATTTAGTTGGGATAATCCAGCAGCAAGATTTATCACTGTAGTTGTTTTTCCAACCCCACCCTTTTGATTAATGACTGAAATAATTTGCATTTAATTTTTTTATAATTCTTTTAATTTTTTTTTTTTATTTTTTTAATATTTATTAAAAATGAATCTTTACTTGTTAAACTTTTTTTTTCTATATACTCCATTTCCCAATTTTTTTTAGAATTTTCAAAAATTTTTTTTCCATTCTTCCCCATAAAAAAAATTAAATTTTTATATTTTGAAAAATTTTCATATACTAAATCTAAAACCACTGGCATTGGTTTGAATGCTCTCGACATTATTGTTCCCGTTTCTAAATTTTTTATTTCAAAAATATTTTTTTGAAAAACTTTTGTGTTTAAATTTAATTTGTCTGAAACCTCTTTTAAAAAATGGCTTTTATGGTAGCTTTTTTCATAAAGGTGTACATTCATGTTATTTTTCATGTTTTTTAGTATAATTGCCACGATTATCCCAGGCATACCCCCTCCTGAACCTATATCTATAGTTGTATTGCAATTTAAGTCAACAAAATCAATAATTTGTGCTGAATCTATAATATGGCGTTCAATTATTGCTTTTTTTGATGCTGTGTTTTGGCTAATTATGTTGATTTTTTTATTTTTTTCAAGAATCATGGATATATAGTTTTCAAAGTCTAAAAATGTTTCACGTGAAACATTTAAGTGATTGATTCTAGAATAAGAATTTAAAATTTCTTGATCCATTAAGCTATATGCTTAATAGACTTTCTTTTGACATGTGACAACAAAATATATACAGCTGCTGGAGTAATTCCATCTATTCTTAAAGCTTGACCCATTGTTTTTGGCTTTATTTCTTTAAATTTAGCTTTCACCTCATTAGACAAACCTGAAAGTCCATCATAATTCATTTTATCTGGAATAATTAGATTTTCATCCCTCTTAAATGCTAAAATATCTGCTTTTTGCTTCTTTAAATACCCTCTATAATGAGCATTTATTTCTACCTGTTCATCAATTTCTTCACTAAAAAAAGGTATATCAGACCATATTTTTCTAATTTTGCTCATATTAACTCCTTTTTGGGTTAAAACTTCGCTAGATGATCTCAATATTCCGTCTTTTGCTATTTTAATTCCAAATTTCTCTGCTTTAGATGGTGAAATCTTGGATTCGCTCATTTTTAGATTTATTTCTCTAATTTGTTCAAATTTACGCAAATAAATGTCTTTTCTCTCGTTACCTATTAAACCAATATCTATTCCTTTTTTAGTTAATCTTTGATCAGCATTATCAGATCTTAAACTTAATCGATATTCTGCTCTTGATGTAAACATTCGATATGGCTCAGCTACTCCTTTAGTCACCAAATCATCGATCATTACTCCAATGTAGGCATCAGATCTATCAAGTATGAATGGTTCCAATTTTTTAACAGACAAGGCAGCATTTATTCCTGCTATAAGGCCTTGTGCAGCAGCTTCCTCATATCCTGTTGTTCCGTTAATTTGACCGGCAAGATAAAGATTGCTTATCTTCTTGGTTTCAAGAGTTAAGAATAGTTCACGTGGATCTATATAATCATATTCTATTGCATATCCTGGTCTTAATATAGTAACATTCTCTAAACCATTGATATTATTACATATTTCTTGTTGCACCTCAGCTGGTAGTGATGTCGATATACCATTTGGGTAAATTGTGTAATCATTTAGACCTTCTGGCTCTAAGAATATCTGGTGGCGAACTTTATCTGCAAATTTTACTATCTTATCTTCTATAGATGGACAATATCTTGGGCCTACCCCTTTTATACTACCCGAGTACATAGCGCTCTTTGATAAATTCTTTTCTATAATGTTATGAACCTTTTCGTTTGTATAAGTCATACGACAAGATATTTGTTTATTTAGATTTTTTTTAGTTAAGAATGAAAAAAAATAAGGATCGTCATCTGCGAATTGTTCTTCTAAGTTTTCAAAATTAATTGTCCTTGAATCTAACCTTGGTGGTGTTCCGGTTTTTAATCTTCCAATTTTAAAATTATATTTTGCTAATTGTTCGCTCAAACCTGTAGAAGGTTTTTCGTCGTATCTACCTGCTGGAGTTCTTTCATCACCTATATGTATCAAACCATTCAAAAAAGTCCCTGTTGTAAGTATTATCTTATTCGATAGAACTTTCTTTCCTCCTATAGTTTCAAACCCACTTATTGAATTTTTATTAAAAATAAACTTTATAACTGGATCAGAAAAAACGCTTAAATTACAATAGTTTAGCAATATTTCTTGCATATATTTACGATAAAGCGATCTATCTGATTGCGTTCGTGGTCCTCTGACTGCTGGCCCTCTACTTCTATTTAACAATCTAAACTGTATACCTGATTTGTCTGCTACATTTCCCATAACACCATCAAGGGCATCTATTTCTCTAACCAAATGACCTTTGCCCAAACCTCCTATTGCCGGGTTACAAGACATCTCCCCGATAGTTTCTATTTTATGAGTAAATAGGGCAGTGTTCACTCCAAGACGAGCAGAGGCTGCAGCAGCTTCACATCCAGCATGGCCTCCTCCAATTACAACTACATCAAATGACAAATCATTTTTCATAATCCAAATCTATATGTGATTATATAATTTACAAGATAGGCTTAATTTTTTGTAAATAAGCCTTATTTATCAACGTTTTTGATTGAAAATGTGCAAAAAAAACAGCAAAATAGGGTATTACTTGCCGATGCAAAAATCGTTGAAAATACTGCCTAATATCTCCTCTACATCGACTTTTCCAACAATCATGCCTAAATGTCTAGTAGCTAATCTTAAATCTTCTGCAGCTTTATCAAAATCTTCGATTTCTTTTTTTTGATTAAAGTTATTTAGATGATCCAAACACTGTTGTAAATGTTGCCTGTGTCTCTCTCTTGTAATTAAAATATCATCACTCGTAAGAAATTTATTTTTTAAATTATTTTTTATTTTTAATATTAATTCTTCAATGTTTTTATTTTCTTTAATCGAAATTAAAACATGATTTGTTTTTTTAATTTCTGGATCAATATCTTTTTCTAAAAGATCAGATTTATTTATAACTAAAATTGCATTCTCATTTAATAAACCCTTCAAAACATCAGTAAAATCAGGGCTTTTTGCATCAACCACAACAAGCTTTAAATCTGCTTCTTCAGCTCTATTTAGAGATAATTTAATTCCTTTTTTTTCTATCTCATCTTTAGAGTCTCTTATTCCAGCTGTATCAGAGATTATAACTGGATAACCGTCTATATTTAGATGGGTTTCAATCACGTCTCTAGTTGTACCTGCAATTTCGGAAACGATTGCAACATCGCGGTTAGATAAATGATTCATTAAGCTAGACTTACCAGCATTAGTTGGTCCTAGTATAGCGATTTTAAAACCTTCTCTAATTCTTTCTCCAACTTTTTGATCGTTTAATATTTTTTTAAGTTTATTTACAACTTCATCAGAACTATTTTTAATTTCATCTAAAATGTTATTGGGTAAATCTTCATCAGGGAAATCAATTTTAGCTTCAACATGTGATAAAATTTTTAAAAGCTTTTCCCTGAGAAAATTGAATTGGTCTGCTGACTTTCCATTCATGATTTTAATTGCTTGTTGTCTTTGGATTTCAGTTTCAGAGGAAATTAAGTCAGCGATACTTTCGGCTTCAAGTAGATTTATCTTTCCATTTTGAAATGCTAATTTTGTAAATTCACCTGGTTCAGCCAATCTACAATTTTTTATTTGCGATAGGGTAGAGTGCAGAGCATCAACAACAGCTTTACTACCATGAACCTGTATTTCGGCCATATCCTCACCTGTGTAGCTCTCTGGGCCAGGAAACCAAAGAATTAATCCCTCATCAATTAGCTCAGAAGTGTTGATTTTATTGATTTTTCTTAAAGTTGCTACTCTTGGCTTTGGAGGTTCCTTACCGGTTAAAAGCTTAATAGCTTTTGAGGTTTCTTGTCCAGAAAGCCTGATTACAGCTACACCTGATATGCCAGGACCACTAGATAAAGCATAAATTGTCATTTAAAGATTATATCTTTAAATTTGTGTCTCTGTAAGACTTAAAATTGTAATGTAAAAACTTTAGGCTGGCTTATTCATTGAATTAAAAAATTCAGCATTATTTTTGGTATCTTTTAATTTTGAGTTTATGAAATCGATAGCATCCATCGTTCCCATTGGAGCAATTATTCTTCTAAGAACATTCATTTTTTGTAAATCATTTTTATCAAATAAAAGTTCTTCTCTTCTTGTTCCAGATTTTGTTATATCGATAGCTGGATAAATTCTTTTATCTGCAATCTTTCTATCTAGCACAGTTTCACTGTTACCTGTTCCTTTAAACTCTTCAAAAATAACTTCATCCATTCTGCTTCCTGTATCAATTAAAGCAGTAGAAATAATTGTTAGTGATCCACCTTCCTCAATATTCCTTGCTGCACCAAAAAATCTCTTAGGCCTTTGAAGTGCATTTGCGTCAACACCTCCGGTCAAAACTTTACCAGAACTAGGTATTACTGCATTATACGCTCTTCCTAATCTTGTTATTGAATCTAATAAGATGACAACATCTTTTTTGTGTTCAGTAAGTCTTTTAGCTTTTTCAATTACCATTTCAGCGACTGCAACGTGTCTTTGCGCAGGTTCATCAAAAGTAGAACTAATTACTTCACCTTTTACAGTTCTTTGCATATCAGTTACTTCTTCAGGACGCTCATCTATTAATAAAACTATCAAATAACATTCTGGATAATTTTTTGCTATTGAATTTGCAATACTTTGTAAAATCATTGTTTTTCCAGCTTTTGGTGGAGAAATAATTATTGATCTTTGACCTTTCCCTATCGGACTAACTAGGTCAATTAATCTTGGAGTAAGATCTGCTTTTTTTACAACTTTGGTTGTCTCAACTTCCATCACCAATTGTTTATCTGGATATAGTGGTGTTAGATTGTCAAATGCAATTTTATGTCTGGCCTTTTCGGGTTCTTCAAAATTAATTTTACTCACTTGCAATAATGCAAAATATCTTTCTCCTTCTTTAGGGGCTCTAACTGGTCCCTCAACCGTGTCTCCAGTTCTTAGTCCAAATTTTCTGATCTGACTTGGACTTACGTAAATATCATCAGGTCCTGGAAGATAATTTGATTCCATTGCTCTTAAAAAACCAAAACCATCTTGTAATAATTGCAAAACGCCTACACCAGTAATTTCCTCTTTTTCAGCAACTTTCTTAAGAATAGCAAAAAGGATTTCCTGTTTTCTTAATGTGCTGGCGTTTTCTATACCAAGCTCTTCTGCTTGTGTAATAAGCTGTTCAGATGATTTAAGTTTTAATTCTTGAATATTCATGATTAATTAATTGATAAGGACTTATCAGTTATTAATAATATATACGCTACTTTTGATATTTCAACCCTAGATTGGCTTAAAAATAGCCAAAAATACAACAATAATCAAAGTTACCGTTGGTATTTCGTTAATAATTCTAAAAAATTTTGCAGATCTTGTGTTTGTAGAATTTTTTAAGGCGGTAAGACATTTTCCTAGAAAATCATTATATGCCGATAACAGAATTACTAAAACAATCTTTATTTGAAACCATAATTGAGAGAAAATATCTATTCCATTGAGATAAATTAATACTAATCCGAAAACCCAAGTAAAAATCATTGCAGGACGCATAATGTAAAAAAATAATCTTTTTTCCATCACTTCAAATATATCTGTAGTTTCTTTCTTTTGTTTGTTCTCAACATGATAAACAAAAATTCTTGGAAGATATAAAAGGCCAGCCATCCAAGAAACTACGGCTATTAAATGCAAACTTTTAAACAATAGATAACTATTCATAACTTAAACACGGGCATTTTTTAAATTGATTTGGGCATTGTATCTTTGGAGTAAAAAGCTTTCCATTAAAATTATAATCTTGTTTATTGAGTATTAAATTGGACATTGCTTTTATATAATTTTCATTTGTACCGAGTGCTGGTACTCTCGAATAATTTTTACAGCCATTTTTATCTGCAAGCTCTTTATATTCTATATCGAGTTCAACTAAAGTTTCTGAATGTTCTGATACAAATGCAATTGGCACTAGTACAATATGTTTTCCTAATTTTGAATTTTCAATAATAATATCTTCAGTTGACGGGCCAATCCATTTTAAAGGTCCTACACGACTTTGGTAGCTTAATATCCAATCTAAACCTTCAATATCTAGAGATTTAACAATTTGATCAACAGATTGTTCTACTTGCCACTGGTATGGGTCGCCATTCTTAATATTTTTTTCAGGCAATCCATGAGCTGAGAAAATTAATTTGTAATTTTCTAAATTATTAATTTTTTTTATTATCTCCTCTTTGTGTGCATGAATAAAATTCTTATCAGTTGGATAACAACAAATTGTAGAGGTCTTTACTTTGTAGCTATTTTTTGAACAAATATCTTGCCATTCTTTTATCGATGAGCCAGAAGTTGCCGCTGAGTATTGAGGATAAAGCGGCATTAAAATTATTTCATCTGGGTTATAATTCATTACTTCTCTAACAACATTTTCTGCTCGTGGGTGCCAACATCTCATAACTATAAAACATTTATACTCGGATAAATCATCATCCTGATTCAATTTAATTTCTAAAGCATTTGACTGATCTTCTGTAAGTTTTAAGATCGGTGAAGAGCCCCCCAATTCCTGATAGATTTTTTTTGCAGTTGGAGCCCTTCTATTTGCTATTAATTTTGCCAATGGATACCTAAAAAAGGCTGGTAAATTTAAGATTGCTGGATCATTAAATAAATTGAATAAAAAAGGCTCGACATTTTCTAATTTATCTGGACCACCTAGATTAAAGAGAATTATGGCTTTTTTCATTTATAGTCTTTTACTGTTTTAACTAAATATTCTACCATTCCAGGATCGGTTTCAGGTAACACTCCGTGCCCAAGATTAAAAATATAGGGGTGATCTTTGAAAATTTCTAAATACTTAATTACCTCTTTTTTAAGAGTATTTTTGTTTGTTAATAAAATTTTTGGATCTAACCCGCCCTGAATAGGAATATTTATATTTTTGATAATTTCTTTTGGGTTTACATTATAGTCGATATTGACAGCATCAGGCCTTACTATTTTACAAAATTCGGTGTAGTTTCTAATTTCTCTTGGAAAACATATGACCGGAACGTTTAAAGACTTAACAAAGTTAACTAAATTTAAAGTAGGGGAATAGATGTAATTTGGTAAATCTTTTTCCTCCAACAAGCCGGCCCAACTATCAAAAATTTGTATTATATTTGCGCCGTTATCAATTTGATTTTTTATATGAACCTTTAAGAATTTTTCAATAATTAATAAAATTCTATTGATTAAAAATTTATCTTTAAAAAAATCTTTTTTTAAATTTTTTTTGGGTGATTGAAGGTTAATCATATAAACCAATAATGTCCATGGAGCACCAACAAATCCTATGGTATTTTTATTATTTAAATCTGGGTCTAAACTAACTTTTTTTATTGCTTTATACACACGGTGAACTTTTTCAACAAAATCAATTTCATCAATTTTAGCAACTTCGTTTAAATCAAATTTTCCTAATCTGGGGCCAAAATTCTTTTCAAATTCTACTTTCTGGCCCAATCCATATGGAAGCATTAAGATATCTGAAAATATTATTGCAGCATCTAGATTAAATCTTTTTAAAGGTTGTAGAGTTATTTTTGAAGACAAATCATCATTTAAACATAGATTAATAAAATTGGGATTTTCTTTTCTAATTTCTCTAAATTCTGGTAGATATCTTCCTGCTTGTCTCATGATCCATATAGGATTAAAAGAAGTATCCTTGTTAGTTATTATTTTGTTTAAAGGTTTCATAAATGAGAATTATTAATTATTGTAGTTGTAATATATCCTGTGAATAAAGGTGATTATTTTTTATAAACATTATATCTACAGTTTACTAACATCACTTTTAACTAAAACTGTTTAAATTGAAGCTTTTTTGATTATGTTGTTTTTTGTGGATTGTTTAAACCTATTTATTAATATTGTTGGTAAAAACCAGCTTTTACAGGAATTTTTTAAGAAATTTAGAATTGTATAAATTAATTAAAATAATACAAATTTATTAACAACTTATTCATGAGTAATATATATCAAATATATTTAATATCTGACTCGACCGGTGAAACTCTGGATAGAATATTTTTAGCTCTTAAGGCACAATTTCTAAATATTGAATATAAGGTTCATTCTTATTCTTTTACAAGAACAGAAAACCAAATTTTAAAAATCCTAGAAGACGCAAAAAAAAATACAAATTCAATTATTTTATATACCATTGTAGATAATAGTTTAGCCAAATATTTAGCTAATGTGAGTGAAAAAAAAAGCATTCCATGTTTTGGTGTTTTAGGAAATTTAATTCTAAATTTTTCAAAAATTTTAAATCAAAAAGCAACCCACGAACCAAGCGGTCAACATATATTGAATCAGGAGTATTATGATAGAATTGAAGCAATTCAATTTACAATGAACCATGATGACGGAAATTTAATAAATGAAGTACACAAATCAGATATTATTCTTGTGGGTGTAAGCAGGACAAGCAAGACACCAACATCTATTTATTTAGCTAACAAAGGTTTTAAAACATCAAACATTCCATTAGTGAATGAAAATTCTTTACCAGAATCCCTTAAAGAAAATCCTCAAGTAGCCTGTGTTGTAGGGCTAAGTACAGAGCCCGAAAGACTTGCTGATTTAAGAAAAAATAGAATGAATTCTTTAAATGAAACAGAAAATATCCAATATACAGATTTAGAGAATATTAAAAAAGAAGTTTTTGAGGCAAAAAAAACATTTCAAAAATATAAATGGCCTCTAATAGATGTAACAAGAAAGTCCGTTGAAGAAACTGCAGCTTCTATAATTAAAATTCACGAAATATATTTAAATAATGTTAAATAAAATTATACTTGCTTCAAAAAGCGAGGTTAGAAAAGATATTTTAGATAAAAATGATATTGAATGTGTTGTCGAACCATCAAACGTAGATGAAGACCCTGTTAAGGAAAGTTTATTAAAAGAACAAGTAAGCTCAGAAATAATTTCAAAAAATCTAGCCGAATTGAAAGCAAACAAAGTTAGTATGAAAAAAATTGATGAAATAGTCTTAGGAGCAGATAGTGTTATAGATTTGGATGGTGAGCTAATATCTAAACCTCAAAGCAGAGAAGAGGCAATGGAAATATTAAAAAAACTTAATGGCAAATCACATTTTTTAATTAGTTCTGTTTGTATATCAAAAAATGGCTCTATGATTTGGAATTATACTGATAAAGCAAAACTAACCATGAAAAACTTTTCTGATGATGAATTAAAAAGATATTTATCTAAAATATCAGATGAAACCCTTTATGCATATAATGTCTACCAAATAGAAGGAGAGGGCAGAAATTTGTTTGCAAGCATAGAAGGTGACGAAGATACTATTATGGGGCTACCAGTAAAAAAAATTAAGGAATACATAAGTACATTGTGATGAAAAAATATTTTGTAATTGGGAATCCCATTGATCATTCGTTATCACCCAAACTTCATAACCACTGGTTTAAAGTAAATAAAATTGACGCCATATATAAAAAAAAAAAAATTGATGAGAATGATCTTAAGACCATAATTTCTGAGCTTAGAGAAAAAAAAATAAATGGTATTAATGTTACTGTTCCATTCAAAAAAATAGTAATTCCGTATTTAGATAAATTGAGCCTAGAAGCGGAGCAAACCCAGTCAGTAAATACAATAATTTTAAATAATGATAATTTAGTAGGACACAATACTGATATTGCAGGCTTTACTAAAGCAATTAAAAATTTAAATTTTAATATTAAGGGAAAAAAAATTTTAATTTTAGGTGCTGGCGGTGTTGTACCCTCAATAATTTTTGCTTTGAATAAAATGAATGTATCAAAAATAATTATTAGCAATAGAACGAAAAAAAAAGCTGAAGATTTAAAATTACAATTTCATAACTTAGAGGTATTGGATTGGGGTACTATTAGTGATTTTGATGTAATCATAAATGCCACTAGTTTGGGACTGAATAAAGAAATTATTAATTTAGATTTTTCAAAATCAGGGAACAACAAATTGTTTTATGATGTTATTTACAATCCTGCAGAAACAAATTTTTTAAAAGAAGGAAAAAGGCTTGGTAATAAAACAGAGAATGGTAAATTAATGTTTATTTACCAAGCTTTTGAGGCATTTAAATTGTGGCACGGCATAGAGCCACAGATCAATAGCGAAACGTTAGAAACTATAAATAATGATTAGAATTGGAATTTTAGGAAATATAGGTTCGGGGAAAAGTTATGTTGCTAAAAATTTTGGATATCCAGTTTTTAATGCAGACGACGAAGTGTCAAAACTTTATAAAAAAGATAAAAAAGTTTTTAAAAAATTAAAGAAAAAATTACCAAAATATATTTCTACATTTCCAATAAATAAAAATGAAGTTACAAAAGCTATATTAAGCAACAAAGATAATTTAAAAAAAATAATTATCATTGTTCATTTAGAAATTAGAAAAGTATTAAAATTATTTTTAAAAAAAAATAGAAATAAAAAAGCGGTAATTCTTGATATTCCTTTATTGTTAGAAAATAAAATTAACAAAAAAAAAGATATATTAATATTTGTAGATTCAAAAAAAATAGAAATAGAAAAAAGATTAAAAAAAAGATTAAATTTTAATCGTAAACTTACAAACAAATTTAAAAAAATTCAGTTTTCATCTGCTTACAAAAGAAGAAAATCAAATTTTATTATTAAAAATAATTTTAAGAAAAAGCCTTTAATAAATAGTATAAAGAAAATATTAAATGAAATTTTATAAATGAAAGAAATCGTATTAGATACAGAAACTACAGGTATTTCAGTAAAAGATGGCCATAGAATTGTTGAAATTGGATGTATTGAACTTGAAAATTTAATCCCTACGGAAAATAAATTTCATTGTTATTTAAATCCTGAGAGAAAAGTTTCTGAAAAAGCATTTGAGATCCATGGTTATTCGGACGATTTTTTATCAAAACAAAAAAAATTTAAAGAAATAGAAGATGAGTTTCTTGAATTTATAAAAGACAAAAGATTAATTATTCATAATGCAGAATTTGATCTTTCTCATTTAAATAATGAGTTATTAATATCTGGGAAAGATAGAATTAAAAATGAAATTATAGATACTTTAGTTGTTGCAAGAGAAAAATTTCCAGGTTCTCAGGTTAATTTAGATGCTCTTTGTAAGCGATACAGAATTGATAATTCAAAAAGAATAAACCACACAGCTTTAATAGATTGTGACTTACTTTCAAAAGTTTACATAAATTTAATTGGTCAAAAGGAGCCAACTTTAAATTTTCAAGATCCGACTGAGCTAAAAAATAAAGAATATTTTAAAGATAATTCATATTTTAAAAAAGTTATTAAACCGAATTCAGACGAGGTAAAAAAACATAGTGAATATTTGAAGAATCATTTAAAGAAAAATTATTTTTAATTTAATCTTTGATTATAAAGTTGTTCGAAATCTACTTTTTTTTCAAATTTAATATCTTGGTAACCAGAATTGTGAAGAAGATCCAAAAGCGCTTTTTCTAATAGAGGGTATATTTCTATTTGAACATCGCATAATATAATTTTTTCAAGATCTTTTTTTTCTTTAATATTTTCTCCAACCTTAATAATTGTTGCATAATTAATTTCAAAGTGAGATTTTTTTTTGTTGTTCTGCTTGTCCTCAAATTTCATTATAGTATTAATCTCAATCATTTTATCTTTAAGAGCCTTTGAGTTAATATCTATATTTAGTTGATAATTAGATATGTAATCTTTTACAAAAATATAGGTTTCAGCATCTGGTGTTTCACTTGACATGTCTTTGATGTATTTTCCTAATATTTTATAATTTTCTTTCATCGTCATCTTCTATATCTTCAAAATCCCCTTCTATAAAATCTTTTTTCGAATTCTCTTTTTTATTAATTTTGTTTTGAAATTTACTAAAAATAAATTTTCTACTTAAAGGAAAAATAAGTAAGAACCCAAAAATATCTGTAGCGAAACCCGGTATAATTAATAATACAGCTGCAATAGCTATCGCTGCCCCAGAAATAACTTCATAAGCAGGAGTTTGATTTTTACTTAATTGGATAAATCCAGACCTAAGTGTATTAAGTCCTTCATATTTAGCATAATAAACACCAACAATAGCTGTTATAAAAATTAACAATATAGTAGTAATTGCACCTATTTCTGAGCCAATTTTAATAAAAAGATAAATTTCTACTACCGGTATTAAAATTATTGCCAATAAAATTGAGTTCATTTGTCCTTAATCTAAATTGCTAGTTGAAATTAATCAACAGAGTAATTACTATCAAGAGATGAGTTATAGTTTTGAGTACATTGATATTATTTTATTAGCAATGATTGCTGGGTTTATTTTTTTAAGATTGAGAGGAATTCTTGGTAAAAGAACTGGTTATGAGGGAAAATCACCAGCTCAATTTAAAGAGGTTTTAAAAAATATTAAGGTAGATCAAGCAGTCAAACCAAAAGAAAAGTTTGATGATGAAGCTCAAAAAGAATTTTTAAAAGGTGCAAAAATTGCTTACGAGACAATTATTACTGATTTCAGTGATAATGATAATAAAATCACAAATGCAAAACCTTTGTTAAATAAAGATATATATAATCAATTTGATGATGCGTTGAAAGAAAGAGCAAAAAGGGGTCATTTTGCTGAAATAACATTTATTGGAGTTAATAAAGCTGAGATTAAGGAACATAAAAAAACCGGGAATATATTAAATGTAACAGTGGATTTTATAGCAGAGGTGATTACTTGCATAAGAGATAAAGATAAGAAAATTGTTTCTGGAGATCCTGAAAAGATTAAAAAAATTTATGATACTTGGATTTTTTCAAGAGACACAACGTCAGCAAATCCAAATTGGCAGCTAGTAAATATATTAACATAATTGAACGATAATATTTCAGACAAAGATAAAAAAGACTGGCATAAATTTATAAATAGCACTGAAAAATTACCCAATAAAGATTTTAAATACCAAAAAAACAAAAATCAAAAAATAAGATCAATAGATTTACATGGTTATACTTTAGATGAAGCAAATAAAACTATAGAAGATTTTATAAGTAAAGCTTTTTCCGAAAATATTAATAAACTAATTGTTGTTACAGGAAAAGGACTTCATTCCGAAAATGAAAAAGATCCATATGTTTCAAAAGATCTTGGTATTTTAAAATATTCTGTTCCAGAATTTATTACTAATAATGCAAATTTAATGAACATGATAAATGAAATCACAGATGCTAAAATAGAAGATGGTGGATCAGGAGCTTTTTATATTTTTTTAAAAAAAAATAAAAAATTATAAAATAAACTTAGAAAGGTCAGTATCTTTAACTAAATTATCTAAGTTTTTATCAATATATTCTTTATTTATAATTATTTTCTCACCTGCACGATCAGTAGCTGTAAAACTGATTTCATCTAAAATTTTTTCAATGATGGTATGTAATCTTCTCGCTCCAATATTTTCAACAGTAGTGTTTACTTCGGAGGCAATATTGGCGATAGCATCTATACCATCATCAGAAAATTCAAGATCAACATTCTCTGTTTTTAAAAGTGCTACGTACTGTTTGATTAAGCTGAAATCAGGCTCTCTTAATATTCTTTTAAAATCTTCACTTGTTAAAGCCTCAAGCTCCACTCTAATTGGTAGTCTACCTTGTAACTCTGGAAGTAAATCTGAAGGTTTAGCAAGTTGGAAAGCGCCAGATGCAATAAATAAAATGTGGTCGGTTTTAATTGGACCATGTTTTGTGTTAACAGTTGTTCCTTCGATTAAAGGTAATAGATCCCTTTGAACGCCTTCTCTTGAAACGTCTCCTCCAACCCTATCTGTTCTAGCTGAAATTTTGTCAATCTCATCTAAGAATACTATTCCATTATTTTCGGTTGAAAGTTTTGCTGCTTTTATAATTTTGTCTTGCTCTATTAGTTTATCAGATTCATCATTTATTAAAATTTCATGAGATTCTTTTACTGTCATTTTTTTCTTTTTTTCTTTGTTACCCATTGATTTGCCAATCATCTCGCCAATATTAATCATGCCAACATTTGCACCTGGCATACCAGGAATCTCAAAAGAAGCACCACTAGATCCACTATCGCTAACAGCAATTTCAATTTCGTTATCGTCTAGATCTCCATTTCTTAATCTTTTTCTAAAACTTTCCCTTGTAGCTAAACTTGCTTTTTTCCCAACTAGTGCATCTAAAACTTTTTCCTCAGCTGCTTTTTGAGCTTGAGCGAAAACTTCTTTTCTTTTTTTTACTTTTTCCATTGAGATAGCAATTTCAATTAAATCCCTTACGATTTGCTCAACATCTCGTCCAACGTAACCAACTTCTGTGAATCTTGTAGCTTCAACTTTTACGAAAGGAGCTTCTGCTAATTTTGAAAGTCTTCTTGAGATTTCGGTTTTTCCAACCCCAGTTGGTCCGATCATTAAAATATTTTTGGGCAAAACTTCGTTTTTCATTTCGCCTTTAAGTGCTTGTCTTCTCCATCTATTTCTTAAAGCAACAGCTACAGCTCTTTTAGCTTTGTTTTGTCCAACAACAAATCTATCTAATTCAGATACTATTTCTCTTGGAGATAATGAGCTCACTAATGAAGTTTCCTCTTTTTGATTTTTATCTTTTGGATGAAGTTGTGTTACGTTTGAATTATCCATTATATTTTTTCAATTTTAACATTATCGTTTGTAAAAACGCATATATCTGCAGCAACTTTAATTGCTTTTTTAGCAACTTCCTCAGCAGACATATCACCTTCCATTAACACTTTTCCTGCAGCTAGAGCATAATTACCACCAGAACCAATTCCAATTACATCTCCTTCTGGCTCAAGGACGTCACCGGTCCCAGAAATAATATAACTATTACTTTTATCTCCTACAGCCATTAGCGCCTCTAATCTCCGCAGGTACTTATCTGTTCTCCAATCTTTAGCTAACTCAACAGCAGCTCTTGATAAGTTGCCCGCATGTTTTTCTAATTTTCCCTCTAATCTTTCAAATAAAGTTAATGCATCCGCAGTTGATCCTGCAAATCCAGCAACCACATCTCTTTTTTCAATTTTTCTGACTTTAGAAGCAGTGCTTTTAACAACTGTATTTCCCATACTTACTTGTCCGTCGCCAGCAACTACTACTTCATTATTTTTTCTTACTAGTACAATTGTTGTCATACCTAATAAATGGTAACTATTTTTGATACTTCAAGTGTTGAGACTGATATTGATATAGTTGGATTATGTATGTATACCATTGAAATTATATGGCTAGAAAAGGAAAAGTATCTCGAAAGACAAAAGAAACCAGCATTAATGTTGAAGTTAATATTGATGGCAAAGGAAAGTACCAAATTGACACTGGTATAGGTTTTTTAGATCACATGCTTGAGCAGCTATCAAAGCATTCTTTAATAGATTTAAAAGTTAAAGCAAAAGGAGATACTCATATCGATCTTCACCACACAACTGAAGACACAGGTATTGCAATTGGAGAGGCTTTAAAAAAAGCAGCAAAGAAATTTGTAGGCATAAAAAGATATGCACATACAGTTATTCCAATGGATGAAACATTAACTAGAGTCGCGATCGACGTTTCAAACAGGCCTTATTTGATTTGGAAAGTAAAATTAAAAGTCGAGAAACTTGGTGAGATGGATACAGAGTTGTTTAAAGAATGGTTCCAAGCCTTTTCCCAATCTGCGGGTATTACAATGCACGTTGAAAATATTTATGGGGATAATAGTCATCATATAATAGAATCTTGCTACAAAGCTTTAGCAAGATCATTAAGAGCTGCATTAGAGATGGATCCAAGAAACAAGAAAAGCATTCCATCAACTAAAGGCTCATTATAAGTTTAATGAACGTCACAATTGTTGATTATAATTCGGGCAATATAAGTTCGGTAATAAACTCTTTTAAAGAAGTTGCGAAAGACAAAGTAAAAATCGAAGTAACTTCTGATCTAAACAAAATTAAGTCTAGTGATAAATTAGTTTTGCCAGGGCAGGGCTCATTTAAAAGTTGTGTTGATGCCCTAAAAAATATTAAAGGCCTAGTTGATGTTTTAAATGATTTTGCAACAAATCATAAAAAACCCCTTCTAGGAATTTGTGTTGGCTTACAAATGTTTGCTGATATTGGTTACGAGGAAAGTGAAACTAAAGGACTTGGTTGGATACCAGGAAAAGTATCAAAAATAGATAATCAAAATGGCAAATATAAACTACCTCATATAGGTTGGAATCAATTGAATACTCTCAAAGATAGTAAGATTTTTAAAAATATAGAGAATGACTCACACATGTATTTTGTTCATAGTTATGAATTTATTCCCAAAGACAAAAGTGTGATTATTGCAACAACAGATTATTCATCAAAGATTGTTTGTGCTGTTGAGAAAGATAATATTTTTGGAACACAGTTTCACCCAGAAAAAAGTGATAAACTTGGCTTAAAAATAATTGAAAATTTTATTAATCTTTAATGATAAGGTTGTTTTTAAATTTACCAATTTTAAAAAGGCTAATACCATCAATTGGAATTAAAGTTTTAAAATTATTAAATAAAAATAAAGGTTTTTATAAAATAAATAATATTTTATTTTATTTAGATTTTTTAGATCCGATAGATAGAAGAATAATTCTCTATAAAGAATATGAGCATGACTCAGTAAGTTTTTTGGAAGATCAATTTTTTAAATACTCTATTTCAAACTTTTTAGATATAGGTGCTAATTCAGGGTATTTTACTTTTTATTTTGCAAACAAATTTAAAAAATTAAAAGTTAAAGCTTATGAGCCCAATCTAGAGGCGTTTGAAAAGTTTAAAAAAACATTAAATAAAAATTCTTTTAAAAATATAGAGATATTTAATTATGGTCTTTCAGATATTGAAAAAAAAGTGAAAATGATAACTTGGTATAAACATGGATATCCTAAAACAAATTCAGTCATTTTAGAAGATAATCATGATATTAATAATTCTAAAATTTTTGAGACAAACTTAAAAGTTGGGGACGAGCTATTAAATTATAAAAATGAAAAATTATGTATAAAAATTGATGTAGAGGGTCATGAATTAAGTGTTTTGAAAGGTTTGGCTAAAAATTTAAAAGAAAATAAATGTATAATTCTTGTTGAGTCTGGTGATGTTAAAATTGGTGATGTTAAAGATTTTTTGATAAAAAATAATTATAAACAGATATTTAAATCTAAATTAAGATTAGACTATGTTTTTAGCAATTTTTAAAAGTTAATTATGAAAATTTTTCCAGCTATCGATATAAAAGAAAAAAAATGTGTGAGGCTAGTTAAAGGAGATTTTAATAGAAAAACCGAATACAAAATTTCCCCAGTTGAACAAGCAAAAAAATATAAAAATAGTGGTTTTAAAAATTTACATATAGTTGATTTGGATGGGGCTTTAACTGGAAAAACAGTTAATTTAGATATTATCCAAGAAATAGTAACTAAATTTGATCTCAAAATTGAAGTTGGAGGAGGAATAAGAAGTTTTGAAAGTATTCAAAAATACTTGGATGCTGGAGTAGAAAAAGTAATTTTAGGAAGCGCAGCCATAAAAGATAAAATTTTTTTAAAAGATGCCTGTGAAAAATTTCCAAATAAAATTGCTTTAGGATTGGATGCTAAAGATGGATACTTGTCTGTATCAGGTTGGAAAGAAAATTCTAACCAACTAACTCTAGATTATCTGAAAAAAGTAAATGACTATGGAGCAAGTAGATTAATTTATACCGATATAAATAAAGATGGGATGAAGCAAAGCCCTAATTTTGAAGAAACAGCAAAGATTGCTGATAACTCTAGTTGCCCAGTAATTATATCTGGTGGAGTTTCTTCTATAGATGATATTAAAAAAGCGAAGGAATTAAACAATAAAAATATAGAAGGCATAATAGTAGGAAAAGCAATTTATGATGGAGATATTAAATTAGAAGAATTGGCTAACGAATTAGATGCTTAAGAATAGAATTATACCCTGTTTAGACGTTAAAAATGGCCGAGTAGTCAAAGGCATTAACTTTATTGATCTAAAAGATGCTGGTGACCCAGTTGAACAAGCAAAAATTTATTCCGACGGGGGAGCAGATGAAATCTGTTTTTTAGATATCACCGCTTCAAACGAAAATAGAGACACTATTTATGATGTTGTAGAGAAAACTTCAAAGAAATGTTTTGTTCCACTTACCGTTGGTGGAGGTGTTAGAACTATCGAGGATATTAATAAGCTATTAAATTGTGGGGCGGATAAAGTATCAATTAATACTGCCGCTGTTCAAAATTCAACTGTAGTAGTCGAAAGCTCGAAAAAATTTGGTTCACAGTGCATTGTTGTTGCGATTGATGCTAAAAAAAATGACGAAAAATGGGAAATTTTTACTCATGGTGGAAGAAATAATACAGGAATAGATGCAATAGAGTTTGCAAAAAAAATGGAAGATAGCGGGGCAGGTGAGCTTCTAGTTACTTCTATGGATAGGGATGGTACTCAAGTTGGGTATGATATTGATTTAATGTCTAAAATATCATCAAAAGTGAATATTCCAGTTATTGCATCTGGAGGTGTAGGTAATTTAGATCATTTGGTAGATGGAATTAAATTAGGAAAAGCTAGTGCAGTTTTAGCGGCATCCATATTCCACTATGGTAAACACTCTGTAAAAGAAGCTAAGGAATATTTGGATAAAAAAGGAATTCCTGTTAGAATTTAATATGCTTAATACATTAGAAAACATAATAAAACTTGCAAGAGATAGAAAATCTTTTCCTGTTGAAGGTTCTTATACTAATAAGTTACTTACAGATAAATCATTAAGTAAAGCAAAGGTTTTAGAGGAAATAGATGAGTTAATAGAAGCAGTTGAAGAAAACACAAACAAGATCCACGAAGCTGCTGACGTTTTTTATCATTTACTTGTATATCTTGAAGCTAACGATGTAAAAGTTGAAGATGTAATGCAAGAATTAGAAAAAAGAGAAAAATGAGTTATAACGATAATAATATTTTTGCAAAAATTTTAAGAGGAGAAATACCTTGTAATAAAATTTACGAAGACGATTTTGTTTTGTCATTTTATGATATAAATCCTCAAAAAAAAATTCATGCTTTAGTTATTCCCAAAGGGAAATATATTGACTTAGATGATTTTAGTCTTAATGCATCTCCAGAAGAAATGGTTGGATTGTTAAAAGGTATTAATATAGTTGCTAAAAAACTTGGTATATCAACAGAAGTAGGCCAGGGCTACAGAGCTCTAGCGAACATTGGTGATCATGGCGGTCAAGAAGTCCCTCACTTACACTTTCATCTCTTTGGAGGAGAAAGAATTGGTAAAATGGTTCAGTGATAGAGGAAGTTAAAAGGAACTATTTAGAAATAAACTCAATAAATGATCTAAAACAGGTAATTAATCCTTCCAATGATTATTTATTAATTTTATTAGATCCAATTAATTTTCAATTAAATAAGTTTTTTTATAAAAATATTGGGAAAAAACATAAATGGGTAGATAGATTAATTTGGGATGAACAGCGATGGATTGATTATGTTTCAAGCGAGAAAGTTAAGACATATGTGCTTAAAAACAAAGATGATCTCGTAGGATTTTTTGAATTAATTTTTCATTATGAAAAAAATGAGGTTGAAATAGCTTATTTTGGCATTCTTGAAGAATACCAAAATAAAAAGTTAGGATCTTTTTTATTATCTGAAGCTATAAAAAGATCTTTTGACCAAAATGTAAATAGAGTTTGGCTACATACCTGTTCATTAGATCACAAAAATGCTCTAAATAATTATATCGCTAGAGGAATGAAAATTTTTAAAACCGAAATTGTAAAAATTTAATTTTGAACAGGTAATTTAAATAATTTTTTTTCAATTTTTTGATTTTTTGAAATCGAGCTAAGAATTGTTAAGGCTGTATTTTGATATATGTCTTTTGTTTGCCAACCTATTAATTCAAGTGAAATAATGTCAAAAAATACATCTATTTTGTTTTCGTTTTCTATAATGCTGTAACTTATATATGAATTATTTATAATTCTTTCTTCTAGACTATTAATTCTATTAATCAGAAAATTTTTATCTAAAATTAGGTTTAATGGAGTTTTTTTTAGGGGATAGCGATAATAACTTGATATCGTTTTGATTACTAAAGATTTACCGTTTGAGACTAAAACTTTATTATTCTTATTATAATAACAATACATTTTTTTGGGATATTCGATTGTACAATTTCCTTTCTCAATTTTTCCATTTATGTTTTGTTCGAATTGAAAACTAAAATTAGAGGTATTATTTAAATTTTTAATTATTTTATTTCTATTATCGGCTTTTGAATTAAAAATTAAAAATGTAAAAATAAAAATTAGCAACAATCGAAACATCAGAGGACATCTCTTTTGCCAACATGATTTGCTTTACTTACTATTCCGTCAGCTTCCATCATATCGATTATTCTTGCGGCTCTATTGTAACCAATTTGAAGTTTTCTTTGTAAAAATGAAGTAGAAGCTTTACCTTCAGATCTAATTATTTCTATAGCTTGCTGGTATAATTGGTCCTTATCTCCCAAATTTTGATTTTCTCCAATTTCTTTCTCATCAGCAAAGTTTAGTATTTCATCAACATAATCTGGTTCTGCCTGTGAGCGTAGAAAGTTATTTATTTTTTCTATTTCATTATCTGAAACAAATGGTGCGTGTATTCTCACTATTCTATTTGCAGAAGACATGTAAAGCATATCTCCTTTTCCTAGCAATTGTTCAGCACCCTGTTCTCCCAGAATAGTTCTACTATCTATTTTTGATGTTACTTGAAAAGAAATTCGTGTAGGAAAATTAGCTTTTATTGTGCCAGTAATTACATCCACACTTGGTCTTTGGGTTGCCATAATAATATGAATTCCAGCTGCTCTTGCCATTTGAGATAGTTTTTGTATGTAATTTTCAATTTCTTTACCAGCTACAAGCATTAGATCTGACATTTCGTCAACTACAACAACTATGTATGGCATTGGTAATTTATGTTTCGCATTGTATCCATCTATGTTTCTAACACCTTCTTTGGTCATCAATCTATATCTACTTTCCATTTCTTTAACCACCCATCCTAATACAGATGCTGCTTTTTTGGCTTCAGTAATTACAGGACATAATAAATGTGGGATCCCTTCGTAGGTTGATAATTCAAGCATTTTTGGATCAATTAAAATAAATTTACACTTATCTGGACCGTGCCTATAAAGAAGTGAGAGTATGATTGTATTTATACAAACAGATTTTCCTGACCCTGTAGTGCCCGCAATAAGCAGATGAGGCATCGACGATAAATCGCCAACTATAGGTTTGCCAGATATATTTTTCCCCAATGCAATTGGTAATTTTGTTTCTCTTTTTTTAAAATCAGAATTATCTAATATTTCACTTAAATAAACGTTTTCTCTGGCGTTATTTGGTAATTCAATACCCACTGTATTACTGCCTGGAATTGTTGAAATTCTTGCAGACTCCGAACTTGTATTTCTGGCAATATCATTAGATAAATTGATTATTTTAGAAACCTTAACACCTGCGGCTGGTTCAAATTCATTTAATGTAACTACTGGCCCGTGACTCACTTTTTTGATATTTCCATTAACACCAAAATCTAATAATATTTTTTCTAGAAAATCTGGATTATAGGTTTCATTTTT
>CACEHR010000006.1 GCA_902559395.1 uncultured Pelagibacteraceae bacterium
TAAACATTTTATTAAAAAAGTTCATAAAGGAAGCACATTTGCTAATCCTAGAATTTTAATTTGTGTACCAACTGGCTCAACTCCAGTTGAAAGAAAAGCAATTCAAGACAGTGCCCTAGCAGCAGGTGCAAGAAGAGTTCAATTAATTGAGGAGCCGATTGCAGCAGCTATTGGAGCAAATCTACCAATTTCTGAAGCAACTGGTTCAATGATTGTAGATATTGGTGGAGGCACAAGTGAAATCGCAGTAATGTCTTTAGGTGGATTAGTTTACTCTAAATCTTTAAGAGTTGCAGGTGACTCAATGGATACTGCAATAGTTGATTATATGAGAAAAGAATACAATTTATTAATTGGTGATACTACTGCTGAAAAAATAAAAAAGGAAATGGGAACAGCTGTTCCAACAGGAACAAATACTTATCCAGTTAAAGGAAGAGATTTAAGATCAGGTACTCCAAAGGAAGTTAATATAACAGAGGAAGATACTGCTGAGGCACTAAACGATATTATGAAACAAATGGTTAGTGCAATTAAAGATGCCTTAGAAAATACACCTCCTGAGTTATCAGCTGATTTAGTCGATATGGGTTTAACTTTAACAGGTGGTGGTGCTTTATTAAAAAATATTGATAAAAGGTTTTCTAAAGAAACAGGTTTACCAGTTCATATAGCAGATGATCCATTATCTTGTGTTGCTGTTGGTACAGGCAAAGCTTTGGATCAAGAAGAAACTTTTTCTACTATGTTATCTGAATATTAGGAAAAATGGCTACTGGCAGAGATGATTTTGTAATTGCCATTAGGTCAGCTTTTCTCAAAAAAAAAGATAAACAAAAATTTTCTTTATTAACTCTAATTGTTTTATCAATTTTTGTGATTGTTCTAAGTAATTTTAATTTTAAAGCAATACAATTTGTTAAATTAGGAATTAATGAAGTAATTTATAGATCATCTCATATTGCATCAATCCCAGAAAATAAATTAAAAGAGATAACTTCAAAATTCAAATCACATATGGATTTATATGAAAGTCATCAGAAAAAATTAACTAAAATAGCAAATTCTGACAAACTTAAATTACAAAATGAGTTTTTAACTGCAGAAAATAAAAAGCTTAGAGAATTACTTGATGAAAGTATAAACTCACAAGAAATATTCGCCAGAGTTTTAATTGATAAAGACAGTCCATATTTGAAATCAGTAGTATTAAATAAAGGTACAAAGGATAAAGTAAAAATTGGAATGGCTGTTATTGATGATGTTTATCTAGTTGGCCAAATAATTGAGGTAAATTATACTAATTCAAGGGCATTACTATTGTCAGATCTTAATAGCAAAATACCATCTATTTTAGAGCCAGATGATATTCAAGCTGTAATTTCTGGTACAGGAAGTAATTTTGGAACAATAGAACACTTGCAAGAAGATTTTGAAGAAGGTTTTGAAAATAAAGAAATGATTATTTACACCTCTGGACTTGGAGGATTATTTAAACCTGGCATACCAATAGGGAAAATTGATAATAGTTCAAAGGGAAAAATTAATTTTTTTTCTGATTTTACACAACTCAACTATGTAAAAATAGTTTCTTATAAAATAGGTGGAGAACAATAATGTCATCACTTAATAAAAGTCCTTTTCTAAAAATATTCTTATCCTATCTACCATTTATAATGTTATTTTTTTCTGTATTTAATGAATTTGATTTTAATTATTTAAAACTTGATTATTTTGCTTTTAATTTTGTTCATTTATTAATTTTCTTTTGGACTTTAAGAAATCCTGATCAATTAGGTTATTTAGCAATTTTCTTTGCAGGTATAATTAATGATGTTGTAATAGGAATACCAATAGGAATAAGTAGTTTTTGTTATCTTATTCTTTGTTCAGTAACAGCTTACATAAGAAATATTACTTTAACCCCAAACTTTATGAAGGACTGGATATCATTATTATTTACAATTTTATTAATAAATTCAATTCAAGTAATTATTTTAGATTTAATTTTTTTAATTAAAGTCGATTACACTAACTATTTAATTAACTCAGGTTTTACTTTTTTATTTTATCCAATATTTTTTTTATTTTTTAATTTTTTAAACGAAAGAATTTTATACCAAACAAATGATTGAATCTAATTCAGGAATAAGAAAAGCTGATGTAATTAATAGAAGGATGTTCATAATCGGAGCAGCAAAAGTAGTAGTTTTTGTTGGTATCGTTGCCCGTTTATTTTCTCTTCAAATAAACGAAAATAAAAAATATCTCACTCTTTCAGATAAGAATAGAATTAGAGAATGGAAACTTCCACCCACAAGAGGAAATATAGTTGATTATTTTGGAAATGTAATTGCAGGAAATTTAAAAGTTTACCAATTACACATAATTCCAGAACAAGTTGAAAATTTTAATTATTTATTAATAAGGTTAAAAAATCTTTTAAATTTAACTGAAAAAAAAATAGCAAAGATAAATAAATTAAAGGCAGAACTCAAACCTTGGGATAGCATAATTGTTTCTGAAAATTTAAGCTGGAGTCAATTTGTAAAAATTAATAATTATTTATACGATCTTGTAGGTATCAAACCTGTAATGACAATTTCTAGAAACTATCCATTTAATGAAGTATACACACATGTACTTGGATATGTGAGTCAACCAAATGAACAAGAAATTTTAGAAAATGAAACTATCCAAGAAAGATTTGTACCAGGAATGAAAATTGGAAAACTGGGTTTAGAGAAAAGACTAGAAAATCATTTAATAGGAAAAAATGCTATTCAAAGATATGAAGTTAATGCTTATGGTAAAAGAATTAATCAACTCGAGCATCAAAAAGGTGAGCAAGGATTAAAAATTCGTTTAACAGTAGATACAGAAATACAAAAAGCTTGTGGAGAATATTTGAATGAAAAAGCAGGATCTATAAGTGTAATGGATATTTATACTGGAGATATAATAGCAATGTATTCATCTCCATCTTATAATCCAAATTTATTTTTATTTGGAATAAGTCAAGATGAATGGCAATTAATTAGAAACAATCCATTAAAACCATTAATAAATAAAACTCTTTCAGGTTTATACTCACCAGGTTCAACAATAAAACCAATTGTTGCTCTTTCAGCTTTAGAAAACAAAGTAATAGATACAAAATTTAAAGTTAAATGCACAGGAAAAATGGAGTTATATGGACAAACATTTCACTGTTGGAAGGAAAAAGGGCATGGTTGGGTAAGTTTGAAAAATGCAATGAAACAATCTTGTGATACATATTTTTATGAGGTTGCTAGGTTATTAGGTGTTGATAGATTAAACATTACAGCTGAAAAGTTTGGCCTAGGTAAAAAAGTACTTGGAGATTATTTTGATATTGAAAAAAAAGGATTATTTCCTAATACAGTATGGAAAAAAAATAATCTAGGTAAAGGCTGGGTATTAGGAGAAACTTTAATCACAGGTATTGGTCAGGGCTATACTCAAACAACTCCTTTACAACTTTGTATGATGACTGCGCAAATTGCAAATGGAGGATATGCAATAAAACCAAAAATAATTGTGGACAGTAATCCAATTTCTTATGAAGATGCAAAGCAATCAATGGAAAGTGGGTTATTATTTGATACTGACACCGAGGAATTGTTGGACAAAAAATTATTTAAAAACCAAAAAAATATTAAAATTGTTCAAGAAGCCATGTTCGCTTCGACCAATGAAAGATTTGGAACCTCTTATAAATCAAGAATTGATGATCCTAAATATCAATTTGCAGGAAAAACAGGAACAGCCCAGGTAAAAAGAATAAGCAAAAGAGAGAGAGAATTAGATTTAGAATTAGAGCAAATACCATACAAAGATAGAGATCATGCTTTGTATGTTGCTTATGGCCCATATGTTAATCCGAGATATGCGCTCAGTATAATTGTTGAGCATGGTGGTTCGGGAAGTAAGGCAGCTGCACCAATTGCAAAAAATTATTTAAATTAATAATCGACAGACATGATTTAAGAAATAAACAATCAAATTTTGAGAGGATTACTGTTTAAATGTTTCAGCACGATAGATTGAATAATGAGATTACATTATTTCAAAAAATAAAAAATCTTGATTATATATTATTGGTTTCAGTAATACTTCTTTCTATAATAAGTGTTTTTGTTATGTATTCTACAGATGGTGGTGAAATACTTTTTCATACAAAAAACCATTTTGTAAAAATTGCGGTTTTTTTTCCTTTAATGATTTTTGTAGCTTTCTTTAATATAAAATTTTGGCATAACTTTTCTTATATAATCTACTTTATAGTAATACTTTTATTAATTTATGTTTCATTTTTTGGAATAAAGTCCTCTGGTTCACAAAGATGGATGGACCTTTATTTATTTGTTCTGCAACCGTCGGAACTTATGAAAATAGCAATCATAATGTGTCTTGCAAAATATTTTCATAGATTAAAAATAGAAAATGTTAATTCATTTACCAGCATAACTATTGTGTTATCGATTATAATAATTCCAATAATTTTTGTAATTTCTCAACCTGATCTTGGTACATCTATATTAATTGCTTTAAGTGGATTAATTATTTTGTGGTTAGGAGGCATGAAAATTAAGTATTTTATATACTCATTTCTTACTTTCTTAATTTCCCTGCCATTTATAATTTCATTTCTTAAACCATATCAAAAACTAAGAATATTAACCTTTTTAGATCCAGATAGAGATCCATTGGGTGCTGGTTATCAAATTATACAGTCAAAAATAGCTATTGGTTCTGGTGGCCTAAACGGAAAAGGTTTTTTGAAAGGAACCCAGAGCTATTTAGATTTTCTACCTGAAAAACACACAGATTTTATATTTACTTTATTTTCGGAAGAGTTTGGTTTTATAGGCTCAGTTTGTCTTTTGATATTATACTCAATAATAATTTTTAGAATTGTAAGAATAGGAGCAATTTCGAGAAGTAATTTTGCTAGACTTTTTTGTTTTGGTTATGCTTTTGCAATCTTTATTTATATCGTGGTAAACTTATCAATGGTTTTGGGTCTGTTACCTATAGTTGGTTCTCCATTACCCATCATGTCGTATGGAGGTTCTTCAATGTTAGCCACTATGATTGGTTTTGGCATAGTATTAAGCGCAAAAATCAATCATAAACAAATGATTGCATAATTTGTCACTCTGATAATTCAATATTTACTTGTATAACAATTCTATGAATAAAAATCTCAAAGTAGGAATAGTCGGAGCAGGAATTCAAGGTGTATCTAATGCTTTGTTTCTTCAAAAAAAAGGTTTCAATGTAACTATCTTTGACAGAGACAACCCAGGCAGTCAAGCCGCATCTTATGGTAATGCAGGTCACTTTTCACCTTATGCATCTCTTTCTTTAAACAGAACTGATGTTCTAGCAGATGTGCCTGCAATGTTGCTTAGTTCTTCAGGTCCACTTGCTTTAAAATGGAATTATGTTCCTAAAATGATTCCTTGGTTTTTAAAGTTTATAATGAATACAACCAAAACAAAGATGATGCATACTGCTAAAAATATGCACCAAATTTTAGATTTAGCCTTACCAGCTTATGATGAATTGTTTGAAGAAATTGATTTGGAAGGATTAGTTGAAAACAGAGGTATTCTTTATATTTGGAATGATAAAGATTTAAAAAGTAGAGAATTAGAAATTAAAGTTAGAGATGAATTAGGTGTTGAACAACAATTGGTAACTAAAGCCGAAATTCATGATCTTGAACCACACATTAAACCATTTTACCATGCAGGCGTTTATTATCCTTATGCAAGACATGCAAGAAATCCGAAAAGAATTCTTTTAAAACTATTTGATTTATTTTTGCAAAAAGGTGGAAAATTTAACAAAGTAAATATCAAAGATATAAGTTTTGATGAAGAAAAACCAGTTTTTAAAGCTGAAACACAAAGTTACGTTTTTGATAAAGCGGTAATAGCTTGTGGAGCTTTTTCAAAAAAATTAACAGACAATCTTGGTGAGAGAATTCCTTTAGATACAGAGCGTGGCTATCATGTTCATTTCAAAAATTGTGATCATTTATTAAGTAGACCTGTAATATTTTCTAACCGTGGATTTGGAATTACACCGATGGAACAAGGTTTAAGAGTTGTTGGAACTGTAGAATTTGGTGGATTAGATAATCCATTATCTAAATCAAGAGTTAAAAATTTGATAAATAATGCAAAATATATGCTTGGTGATTTACCTGAGCATGAGGATGAGTGGTTAGGATTTAGACCAACTTTGCCAGATTTTTTACCTGTAATGGGACCATCAAAAAATCATAAAAATATTTATTATTGTTTTGGGCATCATCATTTAGGATGGACATTAGGTCCAATTTCTGGAAAGATTGTTTCAGGGATGATAGCGAACGAAAATACAAATTTAGATTTAAAACCTTATAGTTCGCTTAGATTTAGTTAAGTGACTAAAGATAATAATTTTTTAGCTTATTTATATCTATTTTTAACAGTAACTTTTTGGGCAGGAAATTTTGTAGTAGGTAAACTTGCAAGTTTTTATGAAGTTCCTCCTTTTTCACTAAATTTTTACCGATGGCTTTTCGCTTGGTTGATTTTAGCACCTTTTACAATTCCTGAAATATTAGAGAAAAGAAATTATATAATTAAACACTATAAGCTTTTCATTGTTTTGGGAGTTACTAGTATTACAATATTTAATTCAATTGTTTATTATTCATTAAATTTTACTCAGGTGATTAGTGGAGTTTTAATGATTTCAACGATACCTGTGATGATCATGTTGTTTTCTTCAATTTTAAAAATTGAAAAGACAAATATTTTTCAAATTATAGGGGTAGTATTTTCTTTTGCTGGTGTAATTATGATTATAACAAAAGCAAACATAGAGATATTAAAAAATTTAGATTTTAATAAAGGAGATATCACTATGGTTATAGCAATGTTCTCATGGGCTTTATATTCCACATTGTTAAAAGGAAAAAAATATGAATTAACTCAAATATCATTACTTCAAGTAGTAATTACGTTTGGTTTAGTATTTTTGATACCAATTTATTTTATTGAATATCAAATTGGATTTAGAATTAATTTAGATTTACCATTTATTTTAATTCTATCTTATGTAGTTTTGTTTCCAGGTTTGGCATCTTTTCTTTTATGGATAAAAGGAATATCCATGATTGGTGCTAATCGATCTGGTGTTTTTTTACACCTAATGCCAATTTTGAGCGCAATAATGGCAATGATTTTTTTTAGTGAAAAATTTATGTTTTATCATATTTTAGGCGCTTGTTTTATAATAACAGGAATATTGTTATCAAATAAGAAAGTTAAAAATGCTTAAAGTTGCTATATTAGATGATTATCAAAATGTTGCCCAACAATTTGTAGATTTAGAAAAATTGTCAGGAAAATATGAGTTTAAGATTTTTAGCGAACCTTTTTTAGATGAAGCAGATGCAATTGATCAGTTAGCAGATTTTGAAGCTTTGTTAATAATGAGAGAAAGAACTCCAATCACAAAAAATTTAATTGATAATTTAAATGATTTAAAATTTGTAATCACAAGTGGATTACGTAATAGATCTATTGATTTAGAAGCTACAAAGAAAAGAAAAATCATAGTTTGCGGAACAGATATAAATATTAACCCAACGCCTGAATTAACATGGGCATTAATTCTTGGTTTAGCTAGAAATTTTAAAGAAGAGTTCGATAATATGTATCAAGGATATTGGCAAACAACTATAGGTGTAGAATTAAAGGGAAAAATTTTAGGTTTAATTGGATTAGGCAGAGTAGGGAGTGAAGTTGCTAAAATTGGAAAGGCTTTTGGTATGCAAGTAATGTCCTGGAGTGAAAACTTGAGCTTAGACAAGTGTAAAGAATTAGACGTACTACCTTGTAGTAAAGAAGATTTAATTACAAATTCTGATGTTCTTTCAATTCATGTTCAAGGAGGCGAAAGATACAAAGACTGCATTACTTTAAAAGAATTAGATAAAATGAAAAAAACAGCGTTTTTAATAAACACATCTCGTGGACCTATTGTAAATGAGGATGATTTAATTATTGCTTTATCAACTAATGTAATTGCTGGTGCAGGAATTGATGTATATGAAAAAGAGCCCTTACCTGAAAATAATAAGCTTAGATTTTTACCAAATGCATTGCTTACGCCACACATTGGTTACGTTACAGCTGAAAATTATAGTATTTTTTATAATCAAATGATCGAAGGTTTAGAGGCTTGTTTAAATGGAAAGCCTATCAGAGTTCTAGAGTAACCATGGAGTTACCTGTTGTTAATCACGAGGATTATTTTGCTAAAATTGGCGATGATCACAAATTTCCAATTAATAAATTTGGCGAACTAGCAAACTACTTAATCCAAAATAAAATAGTAAAAAAATTTCACAAACCATCACCTTGCTCATTTGAAACATTAAGCTACGCACATGCAAAAAATTATATTTCAGACATTAAAAATAAAACTTTAAGTAAAGAGGGAATAAAAAAAATTGGATTTCCACTTGTTGATAGTGTTGTTCAAAGGTCGTTAGTTGCTACAGGCGGCACTGTTTTAGCATCTAAACTTGCAATCAATTATGGCATATCATGTAATACTGCTGGTGGCAGCCACCATGCAAGTTATGATGGAGGAGCGGGTTATTGCGTATTTAATGATGTTGCAGTTGCGTCACATTATTTACTTAATAGAGGTCTTGCTAATAAAATTTTGATTGTTGATCTAGATGTTCATCAAGGAAATGGTAATTCAGAAATTTTTAAAGATAATAGAAGTGTATTTACATTCAGTATGCATTCTAAAACTAACTATCCAGCAAAAAAATCAAACAGTGATTTAGATGTGGAGCTCGAGGATAATTTGGAGGATGATGCTTATATCAAAACACTTAAACATTATTTAAATGAGTTAAATCAAGAAAATTTTGATTTCATTTTTTACATAGCTGGTGTCGATATTCATTTTAATGACAGATTAGGAAAATTAAAAATTTCTGATGAGGGTATTAAATTAAGAGATGAGCTAGTAATAGAAAACTTTTTTTCTAGACGAATACCATTTTGTGGGGTTTTGGGTGGTGGTTATAATAAAGATTTTAATAAACTTGTTGAATTACACTCAATGTTACATCAATCTTGTGCTAAATATATAGGATCATGACGAAAAAAATAAATCCAAATTTAACTGCTGAGCAAAAATTAATTTTATTTGAGGAAGGTACTGAACGTGCTGGATCAAGTGAACTTAATCACGAAAAAAGGGAGGGAAGTTTTCATTGTGCAAACTGTGGTCAAAAATTATTTGATTCAAAAACAAAATATGAGAGTGGATCAGGCTGGCCTTCCTTTTATGAATCTTTGCCTGACGTATTTGAAACCAAAACAGATCACCACATAGGTTATGCAAGAACCGAATATCATTGTAAAAAATGTGGAGGCCATCATGGGCATATATTCGATGATGGACCTGAGCCTACAGGAAAACGATTTTGTAACAATGGGGTATGTTTAGTTTTTAAACCTAAGAGCTAAATTTAATGTTTGAAAATATCGATATTGAGAAAATTAAAGAAGAGCTAAGAAATCACTCAACAAATTATAAAGAAAATTTCGCCAAAATTGAAAAGTTCATAGAAACTGAAATACAAGAAATATTAAATCTCAAAAAAAACAATAAATCTATAATTCCAGAAATTAGTATTAATGAGATAGATCAAAAAAAAACAAAGGTAATAGAAGATATAAAAAAAAGAGGCTGTGTAATAATCCGAGATGTTTTTGAAGACAAATATATTGAAAATTTAAATTTAGAATTAGAGAAGTATATTGATGAAAATAATTATTACGATGATCAGAAGAAGAAAGCTGATCTAGATAAATATTTTAGCGATCTTAAATCAGGTAAACCCCAAATATACGGCCTTTATTGGTCTAAAGCACAAATAGAAATAAGACACTCAGAGCAAATGGCTAAAGTAAAAAAATGGCTTAATAATCTTTGGATTTATGAAAACTCTGAATATAAAGTTTTTGATCCAAATAAAGAATTATCTTATGCAGATAGAGTAAGAAGAAGAGAACCAGGGGATGATACTTTGGGACTTTCTCCTCATTGTGATGCTGGATCAATTGAAAGATGGACTGACAGTTATTATAAAAAAATTTATAGAGATATTTTTTCTGACAACTTTGAAAAATACAATCCATTTGAAGCAAAGTATAGAGATAGAACAATAGAGTTTGAGTCTCCTGCAGTTGCACATGTATTTAGAACATTTCAAGGATGGACTGCTTTAACAGAACAAGGACCAAGTGATGGGACTTTACAATTAATACCTATTGCTAAAGGAATTGCTTATGTTTTAACCAGAGCATTACTAGATGATGTTGAAGAAAATGAATTGTGCGGATCAAAACTTGGTAGAGCTTTATCTGTAAATAAAGATTATCATTCATTACTGTTAAAAGGTTTAGTTTCAATTCCAAAAATGAAGCCAGGTGATACTGTTTGGTGGCATCCAGACGTTGTTCATGCTGTTGAAGACAAACATTCAGGAAAAAATTATTCAAATGTTGTTTACGTTGGAGCAACACCTTATTGTAAAAAAAATCTAGATTATACAGTAAAACAATCAAAAAAATTTTTAGAAGGAAAGAGTCCACCGGATTTTGCGGCTGAAGATTATGAAATTAAATATAAAGATAGAGTTAAACTAAAAGATTTAAGCTCTTTAGCTAAGAAACAATTAGCTTTAGAAGAATGGAATTAATTATTTAAAAGATCTTGAAGTTTATTTTCTTTTTCTAATGCTCTTACTTCATCATAACCACCAATATGCTGGTCATCAAAAAAAATTTGAGGAATAGTTCTTTTTCCATTAGCTTTTTTAATCATTTCATCCATTGCTCCATCAACTTTTGAAATATCAATTTCATTATAAGGCGCATTATTTCTAGCTAATAATCTTTTTGCAGCCTCACAATAATTACATAACGGACCTGTATACATGGTAATTTTCTTCATAAACTATAGATAGTCACCTTTTTTAATTTTACTAGCTATTTCTTTTCTAGAATATTCAAATTTTTTTCGATGTTTTATACTTTTTTGATTTACTCTTTTTCTCCATAACCTAAAAGATGATGGTTTTAAAGATCTTCGCATAATTTTAATTACATCAGATTCTTTCTTTCCTGTTTTTTTTTCAATTTCCTCGAAAGTGATTCTATCTGCCCAGGCCGCCCAAATGATCCAATCAGGATCGTCCATTTTGGGCTCTGGGTTTTTGACTCTAGTAACTGGTCTGTGACCTTTTTTTTCATAAATCCTTTATATTTGAAAAAAAAATTTAATGCATTTTTTTTAGCCTCTGATATTATGTATTAGATAGTCCTTCTTAGCCATCTTTAGCTCCCGGTTTTTAAGGACTATCTTTTTTTATGCTCCCCTTAGATTTTATACTTTATCTGCAGATAATTATTTTTTTATTTATTACACCTGGAACTCCTAGGATTGTAATTATCTCTTATTCAATGAATTACGGTGTCGGAAAATGTGTATGGTCTGCTTTGGGTGATGTAACTGCAAATTTGATTCAGGCAACTCTAGTCATTTTTGTGATTGGATCCTTTTTTTCAGAAAATTCAACGATACTTAATGCGTTTAAATGGATAGGAATAATTTATTTATTATATTTAGCTTATGATATTTATAAATCTCGACCAAAAAGTATTTCAAACGAAGGAGAAATAAAAAAAAGTAACTTATCTTTTTTTAGAGATGGTTTTTTAGTTGCTGGCACAAGTCCTAAGGCTTGGATGTTTTTTCCTTTTATTTTCCCCCAATTTATTGATTTTAATTCAAATTTATTAGCACAATTTGTTATTTTAATTACAACTTACATCGTTTTAGATTTTTTATCTTTAATTGGCTACGCAATGCTCGCACAAAAATTAATAAAATGGATTACTGCAAATCCAAAAACAATTAATACAATTTCTGCGAGTGTTTTAGTCATTATTGCTGGAATAATTGTTGTAACTCAACAATATTAAATAATTTTGGTCTTTATTGTCACTTGCATTAAATAACATTTCTTTATTTAATATGTCCATAATTAATTAATTAAAGAGGAAATAAAATGAGATTAAATAAAATAATTTTAAGTTTTGTTTCTGCATTAGTAATTTTATTTTCAACTTCTGTTGCATCTTTTGCAAAAGTTGTTGGTGACAAAATTATTTTAGGTGCTGCTATTTCCCTAACGGGTAAATACTCATCAAATGGTGTTCATACTCAAAATGGTTACAACATGGCCGTTGACAGAATTAACAGCATGGGTGGTGTTAAAGTTGGTGGAAAGACTTATAAGTTTGATATTATTTATTATGATGATGAGTCAAACCCTAAGAGAGCTGCACAGCTTGCAGAAAGATTAATTTCACAAGATGGTGTTGAGTTTATGCTTGGCCCTTACAGTTCTGGTTTAACTAAAGCGATTGCACCAGTAACCGAAAAATATGGTGTTCCAATGGTTGAAGCAAATGGAGCATCTAGATCTTTGTTTACAAAAGGTTACAAATATCTATTTGCTGTATTAGCCCCAGCTAACTTATATCTTGATGTTGCTATAGATCTAGCAGTTGAAAAGAATAATGGAAAAGGAGTTACCGTTGCAATGGCGTTTGAACAAGATGCATTTTCTCAAGATGTAAGACTTGGCGTGTTAGATGCAATTAAGAGAACTGGCTCTAAAAAAGTAATTGATGATAAATTACCAAAAGAGCTTAATGATATGGCCGCTACTTTAGTCAAAGTGAAACAAATGAAACCAGATGTTTTAGTTGTTTCAGGTCACACTAAAGGTGCACTAACTGCTATCAGACAAATATCTGAGATGAAAGTTGATGTTCCAATGTTAGCGATGACACACTGTGATGCAGCCAAATTGTCAAAGCAACATGGTAAAAACTCTCAATATGCTTTATGTGCTTCTCAGTGGCATAAAACACTAACTTACAAAGATGATTTCTTTAAAGATGGTATGACTTATGATGCAGACTTTACTAAAGAGTTTGGTTATGCACCTCCATATCAAGCAGCAGAATCTTCAGCTGCTCTATTGGTATTTAAAGATGCATTCGAGAGAGCAAATTCTTTTGATCAAAAGAAAGTAAGAGACGCTCTTGCAGCTACTAACATGCAAACTTTTTATGGAAACATAAAATTTGCACCTGGTGGTCAGAATGTTGACAAGCCAATGGTACTTTTCCAAGTAATGTGTGACGATGCAGGAAAATGTGAAAATAAAGTTGTTGCTCCAACTAAATGGGCATCAGCTAAGTTAATTCACCCAATTCCTTCTTGGTCTAAAAGATAAAAACAAATCTATAAATACCCCCTAATATATTATATATAGGGGGTATTTTTTTAAAGGGTTCAATATGGATTTCATGGTATTCCAATATCCAATGATTTCTGTTCAAGCATGCTTGGATGGAATTTTACTTGGAATTTTATTTGCATTGATTGCATATGGCATGGCACTTCAATGGGGAGTAATGAATATAATTAATATTGCTCAAGGAGATCTTGTTATATTAGGTGGATACATTGCTTATTTTATGTATCTATATGGAATTCATCCAGCCTGGGGAGTAATCGTTGCTCCAGTAATAATGTATTTTGTTGGAATAGCAATTTACAAACTTGTAATTAATAAAGTAGTAGATAGGGATTTATTTATCTCTATTTTAGCGACTTTTGGAATAAGTATTCTTTTCATGCAATTAATGAACTTTGCATTTGGAGCAGATGTTGTTCTTGCAAATTCAGATTATGGAACAACTATGTTATTTAATAATAATGTTGTGTTGCCGAATTCAAAAATATTTTCTGCGTTTATAAGTATTTTATTTGCAATTTGTTTAGTAATTTATATGAAAAAATCTAAACTTGGACGTGCTATTAGGGCTACAGCGCAAAATGCAAGAGCAGCAAAGATATTAGGCGTAGATACAGAAAAAGTTTATGCAGCAACATTTGGAATTAATGCGGCCCTTTGTGGTGTTGCAGGTGCTTTAATATCTATAACATTTACTATACATCCTTATATGGGTTTACCTTACACAATAAGATCTTTTATGATCGTAATTGTTGCAGGACTTGGAAATTTACCTGGTGTTGCGATGTCAGGAATGGGGCTGGGTGTATTTGAGGAATTTGCTGATTATATTTTAGGAACAGAATTTAGAATAGGATCAGTATTTTTGCTTTTAGTTTTAATACTTATTTACAGAAGATTTAAACTTTCTAGAAAAAGAGAGTACTTAAAATAATGAAAAATAATTTAATTTTGTACATTGGAATTTTGATCTTTGGTATAGCAGCTCCATTTGTATTTCCAGCTTTTAAAGTTCAGTTATCAATACTATGTGTATTAATAGTTCTTGCAACTACCTGGAATATTCAAGGTGGTGAAATGGGGTATAATTCATTTGGAAATATTCTCTTTTACGGTCTTGGTATGTATCTGTGTGCTTCTGTGCAAGTTGGAATGTTTTTCCCACTAGCTGAGTGGACTGAAAGTGGTGGAGAGAAAACTTTTGTGCATACCCCTGCACAATTTTTTCAGGGTATGGCTGTCGGATTGATAGTTGCTGCAGTTGTACCAACTATTGTAGCAGGTTTAATTGGGTACTCTATTTTAGGACTAAGAGGACATTATTTTGCAATTTGTACATTAGGATTGGGTGTTGCAGCAGGTGAAATTTCTGGAGGAATTGAAATCATTGGAGCTGGACAAGGTTTCACTACGCCACCATTTCCTGACGTTGGAAGTTTAGATTCAAGAGGTGAATTTTTTTATTTCCTAAGTTTTTTTGTTTTAGTTCTGACCTTCGTAACTGTTAGAGCAATTTATACAACTAGATTTAAGTTGATATTAAATGCAATTAGGGACAATGAAGATAAAGCTGAGGCTATGGGAATTGAAACAATGAAATATAAAATTATTGGTTGGATGATATCAGCATTTTTCTGCGGTTTGGCAGGAGGAATAATGGGAGGTTTAGTTGGATATATCGACTCTACAGACGTCGCATTCGACGGAAGAGAGATGGGAGTATTCATGGTATTGATGGCAATACTTGGAGGCAAAGGAACACTTTGGGGTCCAATTATTGGTGCAACTGTTTTTCATATTTTTAAAGAAGGCTTTTGGACATTCTTTTTGGGTTGGCAGTATGTTGCCTTAGGTGTTTTGATTGTTGTAATTGTAATTTATTTCCCAGAAGGAATTATGGGATGGTTAAGAGAAAAATATCCAGAGAGATTTGGTGAAGTAGTTGATGAAAAGGATCGTAAAGCACAGGTAGAACTGAAATGAGTATTTTAGAAGTTAATAATGTAAGCAAATCGTTCGGAGGTGTAAAAGCAAACGTTGACATCTCAATGAATGTTGAAAAAGGAAAGATAGTTGGATTAATTGGACCAAATGGTTCTGGAAAAACCACGTTATTCAATTCGATTGTAGGCACTTACCCAATAGATAATGGATCTATTAAATTTAATGGCAAAGAAGTTTCAGAATTACCAGTTCCAGTAATTGCTAAGTTAGGATTATTGAGAACTTTTCAGCAAACTAGAATTTATGGAAAACTTAATTGTATAGAAAATATGCTTATTAGTCATAAAGGCAGTGACGCAGATTTAATGAAAATATTTTCAAAAATTCCACAAGAATTAACAGATAAAGCTGAAAATTTATTGAATTTCGTAGGTTTATTTCAAAAAAGAAATCTAAGAGCAGGAGATCTATCTTTTGGTCAGCAAAAATTATTAGAACTGGCAATGGCATTGATGAACGAACCTGAAATGTTATTATTAGATGAGCCTACAGCTGGAATTAATCCAACTTTAATAAATGGTATTATTGATAGGTTAATTAAAGTAAATCAAGATTTTGGAATAACACTTTTGGTGATTGAGCATAACATGAGAGTTATTATGCAATTAGCAGAAAATATTTTTTGTTTAGCTCATGGTAAAATGTTAGCTAATGGATCACCTGATGAAATTAAAAATGATAAACGTGTCGTTGATGCGTATTTAGGAGCACAATAATGGCTAACCAATATGAAGTATTAGGAAAAGCTCCAACACCAGATGATTTAAAAAAATTATCTCCAAACGAAGTTCATTTAACTATTAAAAATTTAAATGCAGGTTATGGAAAAATGGAAATTTTACATAACTTTGATTTATTCGTTAATAAAGCCCAGTCTTTGTGTTTAATTGGACCTAATGGTGCAGGCAAATCTACAATTCTTCATTCAATATATGGTTTTACAAATATTTTTTCTGGCCAAATTGAACTTGAAGGAAAAGAAATTACAAATCTTACCCCAGCTGAAAAGTTAAAGTCAGTCGGTATAGCTTATATATTGCAGGATAACTCTGTATTTCCAGATATGACAGTAGAAGAAAACTTATTAATGGGAGGATATATAAAAGAAAAAACAGATGAGTCTTATGAAGAGGCTGAAAGAATTTTTGAAAAGTATGAAAGGTTAAGAAATAGAAGAAACCAACCTGCAAAAGTTTTATCTGGTGGAGAGAGAAGATTACTAGAAATATCTAGAGCGTTAGTTATGAAACCTTCAGTACTTTTAGTAGATGAACCATCAATTGGACTTGAACCTAGATATATTGAGATGGTTTTTGAAATATTAAGAGATCTTCAGCAAAATGAAAAAAAAACAATCATTCTAGTAGAACAAAATGCCAAAAAAGGATTGGAGTTTGCAGATATAGGATACGTTTTAGTATCTGGGCAAACTGCTATTGCAGGTAAAGGAGACGACTTACTTCAAAATCCTGATGTTGGTAGATTGTTCCTAGGTGGATAATGATTAATAAAAATTTTTTCTTTAAAGGATATAGATCTATATTTACACATGATAGTCCAGCTATTGCTCTTACTTGTTGCTTTATAGCAATAGGAGCTCTATTTAAAAATTTAGGCTTTAATATTCAGGAAAGTATTTTTTCAACTGTTTTGACTTATGCTTTACCGGGCTCACTAGTAATGGCTGAGTCCATGTTAATTGGAGCATCTTTGTTAAATATTTTTTTGGCGGTTTGGTTTGTTAACGCAAGACTTTACCCTATGGCTGTATCCTTATTCCCGTTAATGATGCACAAAAGTCAACCTAAGTGGAAGTATTACTTTTCTTGTCATTTCATTGCTGTTTCTGCTTGGCTAATCATGAAAAGCAATTACAAAAAAATTCCAAAAGAATACAGAATTGATTATTGGATTGGTATTGGAAGTGCAACTGTAAGTGTATCGGTTATCGGAACATTTATAGGTTTCTCTTTTTCAGAATATTTGAATAAAGATATGATGATGGGATTAGCGATTCTTAATCCAGTTTATTTTTTATGCATGATGGTTGGGGCATCTAAGACTATACCGGTAACGCTATCAGTTTTGCTTGGAACTATATTGGGACCAATTATTTATTTATTCTCACCAGAGTGGTCAATTTTGTTAGCAGGTGTAATTGGTGGAACCATAGCTTATTTAGTAGGAGAGTATAGTGTCAGCTAATATTGTTTATGCAATTCTAGTTACGTCTCTGGCAACATTTTTGTCTAGATTTTTAGGTGCTCTGACTTCTCAAGGTATTAAGGAAACATCAAAACTTTTTAAGTGGTTTAATTGTTTAGCTTATGCAACTTTAGCAGCATTAATAGCAAGAACCATAATTTTTCCTGCTGGCGTTTTAATAGAAGCTAGTTATTACAGTAGATCAATTGTTGTATTTTTGTCCTTGTTTGTTTTTTTTATTTCTAAGAAAAACTTTGTTTATCCTACAATTTTCTCAGCTATTTGTATGGCAATAATTAACAATTATATCTGATTAAATTGATTTATAAAATAAGGTAAAATAAAATTTAGAATGCAAAAAATTACAGGCATAGACATTCAAAAACACGATAAATCAAATAGGATTATAAAAATTAGTTTAGAAAATGATATAATAGATAAATTAATTTTCCCTTTTAATAAATTTGATTTAACAGCATTAGAGCTAAAACCATTTACAAGATTTACTTTAGCAAAAAGTTTAGATGATTTAACAAATAATAAATTAAGTGAATTAATGAATTCTATCATTAGAGATAGATCAACTGGCTGTTTTATAATAGGACCAAAAAATATAAATGCAAAAATAAATGATACCTTTTTAGTTAAGTTATCAACTGCAATAGCTCATCTTATTGGCATACCAAATCATGATGCAATGGCAGGAAAATATTATGCTCGTTTCCATGTAAAACACGAGGATACTAGCGACTCTTATTTAAGGAAGGCTTATAGGAATATGGATCTTCATACAGATGGGACATATGTGAAAGATGTAACCGATTGGTTAATTATGACAAAAATTGATGAACAAAATGTTGAAGGCGGTGAAACAGCTATGTTACACCTTGATGACTGGGAACATTGTGATGATTTATACAATGATCCAGTTGGGAGACAAAATTTTGTTTGGGGGTCACCAAAAAGTAAAAATATTGATTATAAGGTTGAACATCCTGTATTTTCTTCAGATGAAAAAGGTAGACCAACAATCTCTTACATAGATCAATTTCCTGAACCACAAAATATGAAACAAGGAAATTTTTTACAAAGATTATCTGATGGATTAGAAGAAAGTAAAAATAAAATAATTACGAAATTACCTGTAGGTTGTTCTGTGATTGCAAATAATTATTTCTGGCTTCATGGAAGAAAACCCTTCAAAGAAAACAAGGAATTAAGCAGAGAATTACTAAGAATTAGAGGTTCTTTTTTTGTTAATTAATTCAATATAATCAATATAAAGTATCCAAAATTATGAATTTAGGTTTTATTGGTACTGGAAAAATTGCAGCTTCAGTGATTACTGGAATATGTAAATCAAAAATTTCTTATAAAAAAATAATTATTTCACCAAGAAATAAAAAAATAGCTCTTGGGCTAAAAAGAAAGTTTAAAAAAATAGTTATTGCTAAGGATAATCAGCAAATTATAGATCAGTCTAATTGGGTATTTTTATCTGTGACGCCAACTGTTGGTGAAAAAATTATAAAAGATTTAAAATTTAAATCTAAACAAACCATTGTTAGCTTTATCTCGACTATAACTTTGTCACAATTAAAAAAAGCAATTAAAGTAAAAGCAAAAATTGTAAGAGCAATACCTCTACCTCCAATTTCATTAAAAAAAGGTCCAATACCTATTTGCCCTCCCAATACAAAAGTAAAAGCATTTTTCAATAATTTGGGAACAACAGTAGAAATTAAAAATGAAAAATCTTCTATTAATTTTTGGTCAACTTCAGGAATGATGGCACCTTTTTATGAGATGTTGAGAATGATGACGGATTGGTTGGTAAAAAGAGGAGTAAAAAGAAACAATGCTCAAAAATATATTACTTCTTTATTTTTAGCTTTATCTGAAGATGCAGTAGTAAATTCAAAAGAAAATCTAAAAAATTTAGTTAAAGAATCTCAAACACCAAAAGGATTGAACGAGCAAGGTGTAAAAGAATTAACTAAGGCTGGATTTTATAAATCTCTTGAAAAAACTTTAAATAGCATTCACAGAAGACTAAACAAATAAATTAAATGTCTGAGAATATTTTAGAGATTAATAATTTAAGCAAATATTTTGGTGGATTAGCTGCTGTTTCTGATTGTTCAATTAAAGTAAAAAGAGGAACAATAACAGGTATCATTGGACCTAATGGATCTGGTAAAACAACTTTATTTAATTTAATTGCTGGAAACCTAAAATCATCAGGTGGAAATGTATTTTTTGATGAGGAAAACATTACAGACGTTCCATCATATGAGTTATTTTCTAAAGGACTGCTAAGAACATTTCAAATAGCGCATGAGTTTTCAAATTTATCTGTTTTAGAAAATTTAATGATGGTGCCTGGAAATCAATCTGGAGAAAAAATAATGACTGCATTATTTAAGCCAGGTTTAGTTGCACAAGAAGAAGCTGTAGTTAAAGAAAAAGCGAAAGAAGTTGTTGAATTTTTAAATCTAGGGCACTTATCAAATGAACTTGCTGGAAATCTTTCAGGCGGACAAAAGAAATTATTAGAGCTTGGAAGAACGATGATGGTTGATGCAAAATTAGTATTATTAGATGAAGTAGGTGCAGGAGTTAATAGAACTTTATTAAAAGATCTTGGAACTGCAATAGAAAAGTTAAATAAAGAGAAAGGTTATACTTTTTGTATGATCGAGCATGATATGGATTTCATTGGAAGGTTGTGTGATCCAGTAATTGTAATGGCTGAGGGATCAGTTTTGTTTGAAGGAAGTGTTGAAGAAGCAAAAAAAGATGAAAAAGTTATCGAAAGTTATCTTGGTAGAGGATCAAAATTAAAGGATACAAATTAATGGCATATTTTGAGGGAATAGAAATGACAGGTGGATATGGTAATGGTCCTGATATTATTAGTTCGTGTTCAGTAAATGTTAATAAAGGTGAAATAGTCTCTATTCTAGGCCCTAATGGTGCTGGCAAATCAACTGCTATGAAAGCAATGTTGGGCTTGCTCAATTTAAAATCTGGATCAGTAAAGATCGATGGCAAAGATATTTCAAAATTATCTCCTCAAGATAGAGTTAAACAAGGTATTTCTTTTGTCCCACAGACCAAAAACGTTTTTGCAGGAATGACTGTTGAAGAAAACTTAGAAATGGGTGCATTTCTTGTTGAGAATGAAATCAAAAATATAATTGAGGAAATTTACGAATTGTTTCCAATTTTAAGAGAGAAAAGAAATCAGATGGTTGGTGAGCTTTCTGGAGGTCAAAGACAGCAAGTAGCTCTAGGTCGAGCTTTAATGATTAAGCCCACAGTTTTAATGTTAGACGAGCCAACTGCAGGCGTATCACCAATTGTGATGGACGAATTATTTGATCATATCGTCAAAGTTAAAAGAACAAATGTTGCTATCTTAATGGTAGAGCAAAATGCAAAACAAGCCTTAAGTATTTCAGATAGAGGCTACGTATTGGTTACTGGAGAAAATCGTTATTCAGGAACTGGAAAAGAATTATTAGACGATCCAAGAGTAAGAAGCTCTTTTTTGGGAGGGTAATATGGATTTTGTAAATGCGATAATTCTTTTATTAAATTATATTTTTATTCCTGCATTAACTTATGGATCTCAGTTAGCACTGGGCGCAATATTTGTAACACTTATCTATGGAATTTTACGATTTGCAAACTTTGCAACTGGTGACATGATGTCTTTTGGAACCATGATGACAATTTTGTTTACATGGTATTTTCAATCATTAGGTGTCTCTTTGGGTGTTTTACCTACTGCTTTATTAGCTATCCCATTTGGAATTATTTTCATGATTCTTTATATGCTTTTAATAGATAAATTTGTCTTCAAATATTATAGACACCAGAAAAGCCCTCCAGTTCAGTTTGCAATGGTAAGTATTGGAGTAATGTTTGTAACTCAAGCAGTGGTAAGAATTATTATTGGACCTGGCGACAGAAGATTTTTTGATGGTGAAAAATTCATTATTAAAGCACGTGAATTTAAAGAGATGACAGGCCTAAATGAAGGTCTTGCAATAAAATCAACTCAAGTCTTAACAATATTTGTTACAATAGTTTTGGTTTCTTTATTATTTTGGTTTCTAAATAAAACTAAAACCGGCAAAAGTATGAAAGCTTATTCTGATAATGAAGATCTTGCTTTGCTATCAGGTATTGATCCAAAAAAAATAGTTTTGGTTACTTGGGTAATTGCTGGAATTTTAGCCACAATAGGTGGTGCTTTGTATGGTTTAGATAAAAGTTTTAAACCATTTACCTACTTTAATAATATGCTTCCTATTTTTGCTGCTGCAATAGTTGGGGGAATTGGAAATCCGTTTGGAGCCTTTTTAGGTGGATATGTAATTGCTTTTTCAGAAATTTTATTAACTTATGCCTACAAGAAATTTTTTATGTATGTTTTACCAGAAAGTATGGAGCCAGATAGTTTAGTTCAACTTCTGTCTACAGATTATAAATTTGCTGTATCATTCTCCATACTTGTAATAGTTTTAATATATCGGCCTTCAGGAATATTTAAGGGGAAAGTATTGTGAGAAAAAATTTAAATGTAATTGCAGCTTACAGCATCATGATGATACTTATTCTTATGGTTGGTATATTTCAATCTTGGAATATAGCGTTATCAATATTTAATCTATGTTTGATTTCTGCAGTGATGACAATGGGTGCAAATATTCAATGGGGATATGCTGGTTTAATTAATTTTGGGATTATGGGTTACACAGCTTTAGGTGGTCTAGCTGCGGTATTGATATCTGTAGATCCTGTTCAGGAAGCTTGGAGGGCAGGAGGTTTCGACATTATAATGTCGTTATGGCTGATAGTAGTAATGGTATTAGTTATACGCTTTATTTTAAAAAGATTTGAAAAATCAAAAATAAGAACATACAGCATAGCTGCAATAATAATTTCAGGTATTTTGCTTATTAGATTTTCTGCAGAGCCTGGCATAGAAGCTATTGAAGCAGTTGATCCAGCTAAAACTGGTTTCTTAGGAGGATTTGGATTACCTATTATTTTTTCTTGGATAGTTGGAGCTCTTTTTGCGGGTGGTTTAGCTTTTATAGTAGGAAAAGTTGCGCTTGGTCTTAGAGCAGACTATTTAGCTATTGCCACTCTTCTTATTTCTGAAATTGTTATTGCGATCATTAAACATGAAGATTGGCTAACAAGAGGGGTAAAAAATGTTATTGGTTTAAAAAGACCTGCACCTTATGAAGTAGATCTTCAAACTACTGATTGGTTTATCAAATTGGTTGAAAAGTTTAATTCAGGAAAATTAAGTTTAATTGAGAATTTAGCTGATCGTCAAGCCGCTTTAAATCAACTTGTTATCGAAGGCTCATCTGTTTTTGTAAAACTATGTTACTCAGGATTATTCTTGGTAGTAGTTATTATTCTTTTAATTTTAACTCAAAAAGCACTTTATTCTCCTTGGGGAAGAATGATGAGAGCAATAAGAGATAATGAGGAAGCTGCAAATGCAATGGGTAAGAATGTTGTTAAACAACATTTATTAATTTTTATTTTAGGTTCAGCTATAGTTGGAATAGCAGGCGCAATGCTTGTTACTCAAGATGGTTTGTTTACTCCAGGAAGTTATAGACCAATGAGATATACTTTTTTGATTTGGGTGATGGTAATTGTTGGGGGAAGTGGAAATAATTTTGGAGCAATTTTAGGAGGATTTGTTGTTTGGTTCTTATGGATTGAAGCTGCGCCAATATCATTATTTTTAATAAATTTTTTCACTGCTGGAATTCCTGAAACAAATGCACTTAAAGCACATTTAATAGAAAGTGTTCCTTATTTCAGATTTTTAATGATGGGATTAGGATTATTATTCATAATGAGGTATCGACCTAAAGGTATACTTCCAGAAAAAATAGAAATAAAGTAAACCAAATGAAATATATTATATTAGGTGCTGCTGCTGCTTGGGCTTTGTATATGGCTGATAAGTATTTATTCTTTTAATGAATAAAAATCTTTCGTTACTTATCTTAAGTCAGATTTTTGCTTTTACAGCTGCCCCAGTCACCGTTTTTTTAAGTGGTATAATTGGTTCAAAATTTAGTCCAATAAAATCTTTAGCAACTCTTCCAATGGCTTTGTCAGTTGTTGGAATTGCGTTATTCGCTTTTTTTGCTGCAAAACTAATGAGTATAATTGGACGAAAATTAGGATTTATTTATGCATCAATAGGAACAAGTCTAGCATCTCTTTTAACTGCATACTCTATAATAATAGAAAGCTTTATCTTATATAATTTGGGATGCTTTTTAATTGGTGGAGGAATAGCTTTCAGTCATCAATATCGTTTTGCAGCAGTCGAGGTTGTAGATAAGGATTACGCACCAAAAGCAATTTCTATCATTTTGTTAGCAGGAATAGGTTCGGCGTTTATTGGTCCAAATATTGCAAATATTTCTAAAGAATTTATTTCAGATCACATGTATGCAGGTTCTTATCTTGCACTTGCCATTTTATCTATCTTATCAACAATATTTTTAATTTTTTATCAGGAACCAAAAACGACATCTAGTAATCAATATAAAACTGGAAGAAGTTTTTTTGAGCTTATCTCTCAACCTAGATTTCTACAGGCGCTCGTAGCTTCAGCTTTTGCCTATGCTGTAATGACTTTTTTAATGACAGCAACTCCTATAAGTATGCATCTGATGGAGAAAATAAGTTTAAGCAAGACTGGATTTGTTATTCAGCTTCATATAGCAGCCATGTTTTTACCTTCACTAGTTACTGGAAATTTAATTAAAAGGTTTGGTCATAGTAAAATAATGTATGCGGGAGTTTTATTGTTTTTAGTCACAATTATTACCAGTTTATTTGAACAGAATTATATTAACTATATGGTTGCACTTATTTTCCTGGGGCTAGGGTGGAATTTTTTATTCATTTCAGGAACAAGTTTACTTGTTTTGTGCTACAGAGAAGAGGAAAAATTTAGAGCTCAAGGGTATAACGATTTAATTGTTTATTCTATACAAGCAGTAGCCAGTTTGTCTGCTGGAGTATTTCTTAGCTTAACTAGCTGGAAAACTATGAATTTAATATGTTTGATTTTTCTAATTATAATAGCTCTTTCTACTATTAGAGCTGATCTAAAAAAAAACCCCAGTAATTAAATTACTGGGGTTTTTTGAATTAAGATAAAAAATTATCTTTGTTTTTTAGTTTTGAATTTTCCGCCTTTAACTTCTTGTTCTAAGAAAGAACCTTCAGCTTCACCAACACTAGTAAAAGTTACTCCAGTAGCACCTTCGTAATTTATCTTTTTACCTTTTGCTAATAAATCTAAACCTTTCTTAAGTTCACCTGGGTAAATCTTTTTTCCAGGAGCGTTAGCAACATCCATTACATTTTTTGCAATAGATGCTCTGTCAGCAGAGTTACCTGCTTGCATTGCAAGAACGATTAAAGCAGCTGCATCGTAAGACTCAGCTGTGTATGGACCAGATGCTTCTACACCACCAGCTTTTGCAACTTCAGCAAATATACCAGCACCTTTGCCAGTAGAACCTGGCATTGATCCAAATGATTTACTTAAATCTTTCCCAAAAGCGTCAACTAAAGATTGACCGATCATACCATCTGATAAAACAAATTTATCAAATGCACCAGAGTCTAAAGAAGCTTGAATGATTCCTTTTCCTCCTTGGTCAAGATAACCAATAACAGCTACAGCATCACCACCAGCAGAAGCAAGAGTTGCTACTTCAGATGAGTAATCTGCTTTTCCATCTTCGTGAGCAGTTACAGTTGTAACTTTAATACCATGAGCTTCAACTGCCGCTTTATATACATCAGCTAAACCTTTACCATAGTCATTGTTAGTATAAGTGATTGCAACACTTTTTACTTTTCTATCTTTAGTTATGTCAGCTAAAATTTGACCACCTCTAGCATCTGATGGAGCAGTTCTAAAGAAGTACCCTTTATCATCTAGAGTTGTTAATCCTGGAGAAGTTGCAGAAGGTGAAATCATAACTACACCATTTGGTACAGCAACGTTTGTTGCAATTGCACCAGTTACACCTGAACAGTCTGCTCCCATGATTGCAGCTACACCACCTGATATTAAACCTTCAGCTGCTGCTGTCGCTGCTGCTGAGTCAACACAAGTTGAGTCTGCTCTCATAACTTCAATTTTTTTTCCACCTAATAGCGAACCTGAGTCTGATGCTTCTTTAAAAGCAAGCTCTGCAGATGCAGCCATAGCTGGAGTTAGAGATTCAATAGGACCTGTGAATCCTAAAATAATCCCCATTTTAATATCTGCCATTACTTTTGTTCCAAAAATAGAAACAAACATAAAAGCAGCGATAAATAGTTTTCTCATTATCTTCCTCTTTATTGTTAACAATTTATAAAAGCTAATTTAAGTATGAATACAATTAATATTCAATGACAAAATTATCCTATTTTATAGAGGTTAATTGCTAGTGATTATCTTATTGAGAAAGGGTCTAGAGAAGGTTCGTCAGAGGTATAGAACCATGTTGTTTTTACCCTTGTGTAGTCTTTAATTGAATCAATTCCTGCTTCTTTTCCATACCCACTATCTTTGATACCTCCAAAAGGTGCAGAGGGTGAAATTAATCTATAAGTATTTACAAAGGTTATTCCTGCCCTAATTGCTTTTGAAACTCTCATGCCTCTAGATAAATTGCTTGTATAAACCCCAGAGGATAATCCATACTGATTGTCGTTCATTTTTGAAATGACTTCTTCTTCTGTATCAAATTTCATGACTGATAATACAGGTCCAAATAATTCATTTTCTGCTACAGGTAGGTTGTGATTATCGCATTCTATAATTGTTGGAGGAAAGTAATATCCTTTATTTGAAAAGGAATGTCTTTCACCCCCACACTTAATTTTTCCACCTTGATTAATTGTATCTTTAATATTTTTTTCTATTACCTCTAATTGTTTAAAATTACTTAAAGGCCCCATCTCTGTTTCTGGATCCATTGGAGCTCCAATTTTTATTTTTGATGCACGTTTTGAAAGTTTATCTAAAAATTCATCGTAAATTCCTTTTTGCAAATAAAGTCTTGATCCTGCTATACAACTTTGACCACTTGCACCAAATATTCCAGCTGTAATCCCATTTATTGCATTTTCTTGCTCTGCATCATCAAATACTGCGACTGGACTTTTGCCACCCAATTCTAAACTTACTTCTGATAAATTTTCTGCTGAGTTTCTAATTATATGTCTTGCTGTTTCAGGACCACCAGTAAAAGCAACTTTTTCAACCAAGTTATGAGTAGTTAAACTTTTACCACAAGGATCCCCAAATCCAGTAATAACATTTACTACGCCTTTAGGGATACCAGTTTTTTCAACTAGCTTTGCAAATTCAAACAAAACAGCAGGGGCAAGTTCAGAGGATTTAATTACAACTGTGTTACCCATTGCAAGTGCTGGCGCTACTTTAGTAGCAGTTAAAAACATTTGTGAATTCCAAGGAATTATTGCAGCTATAACACCTATAGGTATTCTCGTTGTTATTGCTTGAACATTTGGTTTGTCTATTGGTAAAACTGTACCTTCAACTTTATCTGCCAAACCAGCATAATAGTCGTAATATTCTGCTATATAAACTGCTTGCTTTTTTGTTTCTCTGTAGAGTTTTCCAGTATCAATTGTTTCTATTTCTCCTAGCATTTCAGCATTCTCTCTTAATTGATTTCCAATGGCTCTTAAATATTTAGCTCTTTCTCTTGGCAGTAGTTTTGGCCATTCACCCTCGAATGCTTTTTGAGCAGCTTTAACTGCATTATCAACATCTTTAGCACTTGCTTCTGGAACAACTGCCCATGGCTCATTATGTTCTGGATTTAGAGTTTCAAATGTTCTTTTACTTTCAGAGTCAACCCATTCACCATTAATAAACATTTTATATTGTTTAAGTTTACTCATCTGATCCAATAAAATTTTTGATGGTTAAATTTACATCATCAGCACACTCAATACCACAAAGATGTTTTCCATCTTTAATGATCTTTAATTGACTTTTAGAGATTAAAGCATTCAATTCTTGAGACATTTTTACAGTTGAGCCAATGTCGTATTCACCTGTCATAACTAGCGTATTAGCTTTAATTTTATTAAAATCTTCATCATTCTTATGATTAACGAATAGCTCGTAAACCTTTAAAAAATTATTCATATTATTAGCAAACAAAATTGAACTTATTTTTTCATATATTTCTGGATTATTTTCTAAATATTTATCAGTAAACCATCTCTTTAAAGCTTGCTTTGAAAGTTTTAATTCTTGTTTTGCTTGTTGAAACCTTTGATTAACAATTTTTTGTTGTTCCTCAGTTCTTTTATAAATAGAACACAAAAGAGTTAATGTCTGTAAACGTTCATTATGTTTAGTTGCAAAATTTCGTGCAATTAAAGAACCTATAGAGAAACCTACAAGATGTATTTTTTTTATATTAAGATGGTCCATTAATCCAATTAGTTGGTCAGAAAAATCATCAAAACTTATTTCTTTATTTTCTAGTGAAGATTTTCCATGACCTAAAATGTCATAGGCAAGAGTTGAATGATAATTAAAAAATTCAAGCTGAGGCTGCCATATTTCGTGAGTAAGACCTACACCATGTACAAATACTATTGGTACATCTTGATCCTTTTTATTGAATAAGTAATAAGTTCCTGAGGCAGTAGTTCCCGTCGTCATCAAGAATTATTTTGGCTCAATACCCATTTCTTTCATGTCTTGATATCTGTCACCAGTTCTTGCATGTGCTCTACCACTTGATGCCCCACCAATTGCAATAACCACCTCATCATCGAAGGGTGCATCATGAATAGTAAATTCATGAGTTAGGTAATATGGTCTCAATCCAGAATCTGTTTTATGCATCATAGGAATCGCAATCTTTGATCCAGCAGGTCCCCTTGTATTTGTAAAACTTAAATAGGAAGTTCCACCAACAGCATCTCTAAATTTATTACCAAACCTTAAAGTATGAATAAAAGCTGAAGCATGCTCTATTTCACCGTTCAATCCAACTACACCTGCCTTGCCATATGCCAATATTTTTTCAGGTGATCCTATTTCTTTTATCAATTCTGGAACAAGCAAATCACCTAATTTAGGTGCAAGATCTAAAATAGTTGGTCTGAGATCTTCAACAAAACCCTGACCATGCCATGGATTTTTAAACACAGCTGCTACTGATACTAATAAAACAGGCTCTTTCGCTTCTTTGCCACCCTCAATAAAAGTTTTGTCTACAAATTTTGTAAATTTTCTTAATTCTAATTTCATTTTTTTTCTCTATGTTTGAAACTATCTCTTCTAAAACTGTATAATGCTTTTGGATCCACATCAACATCTATCACAGATGGTTTATTTGATTTAACTGCTGCTCTTACAGCTTCATTAATCTCAGAAATTTTTTTAACTTTAAAACCTTTTGCTCCATAGAGTTCCGCAACCTTATCAAAGGATGGACTTTTAATATCTGCACCTAAATATCTTTTACCAAAGAAATCTTTTTGATAAGCTTTTTCTGCTCCCCAGCTTTGATTATTCATCACAATAGTTGTTGTGTTAATTCCATATTCAACAGCAGTGCTTAACTCAGATATTGTCATTCCAAAACCTCCATCACCCATTAGACTAACAACTGTTTTTTCAGGTTTTGCTATTTTAACACCAAGACCACATGCGAAAGAAAAGCCAACAAGGCCAAAATCTAAGGGAGTAAATAACGAAGGAGGCTCGTAATATTCTAGAGCATCAGTCGCCTGCAGACATAAGGTCCCTGCATCCAAGGTAATTGCTGAATTTTTTGGAAGGACTTTTCTTAATTGCTTAAATAGTCCTTTTGGCTGAATGGGAAAATTTGCACCTAGATTTTCTTTATTTCTATTTGACAAATATTCTTTTCTTTCTTTGAAATAAGAGTTGGTCCAGTTTTTTACATTTAATTTAATTTTTTCTTTTTTAATCTCGTGGTAAATTTGTTTAGTTGCAGTTGCAGCGTCTGCATGTATCTTTACTTTCACTGGAAAATATTTTCCAAGCATTTTTTTTTCTAATTCTATTTGAATTATTTTTGCATCTTTGTTTATATTTTCATAAGAGTAAAATGTTGAATTAAATCCTAAACGTGTTCCAATTGCTAATATAACATCTGCATTCTTAACCAATCTTGAAGCAACTGGATTTCCTCTAGGTCCCATCTGTCCTGCATTTAATTTATGACCAAATGGAATCGCATCTCCATGACCTGCTGCCGTAACTATAGGTGTGTTACATAGTTCTGCTAATTTTATTACCTCTTTATATTTAGAATTATACTTTATCCCTGCACCAACAATAATAACTGAACATTTTGAGGTTCTAATTAATTTTACAGCCTTTTTGATATTACCTTTATTTCCTCTCTGTTTACTCTCATTTGTGAATGATGGTTTTTTGGTATTAATATTATAAGAGTTTGACGCAGCTAATATATTTCTTGGTAAATTTACACATACTGGTCCTCTTCTAGGTTTCATAGCTAAATTAAAAGCATCACTCATAATTTTTGGAATAGTTTTTGAATTTTTTACTGTCCATGTTTTTTTTGTAATTGGTGCAAACAAAGATTGTTGATCTAAGCCTTGAAAAGCGTCTTCCATTTTATCTTTAGTTGAATAAGAACCTGCAATTGCAACAACTGGAGAAAAGGCTGCTTTTGCTTGAGCAACTCCTGTAACTAAATTAGTAGCACCAGGCCCATTTTGTCCCGCAATAATTACACCAGGATTATTTGATGCTCTTGCGTAACCATCAGCCATATGTGTGCCAGTTCTTTCATCTCTGACACCAATAAATTTTATTTTTTTTTCATGATAAAGAGCGTCAAACATTTCCATTGTTGCTGAACCAATAAGTCCAAAAACATGTTTTACTTTTTCTTTTTTTAATGATTGAACCGCAGCTTGACCGCCGCTAATTCTTTTTCGTTTTTTTTTCACGAAACTTTTTTTACTTCAGTATCAAAATCATCCTGAAAGTGAGGCATAACTTTTTCTGTAAAAAGTTTTATACTTTTCATACAATCTTTATGCTTAACACCCGGAAAATTAGACCAAACTTGTAAATTTTGTAAATTAAGTTCAGATTTTAATTCATGAATTTTATCAATCACATATTCTGGTGTTCCAAATAACATGTTTCTTTTATGTAAAAATTCATAATTTAATAAATCTAACTTACCTTTTGTTTCAGGTAATTCTTCACCTGGATCCATGTGATTTCCCAAACCTCTCCAATGACAAACCCATCTCATATAATTTACCATATGTTCACCTGCCATCTCTTTTGCTTCTTCCATAGTATCTGCAACAAACATATCTCTTACAAGTGAAACACCTTCACCAAGTGGTATATTTTTCTTTGTTACCTCTGATCTTTTATTTTTATAAGCTTCGAACTTTGGTTTCAAAGCTTTTACAGTTGGAATCCACATAATAACATTAATGTTATTTTCAGCGGCCCACTCAATTGATCTAATTCCATCAACAACTTGATGAATTGGAGGATGTGGCTGTTGATATGGCTGTGGAACAACGCTAATTTTTTTCATAGTACTGTCTTCCATATTCATAAATTCTTCACTTGGAGGACTCATATCATGCTGCCAAACATAATTTGGAGATGGATAAGTATAAAATTCTCCTTGGTGACTGAAAAATTTTTCACTCCATGCTTTCTTCAATACTTCTAAAGTCTCAGCAAATAATCTGAAATTTTTAGCCTGATCTTTTAAATCAGCCTCTTTGTTTAAATTTATTGCTTCTCTTCCATAAATTCCTCTTGCTACACCTACTTCAACTCTCCCTTTTGAAAGTTGATCTAATGTTGCAATATCTTCTGCTAATCTTATTGGATTATGGAAGGTAATAACGTTTGCGGCCTGACCTATTCTAATATTTTTTGTTCTAGCAGCGGCATCTGCACCCATCATTAATGGATTTGTGCAAGATTCCATTCCTTCATGATTGAAGTGATGTTCGGTAAACCAAATTGAATTCCATTTATTTTGATCACAGTATTCTGTGATTTCTTTAGTTTCATCTAATAGCTGATGATAGGGTTTGTGTGTCCAGTTTGTGGTATTACAAAAATAACCAAATTTCATAAAGCCTCCTTTAAAAGTTAATTTAAAGACGACCGATCCCACTTTCGTAAATCCTTGATTTAAACGACGAGTTATGTATCGCTTTATTAAATAACGATATCACTTTTTTAAAGCAGTGGAAATCTAAAAAAGCTTTTTTTTATCAGTCCATGGTCCTTTTTTTGTCTTAGGTAAATATTTTTTTAGATCAATTAGGACTTTTTCAGATAACTTTCTGTAGGTAGTAAGCTTTCCTCCATAAATATTTAATAGAGGCATTTTTTTTACAATCTTTAAATCAAAAACATAATCCCTTGTAACTTTTGAAGCTGTATTAAAGTCTTCAATTAAAGGTCTTATTCCTGAATAAGTATCTAAAATGTCTTTCGCACTGATTTGTTTTTTTAAGTAATTATTTACTGAATTAATTAAATATCTAATTTCTTTATTAGATATCCCTTTGTTTTCAGGAGATTTTACTTCTATTTCTGTAGTCCCAATTAATGAAAATTTTCCTTTATAAGGAATCACAAATATTATTCTCTTGTCTGTATTTTGAAATGTGAACGCTACATCAGCTTTATACAATTTTTTTGTAATGATATGACTTCCTTTAACCAGTCTTATTTTTTTCTTAGATTTGATTTTGATATTTTTTTGTAAAGTCTCATTTATCCATGGCCCAGATGCATTGATTAAAACTTTTGATTTTATTTTTTTTCCATTTTGAAGACTAATGACCCACTCATTATCAATAATTTCAGCTTTTTTAACTTTGTTATATTCTAGTATTTTGGCTTTATTTCTTTTTGCATCTTTAGCATTTAACTTTGTTAATTTTTTATCATCAATTTGAATGTCAAAATATTGAAAACCAGTTTTATATTTTTCTTTAAGAATATTCGGAAATTTTTTTGTAAGATCATATGTTTTAGATTTTGGAATATTGGTTTTTCCACCTAAATTGTCATACAAAAACAAACCAAATTTAATTAACCATGCTGGTCTAATTTTATCAGTATGAGGAATAATAAATGGAATAGGTTTTGAAATATGTCTAGCAATTTTGTAAACAATTTCTCTTTCTTTCAAGGACTCTCTAACTAATTTAAATTCATAATTTTCTAAATAACGAAGACCACCATGTATTAATTTTGTAGACCAAGATGATGTTGCTCCCCCAATCTCACCTTTATCAGCTAAACATACAGACAAACCTCTTCCAGCAGCATCTCTGGCTATACCAGCGCCGTTTATACCACCACCAATAATGAATAAATCGAACAGTTTTGACATTTAGATTTCAATTTGTTTATAAAACGTAATTAAAATTTTTCAAATGATTAATAAAAATTTTTTATTTAAGGCTTATTTTTTCTTTAATTTAACAGCTACTTGCTTAGTAGATAAAGAAAATGATAAAACTTCATAATTAAAATTTTGGTTATTACAAAATTCGTTTAATGCTTTATATTCATCTTCTTCCCAATTTTCATTCATTATAAATTCATCAAAAATTAAAATTGTATTTTCATCAATTACATCTTTTGAGAAATTTAAAGCACAAATAGTAGATGAATATAAATCTGCGTCAAAATTTATTAATGAGGCTATCGGACGTCTTTTTTTAAAAAAAATTGGTAGAGTATCCTCAAACTTTCCAACTATAAATTCACCTCCATCAATATCAGGAACTACTCCAAAATTTGTATAGTTCCCTTGAGGTTCATCATGCCAACTCTCTGGAATTCCAGTAAAAGTATCAAAACCGAACCCTTTTTTGTAAGTATTAATTAGATATCTGAAAGATACGCCGTTCCATACTCCAAATTCATAAAAAGGTTTGGAACTATCAGATAAAGTTATCATTGCATCAAAAAAACTCCATCTATTAAAATAAATTTTTGGCAATTTAGGCAATGAAAAAATCCATTTTAATGATCTCATATATGGGTGGTTAGAAGTTTCTGAATTTAGCAAGTTATTATATAAATCAAAATTTCCTTTATATTTCTCTAGTCCACCTATCATTATTTTAGCTTTTAATTGCTGTTTATCAATTTCATATATTTTTTTTAGGTATGATAATGCTTCATCTATATCTGATGTTAGAATATGAGAATTCCAAAGTGTTATTGTATGATTAGGATTAATTTTTATTACTTTTTTATAATATTCTTTTGCACTTTGTGTTTCACCTAATTCTTCGCATAAAATTCCAAGATTATTTAAAGTTTCTGTATGATTTGGAATAGTTTTAATTACTTTATTATATAAGCTTTTAGCCTTTTCATAGTTTCCTAGCTCTTTGTAAATTATACCAAGATTATAATTTGCATTAGCTAAATTAGGATCTAGTTCTATTGCTTTATTAAATAAATCTTTGGCTTTAAATTTTTCTTTGTTTTTCAAAAAAATTAATCCGAGATTATTATAAGCACCTGCAAAATTAGGATTTATTTTTATTGCTTGTTCATAACAATTTTTTGCATTTTTAAGTTTTCCTATTACTCTATACAATTCGCCCAGATTATTTAGAGTGTTTACATGATTTGGTTTAATTTTTAATATCTCAATATAAATAGCTTCAGCTAATTTAAAATTTTTTTTTGAGTGATTTTCGATGGCTAATTTAAACTTATCTTCAATGCTTAGATTTTGTTTGTCAGGCATATAAATTACTACATAATAATTAACGTTGATATTCAATAAATTTTTTTAAAGATTGATTTAGAAATTTTTCATAAATCTGACCTGAGTTTTCATTTTTTTTTAAGTTTAAAAATGTTTGATTCATTTTAAAATCATAAGAGGGCTCAAAAAAAAATGGAATAGATAGCCTCTTACTTCTGTTCCATAACACTCTATGGTTGGTTGCTTTAAATTTACCTTTGCTTAGAAATTCTAAAGCTCTACCAGTATTTACTACTAAAGCTTTTTTATTAAATGGTACATCATGCCAGTTCTTTGTCCTCCTGTTCTGAACTTGAAGACCACCTTTTCTGTCTTGGTAGAGAATTGTAAATATTCCACTATCAACATGCGTTTCACATCCAAGAGCAACACCATCATGTTTTGAAATCTCTACTGGTTTTGTTTGATTTGGATAATAATTAAATCTTAAAGTACTAAGTGTTTTTAATCTTGAAAAAGCTTCGCTTGATTTATTGGGATTTATTTTGTTAAGTTTGATCACACTTTTAAATAAAGTTTCACTTAAACTATAAATATTATCAAAATATTGACCCAAAGCTTTAATGGAACTTTTGTTAAAACATTTATCCAGATTTAAATATTCAATGTATTGATTTTTTAATTTTGAAGAATATTTTTTAGTTACTTTTAAATCCCCAATATCTAAACCTTCTTTTCCATTTACATCGTTGGGAAAGTATCCTCTGTAAAGATTCTTGTTTTTCTTATTCCATTTTTTTGGTGATAATTGTCTTTTTTTGTTACCTGGCAAATTGAAGAATTTATTTCCTACATCACATACTTTCCTAATATCTTTCAAGTTAAGCCCATGTCCTGTAATTTGAAAAAAACCAATTTTGACACAAGCCTTTTCAATTTCTTTAATCGTTTTAAAAGCACTTTGAGTTTCAAAATTATTTTTGACTAGTGAAGATATATTGATTGTTGGGATATAATTTTTTGTCATCTTCTTACAGGTGTTTCTGTAGCAATATATTGATCTCTAGCTTTTTCTCTAAAGTAAATATAAATACCAGCTGCTATAATGCACGCAACTCCAAAAAATGTTCTACCCGATGGAATTTCATTAAATAAAAAATATCCAGGTATCATAGACATTATAATTAATGAATATTCAAACAGGGAAACTACAGAAGGTGAAGCTACAATGTAGGCTGAAAATATGCAGAGAAAAGCAATTGAGGCGACAAAACCGAAAAATAAAATAAATTTCCATGTATATTCAATATTTGAAAACCACTCTCTAAAAATAAACTGCGTAGTTGGATCAAAGTTGGGGTTATTTAATTGTCCATTTCCCATAAACAAATAAATAAGACCACATAAAATTAGGGCTATTAAATAAAAATAAAATAATTGAGTATTTACATCATCTTTGTCAGATGTGTATTTTGTTATTGTCATAGATGCAGCATAAAAAAATGCACATACTACTGGGAGTAAACTTTTGTATTCAAAATCAGAAAAGTTTGGGTCAAGTACAATAAAAACTCCTATAAAACCAAAGACAATTGCTGACCATCTTCTTATTCCAATAAACTCTTTCAAAAAAAATTTAGCAAAAATAGATACAAAAAAAGGACAAGAAAAAAATAAGGCATTTGCAGTTGCTAGTGGCATGTAAGTAAGAGAAATAAAGAAAGCTGAAAACGCTAAAAAGTGAAGAACCACTCTAATAATTGTCCAAACAGGATAGTAAGTTTTTAGTAAAACTTTCTGTTTTCTAAATTTTATGTAACTAAAAAGTAAAATAGCTGCAACAAAATATCTTCCAAAAAAGATTTCATAAAGAGAGGCTTTCTCAAAAATATATTTAATTAATGAGTCCTGCATCGCAAATAATGTCATTGCAACGATTATTAAAATAATACCTTTAGAATTATTATCTTTTGTCATTTATCTAAGAGGTTTTTCCGTAGCAATAGATTGATTTTGTGCCTTTTCACGCATAAAAATATAAACACCACTGCTTACTATTATTAAAATTCCAACCACTGTATTTAATGAAGGTATTTCATCAAAATATAACCATCCTACAAGTGGCGACCAAAATAATATTGAATATTCAAAAGGTGAAACCACTGATGGAGAGGCAATACTATAAGCTGTAAATAAAAAAAAGAAAGCAATAGTAGCTGTAACACCAGTTGCAGTCATTAATAGGATATTGGAATTAAAATCAACAAACCATTCTCTAAATATAAATTGAGAAGCTGGATGATTTGAAGTGTTGTATTGACCGTCACCAATAACAAAATAGAAAATTATACTTAGAATAATTGCACCAATATAAAATGTAAATGTTTGTGTATAAACACTATCCTTATCAGATGTTTTTTTTATTATTATCATAGATAATGAGTAACAAAATGCACATAAAATAGGCAATAAGCTTAAATGGTTAAAATTACTAAAATCAGGATTTAATGTTATATAAACTCCAATAAATCCCACAACTACAGCAGACCATCTTCTAAATCCTATTTCTTCTTTTAAAAAAAAATGAGCAAATATTGTAATTAAAAAAGGGGTAACAAAAAATAATGCTGTAGCTGTACCAAGTGGTAACACGGTCAAAGAAACATAAAAAGAGCTGAAACCAAAGAAAAAAAGTATTACACGTGTAAATGTTAAAAGAGGATATTGGCTTTTAAATACTATTGGTTTTTTTGTAATTATTAAAAATAATAAAATAAGCACAAAACTTACTACAGTTCTTATTAGGTAAATTTCATAAAGTGAAACAAAATTATAAATATGCTTCATAATTCCGTCTTGGACAGAAAAAACTATCATTGCAATTAATATGAAGACTATTCCTTTAGGATTATTGTTTTGAGCGCTCATTTACGCTCTATATCAAAAAAGAATATGTTTTTAAATTTATTAAATTTGTGTCATATTTAATTATGATTTCAGAAGAAGATAAAATAATGATGGAAACCCTTTATTGGTGGGGTATTCCAACTTTATTTAGATGTAAGAATGATCCAGATCCAAAGAATTGTGACATTGCATTAGTTGGTGTTCCTCATAGTACAGGAAATGGGACTACAGAAAGAGATCAACATTTAGGTCCAAGAGCAGTTAGAAATATTTCTGCAATGCTGAGACGTTCTCACTTTGATTACAAAATTGATCCATGGAAAGATAATAAAATACATGACCTGGGAGATGTTCCTTTTCCAGAAGCTAATGATAATGAAAAATGTATAGAAAGAATTTCTGCTTTTTACGATCATATAGAACAAGCGGAAAAACCAGTTGTTTCAATTGGTGGAGATCATTCGGTAACTGGAGGAATTGTTCAAAGTTTAGCAAAAAAGAATTCAAAATTAACTAAAGGAAAAAAAATAACATTTCTACATTTTGATGCCCATACAGATTGTTTTGAAAAATTAGATCATTTTTTGGGTGCAAAAAAATCAGCAGCACATTGGGCTTCTTATCTAGTTAAACAAGGAAATGTTGATCCACATACAAGTACTCAGATAGGTATAAGAGGAAATCCAAGAACATTAGATTGGTTACAAGCAAGTTACGATATTGGTTATCAAGTAATTACAATGGATGAATACAGAGAATGGGGTCATGAAAAATGTGTGAAAATGATTTTAGATAGATTAGGAGACAATCCTATTTATGTTACATTTGATTTAGATTGTTTAGATCCAACAGTAGCTCCAGGAGTAGCAAATATAGAACCTGCATATAAAGGATTTAATATGGATGAAGCACGTAAGCTGATTCAGTGTTTAAAAGGAAAAAATGTAATTGGAGGAGATGTTGCTTGTTTAATGCCAACAAAAGATAGTCCAAATCAAATTACAGCAATGGTTGCAGCTTCTATAATGTTTGAAATTATTTGTTTAATTTCAGTTTATCGTAACAAGTAATATTAATTTAAAATAAATTCGGATGCTCTTTCAGCAATCATTAATGTTGGAGCGTTAAGGTTTCCACTTGTAATTTCTGGCATTACAGACGCATCAACTACTCTTAGATTTTCAACACCATGAACTTTTAGTTTTTGATCTACAACAGCCATATTGTCTACTCCCATTTTTAAAGTACAAGATGGGTGGTAAGCAGTCTCAGCTTTAGATCTGATGTATTCTTTGAATACCTCATTAGTTTGGGCATGTTCTCCTGGTCCAATTTCTTTTCCTGCAAAAGGCTTCAAGGAGTCTTGTCCTAAAATTTTTCTAGCTACATGAATACATTCTATTGTTTGTTTTAAATCATCCTCATGTTCTAGATAATTAAATTGAATTTTTGGATAATCATAAGGGTTTGAGCTGTTTAAAGTTATATGACCTCTACTTTTTGGATGGTTTGGGCTAGCATGCAATTGATATCCATGTCTATCCGGATCAACTAATCCATGATCGATTACAAAGGCAGGAAAAAAATGAAATTGAATATTTGGATATTCTCTTTCTGGAGATGATTTACAAAATCCACCAGCTTCCAAGAAAGAAGTAGAACAAGGACCACTTCTATTCAAAAACCACTGAATACCTATTCTAACCATATTTAACTTATTAACGTATGAGTATAAGGTATCTCTAGTTTTGCATTCTTGCTGAACATAAGTTTCCAAGTGATCCTGTAAGTTTTTTCCAACACCATCTAAGTTGTGAACAACACTAATTCCTTTATCTTTTAAGTGTTGGCTTGGACCAATTCCAGAAAGCATTAGTAATTGCGGTGAATTAATTGCACCTCCACTTAAAATTACTTCTTTATTAGCATAAATCTTTTCGACTTTATTTTTTATTTTTACTTCAATTCCGATTGCTTTTTTTCCATCAAAAATAATTCTTTCAACAAAAGCTTCTGTAAATACTTTAAGGTTTTTTCTTTTTTTAGCAGGATTTAAATAATACTTAGATACACTTGCTCTCTCTCCTTTATGGATAGTAACATCGTACATTCCAAAACCTTCTTGCTCTTTACCATTCATGTCATTATTTATTTTGTAACCTGCTTCACCAGCTGAATCGACAAATGCTTTGAATAAAGGGTTTTTATTTTTAGATTGGTTTACTGGTAGTATTCCACTGCCACCCCGATATTCATTTTCTCCTTCAGACCATGTTTCAATTTTTTTAAAATAGGGAAGAACTTTTTCATAAGACCAATCTTCCAATCCAAATGATGCCCATCTTTGATAATCATTCGGATTACCTCTCACAAATACCATTCCATTATGCGCAGAACATCCACCAATCATTTTTCCTCTAGGACAAAATAATCTTCTATTATGTAGATGAGGTTCTGGTTCTGAATAATATTTGTAGTTATACTTTGGATCATGCATTGTGTATAAAATCGCAAGTGGCATGTTGACTTTCCAGATATCACTGGGTTTCCCAGCTTCAAATATGGCTACATTGTTTTGATCATTTTCTGTCAATCGGTTTGCAAGCACACAGCCCGCGCTTCCAGCACCAATGATTAAATAATCAAAATTCATATAAGTTTTGAACTTAACAACTTTTCATAGTCATGAATAGATTTCATTTTTATGTCAGTTCTTTTAGCAGCTTCATCAAATTTTCGAAGAAGAATTGATGGCTTAAAGTAAGATTTATTCTCAAACTTTTTACTTTCTTTGTCATTTAAAACTCCGCCTTGTAACTTGAGGCTTATTTTTGACGCATCTGATAAAAAATCAAAATATTTTTTGTCTCGAGCCAAATAACGTTTAGCCAAAACATGGTATTTAATTGGCTCAACAATTTTTTGTCCAAAAAATTTTTTTAAATACTGATATCCAATATTTTCATGCTCTCCATCTAATTTGTTTTTAACTAGTTCATCAGGATCTTCTAAAAGAAAATGACCATAGTCATGAAGCAAACATGCGCAAATTAAATCATCATTACATTTAGCTTTTTCAGCAAGCATTGCTGACTGAATCATATGTTCTGACATAGTTACTTTCTCACCAATGTATAAAGATTTATTATTTATAAAATTTGAAATGATTTTATAAATTATCTTCATTAATTATTGCGGATGATCCCCTTCAACAGCTATACGATCCATTACTCTTTCAAAACCAAGCCCTTTATTTGGATAAAAATCAGCAATAGCATAATGCTGAACACTTCTATTATCCCAAATAGCCACTGCATTTTCGGTCCATTTAAATCTACAAGTAAGATCTAATCTTGCCTGATGTTCGAATAAATAATTTAATATCTCTTTACTTTCTTCTTTGTCCATACCAACAATTTCTTTTGTGTAAGTCCAATTTACAAAAAGAATTTTTTTACCTGTTTCTGGATGAGTTCTTAAAATTGGATGAGTGTTTGAGTATTCATCCATATTTCCATTACTTTGCATTGCTTTATATTTATCAAGGAAAAACCCACCTCCAAGTGAAGAATGAACTGCTTTTTTATTTTTGATTTTATTTTTTATATCTTCTTCTAGGGTCTCCCACGCAAGTTCCATGTTTGAGAAAACAGTATCTCCTCCAACTGGTGGAATTTTAATTGATTTTAAAATTACAGCTTTAGTTGGTTTTTCGTTATAGCTAACATCTGAATGCCAACCTTCACCCCATTGTGTTTTTTCTTCAGGCTTTTTTATTATTCTTATTATTTCAGGGAATTCACTTAAACCTCTTACATAAGCATGTGTTTCTAATGGTCCAAATTTTGAAGCTAGAGCAACATGTTGTTCTGATGTCAAAGGTTGATTTCGAAAAAAAATAACTTTGTGTTCTAATAATAAGTTATTTATTTTTTTAAAATTTTTATCTGAAACGTCAGTTAAGTCAATTCCACTTATTTCAGCACCTAATGCTCCTGATAATAATTTTACATCAATCATTTTTTAAGTTTTCCAATAATGGATAAATTGTCAGAATTAAATTCATTTTTATTTTCATTTATAAAGTTATCCATAATTTTAATTTTTTCATCTTCAAATTCTGTAACTTTTCTTTTACTAAGATCAATATAAAGCGCTAACATTTCAATAGTTGCTGATAATTTTTTTGATGATTTTTCAATCATTTCCATCTTAAAATGCAATCTCTTTCTGTCATGATCAAAAAAGGTTAAAACAATTTCAACTTCGTCTCCCTCTTTAACTTCACCATCATATGTAGTTCGAGTTTCAACAACCATGGTGCTTCTCTGGGTATCTTTTGCAGATTTTTCACCCATCTTAAATTTTTCTAGAATGATCTCCCAAGTCTGATCAAAAACCAAGACATAGTAAGCCATGTTCATATGATTATTATAATCAGTCCATTTTTTTTTGATTGTTTGGTTTGTTATATGAAAAGACATTTTTTTATTCCCTCGTCCTTTTTATAATAGTATAAATCTTACTTAAAATGAACAACAAGGTATTCATATCATGTGCTGTGACGGGGTCAGGAGATACTGCGAGTAAGCATCCAGATTTACCAAAAACACCAGAACAAATTGCTACAGCATCAATTGAAGCAGCAAAAGCTGGAGCTGCTATTGCTCATATTCATGTGAGGGAGGAAGACGGAACTCCAAGTAGAAGATTAGAGTTATATAAAGAAGTAATCGACAGAATTAGATCAAGTGACACAGATGTAATATTAAATTTAACAACAGGTATGGGGGGTGATCTTGATATTGGACAAGGTAAAAATCCTTTAGATTTTGGTCCTATGACTGACATGGCAAATGTAATGGAAAGAATTGCAAATGCTGAACAATTTCTCCCAGAAATTTGCACTCTAGATGCGGGCACTTTAAATTTTGGTGATAGCTCAGTAATTACAGTTAATACACCAAATGATTTAAGAAAAGCAGCAAAGAAATTAAAAGAGATAAAAGTTAAACCAGAAATAGAAGCTTTTGATCTAGGAAACATGTGGTTTGGTGCACAACTATATAAAGAAGGGTTATTAAGTGATCCACCAATGTTTCAAATGTGTTTAGGAATTCCATGGGGAGCACCTGCTACAACATTAGCTATGCAAGCCATGAAAGATATAATGCCAAAAGAAGGGATTTGGTCGGGGTTTGCAATTTCAAAAAATGAAATGCCATTTGTTGCTCAAACTGTTTTGATGGGAGGTAACCCAAGAGTCGGTTTAGAGGATAATTTATATTTATCTAAAGGTAAATTGGCCACTAATGCTCAATTAGTAGAAAAAGCTGTAAGAATTATAGATGAACTTGGTTATACACCAATGACACCAGCAGAAACTAGAGAAAAACTAAAACTTGTTAAACACAAGTAATGTCATCAATTAAAAAAGTTGCAATAATTGGAACTGGGGTAATTGGGGCAGGGTGGATCATACGTTGTTTGGCTCACAACAAAATTGTTTATGCATTTGATAAAGATATTAAGTTAAAAAAAAATTTATTATCTGAAATAAAAAGAACTTGGCCATTTGTAAAAAAACTATTTAATAAAAAAAAATTAAATCTAAAAAATTTTCATTTTTTTACCTCAATAGAACAAACAATAAAAGACGCAGATTTTATTCAGGAGTGTGCAACTGAAAATTATTCTTTAAAAACTAAATTGATTAGTACTATTGGAAAATATGCAAAATCTAATTCAATAATTGCTTCAAGCTCATCAGGTTTGTTGCCAACGAGAATTTATTCAAAATGTAAAAATCCAGAGAGGGGAATAATTGGACATCCATTCAATCCTGTCTATTTATTGCCTGCTGTAGAAATTGTTCCAGGTAAGAGAACTTCAAAAAAAAATTTAAATTTGGCTAAAAAATTTTACAAATCAATTTCTATGAATCCAATTATGGTTAAAAATGAATTACCTGGATATTTGTCTGATAGATTACAAGAAGCTTTATGGAGAGAAGGACTACATATTATTAATGAGGGATATGCAACTACGGAAGAATTAGATAGAGCAATTGAAGATGGCCCAGGATTAAGATGGTCTTTGATGGGTACATTTTTAACCTTTCATCTTGCTGGAGGAAAAAAGGGGATGAAACATATGTTAGAACAATTTGGACCTGCTTTAAAATTACCATGGACTAAATTAAAGGCTCCTAAGCTATCAAAAAAATTATCTTCTAGACTGATTTCAGGAACGGCAAAACAGGCTAAAGGTAAATCAGTAGCAATGATATCTAATATAAGAGACCAGTATTTGGTTGATATTCAAAAGTTAAGAAAGAAATACGAAAAAAAACTTAGGTAAGTTAATCATTTCTTTCTGTGTGACCATCTACAGAAATTACTTGTCCTGAAACCTTACTTGAATCGTCTGAAATCAAAAATGCACACATCTTTCCTATATCTTCTTCAAGAATCCACTTTTTCATAGAACTCATTGAAATAAAATCTTTCTCAATTTTTTTCGATGAAACTTTTGTAAATTTGGCTTTATCTCTGATTACTCTTTTCATTCTTTCACCTTTAATTGAACCAGGGCATACTGCATTAACTCTTATATTAAATTTCCCAAGTTCCATTGCTAAAGTTTTGGTAATTCCAATAATTGCCCATTTACTTGCTGCGTAAGGTGATCTTAAAGGAAAACCAAGTATTCCAGCAGTTGATGAAATATTTATTATTGATCCATTTCTAGACTTTTTAATCAAAGGTATAGCCTTCTTAGTAAAATAAAAATGACTGTTAACATCTATCTGAATAGTTCTTTCCCAATCTTTAGACTTTAGTTTTTCTAGCGATCCAGTTGGTCCAGCGACTCCAACATTGTTTATCAAAGCATCAACTTTTTTCGTTTTTTTACTTATTTTTTTAAATAAATCTAATACTTGGCTTTCGTCAGAAGCATCACAATTATATTTAAACAGCCTCTTATTTATAAGAGGATTTTTGTTTAATTTATTTAGGGATTTATTATCAATATCGCAAAGGTAAACGTATGCTCCACGAGAAAGACAAACCTTAGCTGTTGCTAAACCTATTCCAGATGCGCCTGCAGAAATAATAATTTTTTTATTTTTTAATGATTTGTTAACCATTAATTATGATTTTGTTAATGATGTCTGTAATTCTTTATTAGATATATAACCTTTAACGTTTCCACTTTTGTCAACCACTTCACAATTAGAATTCGAGCATACAATCTGAGGTAAAAATTCCTCAATAAATTGATCTTCATTAACTTTTATTAAATTAGATTTATCTATATCGTTAGATTCATTAACACTCTTCATTATAATTTTAGCTTTAATTACTTTTGCTCTATTAACGTCTTTAACAAATGCCTTAACATAATCATCAGCTGGATTCATTATAATGTCTACTGGTGTTCCAACTTGAACAAGTTTACCAGCATTTAATATTCCAATGTGATCACCAAGTCTTAAAGACTCATCTAAATCATGAGTGATAAATACGATTGTTTTTTTTAATTCTGATTGAAGATCTAGTAGTTGTTTTTGCATATCACTTCTAATTAAAGGATCTAAAGCACTAAAGGCTTCATCCATTAACATGATATCACTATCAGTAGCAAGTGCTCTTGCAAGACCAACACGTTGCTGCATACCACCTGATAATTGATTTGGAAATTGATTTTCAAAACCATTTAAACCAACTGCTTCAATTTTTTCCATAGCGGTTTTATTTATTTCTTCCAATGGTTTTCCTTGCATTTCTAATCCATACCCTACATTTTGAATAACTGTTTTATGTGGAAACAAACCAAATCTTTGAAAAACCATACTCATCTTATGTCTTCTAAAATCTATCAATTGTTCTTTGTTGAAAGACATAACATTATTTCCTTCTACGATTATTTCACCGTCAGTAGGATCGATTAATCTATTTAAATGTCTAATTAGAGTTGATTTTCCAGATCCTGACAAACCCATACAAACAAAAGTTTCACCTTCTTCTATTTTTAATGAAACATTATCAAGACCAACAGTATGACCAGTTTGTTCTAAAACCTCTTCTTTGTTCGCTCCATCTTTTACCATAGGCATTACAGATTGAGGATTATTACCGAAGATTTTATAAACATTATTAATCTCAATTTTAGTCATTATTTACCTTTCTTTGTATTTGGTGCTGTTCTCTCTTGTAGTGTTTCTCCGTAAGATTGAGTTATTCTATCAAGAACTATTGCTAAAAGCACAATTGCAATTCCTGCTTCAGCAGCTCTTCCTACATTTAATTGTTGAAGACCTAGCAAAACTTCATCTCCAAGACCTCTAGTACCAATCATCGATGCAATTACAACCATTGCTAATGCCATCATTGTACACTGATTAATTCCTTGCATAATATTTGGCAAAGCTAATGGCATTTGTACACCCCAAAGCTTTTGTTTTTTACTTGCACCAAATGCATCTGCAGCTTCAATAACCTCAGTATCAACAAGCCTAATTCCTAAATCTGTTAGTCTGACTAAAGGAGGCACCGCATAAATAAATGTGGCTATAATTGCTGGAACCGCACCCAAGCCAAATAACATAATACCTGGAATTAGGTAACAGAAACTTGGAATAGTTTGCATTAAATCTAAAACTGGTAAAATTACATTTCTTGTTCTTACGCTTCTTGCCATTGCTATCCCTAATGGAATGCCGGCAACAACACAAAGAAATATTCCAATTAACATTATCGCAGTTGTTTCAATAGCTTTTTGCCAAAATATTGGGTGAAGAAAACCTATAAAAAAAGTACAAAATCCTACAAATACTGTTGTTCCAACTTTTCTACCACTTGCAAAATAAGTTAGAACCACCACGCCAAGTATCACCAATGGCCATGGAGCTTGAATTAAAAAGTTTTTTACAAGCATTAACATATAAAGAAGAACATTGTTAATAGCTTCAAATATGTATCCATATTTTTCATTAAGTGCTTTAAAACCAACGTTGATCCAATTCATTAATGGTAAATCTAACCATTTTGGCCATTTACCTCCTAACCAAGAAAAATCGTTTAATAATTCTCCAATATTATCTGGTTTTCTTTTTGACTGAGAATAGCTAGTTATTAACAACCAAACAAAAACAACCAATAAACCAATATTAAAAATTATTTTTTTATTTTTCTTTAATGCTTCCATAATTTAATTTAGTTAAAGAAAGAGCCCCGGAGGGCTCTTTCATAAATTATTTAAGATATTGGATTATAGAGCGGCGCTAACTTTTTTAGCAACGTCTGCAGGCACCCAATCTTTCCACATGCTTTCATTTTTTAAGAAGTGCATCGCGGTAAGTTCCATATCACCATCTGACTCATCTTCGTAAAAAGCTAACATTTTGTTAACTGTAGCTGTTGGAATAGTATATTTCTTTAAGAAATCAGTTTCTTTAGGATTAGCTTTCGCCCAATCAGTTAAAACAGATTTTGTCAAAGCCATATCTCTATATTCACATGCACAGCTTTTCTTGTAAGCATCTGGTCCGTTTGCTTTAATATCTTCAACAACTGCGGACATAGAGTTCCAACAATCAGAATCAAATTTTGGTTCTGTAAGTCTAACAAGGTCAACTTTACCCATTAAACCAGTTGGTGCCCAGTAATATGTAAAGATTGGTTTTTTCTTGGCAAAAGCTCCTGCAATAGCAGCATCTAATGCTCCACCTGAACCTGGGTCGAAGTTAGTATAGTATTTGTCTAAACCATATTCTATTTGCTTAACCAAGTTTACAGTATAACAAGTCCAACCAGATATACAGCTAGTCATTCTTCCTTTTGAAGGATCTTCTGGATCTTTAAATAAAGCTGCAATTTTTGGATCTTTCATATCATCAACTGATTTCAAATTGTATTTATCAGCTGTTGTTTTATCTACATAGAATGCTTGTTGAGAGTCTGGTGTGTTAACTCCAATATTAATAATAGTACCAGCCTTTTCATGTGGCTCGTAATTAGCAATAATGTTGTCATACCAAACTTCAGTAATAACATCTAATTGACCGTCGTAATGAGCAGCCATTATTGGGGTAGTACTTCCCTTAGTTACAGAAACTTCACACCCGTATCCTTTTTCAAGGATGAAGGTAGTGATAGCTGTATGGATGTTTGCACTACTCCAGTCAAAATCTCCCAATCTTGCCTTACAATCACCAGCGTTTGCATTACTTACAATCAAAGATGACAGAAGGAAAATTGAGATTGTTAATCTCTTTAAAAACTTCATTAAATTATCTCCTTAAGTTTAAGTTTTAATACCGAGATTTAATAATGAATGTAGATAAAAAACAAGCTTTGAATTGTTAATACAACCATTAATTGAGTTGATTTGATTACTCTTTTATATAAAAATTAAGTGTGAGCTCAATTTCTAAACTAGAAAAAAATTCAACGTATTTAAAAGTTATTTGGAATGATGGTGAAGAGAGTAAGTTTAATTACCTTTGGCTAAGAGACAATTGTCCAACTGCTCATGATAAAGATTCGAGACATAGAATGTTTAATATTTTGGAAGTCTCACAAAATATTAATCCCACTAAATACTCTATAAGTTCAGATGGAAAATTAGAAATTGAATGGAGCGAAGGAGATCATACAAGCTATTATGATCCAAAATGGTTAAGAGAAAATTGTTATACTTTAAAAAATAAGCAAAAGTATGTTTCACCCTATAAACTTTGGGATAGCTCTTTAGAAAAGAACTTAAAATCTATTCAAATTGATCATGATGAAATTGTAAATTCTGATGATGGCTTGATTAAATGGTTAGAGCTTTTACATTATACTGGAATAGCCATTGTTAAAAATGCTCCAGTTGAAAAAAATTCTGCATTAAAAGTTTTAAACCGTATAAGTCATACTCGAGAAACTTTTTTTAAAACACCATTTGAAGTAATTAATATTCCAAAACCAAATAATTCTGCTTATACAGCGCACGCTTTAAGAAATCATATGGATTTACCTTGGTTTGAAAATCCACCTGGTTATCAATTTTTACACTGTTTAATAAATTCAGCAAAGGGTGGCGACTCATCAGCTGTAGATGCATTTGCTGTAGCAGATTATTTAAAAAATAACGAAAAAGATACTTTTGATATATTGGTAAATACTCCACTTAAATTTAGAGATAAAGACTACACTCAAGAAGCAGTCAGAAGTTTTTATGGTACAGCAATATCACTCACTAAAGACGGAGATTACAACGATATTCGTTATAGTATTGCAACACTAGATGCTCTTGATTGTCACCCAGATATAATGGACTCAGTTTATAAAGCTCATCATCGATTTGGAAATTTATTACATGATGCTAAATTTGAAATTAATTTTAGACTAGAGCCAGGAGATATTTTTTCATTTAACAATAGAAGATTGCTTCATGGAAGAACAGAGTTTGATCCTAATTCTGGTCATAGACATCTCCAAGGATATTACATGGATAGAGATGAAATAATTGGAAGATTAAAATTTCTTAAAAGTTATTAACAGATACAACCTGATTTAGAAAAATAATATATTTTAATATTTAAGTAATTTTAATTTAACGTTATCTTAACATTTATAATTTACTTCATTGTAAATACATAAATTAAAAAGAGAGGGAAAAAATGAAAAAAATACTTAGTATTTTAACAATTCTATTTACATTCTCTTTTACATCGCACAGCTACTCAAAGACAGAAATTCATTGGTGGTATGGAAACAGTGGTTTTCTTGGTGATGTAATTATTGAAATTGCAAATAGATTTAACGCTTCACAAGATCAATATACGGTCATTCCTACAGGTAAAGGAAGTTATGAAGATAACATGGCGGCAACTATTGCTGCATTTAGAGCAGGAGACCAACCACACTATTCACAGGTTTATGATGCTGGTGCTGCGATAATGGTAGCGCAAGTTAAAAATGGTGTTGTCATTGGTTTTGAAGAAATGGCAGAGAAATATGGAATTAAAGTCGATGCAGACAATTATATTCCAGGAATTAAAAATTTCTATGCTGACTCTGATGGAAAAATGATTGGTGTTCCTTTTAATAGTTCAACTTGTTTAATGTATGCAAACATGGACATATTGAAAAAAGTAGGAATTGAGTCAGTTCCAAAAACTTATGAGGAGTTTGAGGCTATGGCTCCAAAAATTAAAGCTGCTGGATATATTCCTTTAGTTCAAAGTCACTTTCCTTGGATCTGGACAGAAAATTTCTTTTCAAGACATAACCTACTTATGACTGATGGAAACAATGGTTACGATGCTGTTCCAACAAAAACTTTATTTGCTGAAACAGATGCATTTGTAATGCATTGGAAAAAAGTTAAGGAATGGTATGAAAAAGGCTTTTATGGTTATAAAGGAAGAGCATGGGGAGATAACCAAGCTCCATTTATAGCTGGTGAAGCTGCGTTTTGGTTTGGTTCAGCTGCATCTTTCGGTGGAATGAAAGGTGTTGTACCTAACTTTACAGTAAATCATATTCCTTACTGGGATTCTGTAACAGGTGGTAAAGAGTATCCAACGTTTATCGGTGGTGCTGCTAACTGGATATTAAATGGTCATACAGAAGAAGAGTACAAAGGACTTGCTAAATTTATAGAATTTATGGGTTCTCCAGAGATGGATCTGTATTATCACAATATGACTGGTTACTCTGCAGTAACTAAAGGTGGTATAGCGTTAGCTGAAACTATAAACTTTTATAGAGCTTCTCCATATCATAAAGCAGTTGGTGAACAATTAAGCTTAGAAGGTTCGACTATTCCTGGTGGATATAGAGCTGGTAACTGGCCACAAATTCGTGAAGTAATTTACGAAAATGTTGAGCCAATGTTAAACGGCAAAATATCAATCGAAAAAGGATTGAAGAACATGGATAAAGGTGCAGCTAAATTGTTAAAACAATTTGCTAAAACTTTATAATTAATAATTTAAATAAGGAGGGTATTGATTTACCCTCCTTATTTTTTATTTTACTTATATGAAAAAAGTCCAATTTAAATCTAGTTATTCACAATATTTATTCTTAGCACCACAGTTAGGAATTTTATTAATTTTTTTATATTGGCCAATCATACAAACTTTTAGAGATGCATTTACAATGCAAGATGCTTTTGGATTTGGAGCGACGTTTGTATGGTTTGATAATTTTTTATTTATTTTTGATGATCCAGCTTATTTCATAGCTTTCAAATTTACTATTATTTATAGTTTTGTAATCACATTAATTACAGGCTCCATTGGATTATTGCTTGCCGTTCAGGCTAATAATGTAATGCATGGTAAAAGCACTTACAAAACACTTTTAATTTGGCCTTATGCAATCGCGCCTGCGGTTGTCGGTGTAATGGCAAATTACTTTTTTAGTGAAAGATTTGGACTTCTTTATCATTTATTTCACGAACTTTGGGGATTTAACTGGTACGAAAGTGTTTTTGACTCTTATATTTACGTAATAATAGCTGGTTCTTGGAAGCAAATCAGTGCTAATTTCATTTTCTTCTTGGCAGGTCTTCAAGCTATACAAAAATCTGTAATTGAAGCATCAATGATTGACTGTAAAAATAGTTTTAGAAGATTTTGGACAATTACATTTCCATTATTAATGCCAACTACATTCTTTTTAATAATTATTAATATAACCTATGCTTTCTTTGATACATTTGGAATTATCGATACCACAACAATAGGTGCTCCTTCAGGCGAAACAAGAACTCTAGTTTATAAAGCCTACATGGATGGATTTAGAGGACTAGATTTAGGAAGTGCAGGAGCTCAATCAATTATGATGATGTTGATTGTATTAGTAATTACAATTTTTCAATTTAGATATATCGAAGGGAAAATACATTATAATTAATGACTAGATTTATCACATCAAGTTTTTCACATTTAATTTTACTCATTGGAATACTAATCATGGTAGTTCCTGTATGGATGATCTTTGCTAGCTCAACGCACACAAGTTCAATGATTAATATGAATGGTCTTCAAATATTTTTAGGAGATAGCTTTTATGAAAATTACTTAAGGGTTTTATTATATCAAGGTGGTTTTTTTAAAGAGATAACAGCATTAAAAATGTTTTTTAATAGTTTTATAATGGCTACAGGAGTTGCAATATTATCTGTCGTTACATCTTTAATGGCCGCATATGCTTTGGTTTATTATAGAATAAAACATGCAACATTATTGTTTTGGATAATATTCATTACAATTTTAGTTCCATTAGAGTTAAGAATTTTTCCTACTTATTCAGTAATGGCTGAACTTAATTTAGTGAATTCTTACTTTGGATTAATAGTTCCTATTTCAGCCTCAGCTATAGCAACCTTATTCTTCCGACAATTTTATAAAACTGTTCCAGATGAATTACTTGAATCTGCAAAACTTGATGGAGCAAATACTTGGAGATTTTTTGTTGATTTTTTAATTCCTTTGTCAAAAACAATGATTGTAGCCATGTTAATTTTTATGTTTGTTTTTGGTTACAACCAGTACTTATGGCCTTTATTGGTAACAACTTCAGAACAATATTGGACTGTGGTTATGGGACTAAAAATGATGTCAGGTTCTATTGTTCATCGTTTTGCTTTCGTGATGATGTCTATGGTTCCACCAATTTTAATTATAATTGTGTTACAGAAACATTTTATTAAGGGGGTTTTTCAAGATAAATGAAAATTAAACCACTTCAAATAATTGCTCATATTATTTTAATAATAGGAGTCTTGTTAATGGTAGTTCCTATTTGGATATCTTTTGCAAGTTCTTCACATGATTCTGTAACTATACTGACAGAAGGTATGAAGTTTCATATAGGTGATCAGCTAGCAAGAAACTATAACGAAGTTTTAAATGAAAAAGGTGGTTGGTCTGAAGAAGTGACTGCTGCTAAAATGTTTATTAATAGTTTTATAATGGCATTAGGAATTGCAACACTTAAAGTAGTTATTTCTGCAATGTCAGCATATGCTTTGGTTTATTATAGATTTAAATTAGCTGTACCAATTTTTTGGTTAATTTTTATTACCCTACTTGTTCCTTTAGAAGTAAGAATTTTTCCAAGCTATAAAATTGTATCTGATTTAGGTTTAACAAATTCATATACAGGCCTTATTCTTCCATTAGTTGCCTCAGCAACAGCAACTTTTTTCTTCAGACAATTTTACAAAACAATTCCAGATGAACTATTGGAGTCAGCAAAATTAGATGGAGCAAATGCTTGGAGTTTTTTCATAGATTTCTTGGTTCCATTATCTAAAACTATGATAGCAGCAATGTTTATCTTTATGTTTGTATATGGATATAGCCAATATTTATGGCCGCTAATAATGACAACTGCAGAAGAATATTGGACTGTTGTAATGGGAATGAAAATTATTTACACAGAAAGTTACGAAGGAGTTGCTCTGCCAAGAACGGCAGAAAGATTTGCATATATCATTTTGTCAATGATCCCACCAGTTTTAGTGGTAGTATTTTTACAGAAATGGTTCATAAAAGGATTAATTCAAACGGAGAAATAAATGAGTTTTTTAGATTTAAAAAATGTGACTAAGATTTACCCAAATGGAACTAAGGCTGTTCATGAAACTTCATTAAGTATTGATGAAGGAGAATTTATGGTTTTTGTAGGACCTAGTGGTTGTGGAAAATCAACTTTATTAAGGATGGTTGCAGGTTTAGAGGATATTACAGAGGGTGATATTAATCTTGATGGAAAATTAATGAATGAAGTTGATCCATCTGAAAGAGATGTAGCAATGGTGTTTCAGAACTATGCATTATACCCACACATGAATGTTTACAATAATTTAGCTTATGGTCTAAAAAATAGAGGAATTGACAAAGAAACAATTGAGCAAAAAGTAAATGATGCAGCTAAGCTGTTACAAATTTCAGATTATTTACAGAGAAAACCTTCAATGTTATCCGGAGGTCAAAGGCAAAGAGTTGCAATGGGCAGAGCAATTGTAAGAAATCCAAAAATATTCTTATTTGACGAGCCTCTTTCAAACTTAGATGCAAAATTAAGAATTCAGATGAGACTTGAAATTAAAAAACTTCAGCAGAAAGTTGGAGTAACAAGTATATTTGTTACGCATGATCAAGTTGAGGCCATGACACTTGCTGATAGGTTGGCAGTAATTAATAATGGAATTATTGAACAGCTTGGTACCCCTATAGAGATATATGATAATCCAAAATCTTTATTTGTTGCGGGTTTTATTGGTTCACCACAAATGAATTTTTTAGATGGTAATTTAAAAAATAAAACATTATCTGCAGAAGGTTTTGAGATTAAAGACGTTAATACTGAGCATGAAGGAGAAGTTACTTTAGGAATAAGACCAGAGCATTTAGTACAATCTGAAAATGGTTTAATTAATTTAAAAGTAGACCTAGTGGAACAGCTTGGTTCGGATAATCTTGTTTATGGTCAATTGAAAAATATAAAAGACTTTTGTTACAGGTGCCCAGGAAATCAAACTATAGAAAAAGGTTCTAATCTAAGTCTAAATATTGAGAACAAAAAATATTATATTTTTGATAAAAGCACTGGTAAAAGAGTTAATTAAATTTGATTTTAAGCAAACCAAATCACATAAAAATTTATGGACACCGAGGAGCTAGGGGAGATCTTCCTGAAAATACTTTAGAGAGTTTCAAATATTTATTTGAAAATAATATTAATGCATACGAAACAGATATATTAATTTCTAAGGATCTTGTACCAGTTATTGCTCATGATTTTAGATTAGATCCAAGCAGAACAAAAGATAATGAGGGGAATTGGATAGAGGATGAAAATTTAAAAATATTTGATTTAACTTATGAAGAACTTTCAAAGTTTGATGTAGGTTCAGTAAATAAACTATCCAGATACGGAAGAAGATTTATTAATCAAAAAAAATTAGAAAACCAAAGAATACCAAAACTTTCTGAATTATTAGAAATGTCTTCAAAAAATAAATCTGAAAAATTATTAATAAATTTAGAAATAAAATCTACACCAGAGGAAGAAAATTTGACACCAGAACCAGAAGATACAGTAAAATTAATTATGAACGATATAAATGAATCATCTTTAAAAGATAAAATAATCGTTTCATCATTTGATTGGAGAACTTTATCAGTAATTAAAAATCAGTATCCTGAAATTCCAAGAGCTTACTTAACTCAACATTTGACAGGTATTAATATTAATCAAACTATTTACAACAGATCTCCATGGTTGAGTTTTTTGCCTTATTATGAAGATCATGAATTGCCAAAAATTATAAAGTCACAAGGTGGAAAAGCTTGGCATCCATACCGAAAAGACATTACAAAAAAACTTGTCGATATTTCTCATCAAGAAGAATTGCCAGTAAATGTATGGACAGTAAACAAAGAGTACGAAATGTTAAAGATGGTTGAGTACGGCGTAGATGGTATTATGACAGATTATCCATTAAGGTTGAAAGAACTTTGTGAGAAAGAAAATATAAAATGGTTTTAGTTTATTTTAATGGATTTAAATATAGTTAATAACCAAGAGAAATTTTTAGCAGGAAAACTTGAAGGATATACTTTAAAAGGTGCAGAAAATAAATTTGATGACAGAGGAAATCCTTTACCATTTCCAGGCTGCACAATAATTTGTAATATTCCTCTTAATACCGATTTATCTGATCAAATAATTAGTTTCCAAAAAAATATAGAAAATTTTAATCCTGAAAAAACTTATTTCTATTTACCTCCATCCAGTTTTCATATGACATTATTTGATTGTTGTAATTTAAATACTAAAAACACCAATTATTGGCCATCAGATATAGATCCCGATATGCATTACAAAGATATAGCTGCTGAATTAAATAAAAGAATTGAAAATTATAATTTTCCAGAGGAATTGAATTTTAAACTAAAAATGTTTTTTGGTGGTTATAGTATTATTTTAGAACCATTTTCTGAAAAGGATGAAAAAATATTAAGAAATTGTAGAGATGAAATAAGCAGCTTATTAAAAATTAAATTTGAAAACCATCAAAGATATACTTTTCATATTACTTTGGCATATATCTTGAGAGAACTTAATCAAATTGAAATAAAAAATTTAATTGAATTTAATAAACAATTATCGTTTGACTTTAGTAAAAAATTTCCAAAAATTACTTTCACAAGACCTGAAATGTGTATTTTCGAAGATATGCTAGAATTTAAAAATATTAATCTTTCCAGCCTGTAACAGTTTTTACTTCTAAATATTCTTCAAGCCCCCAAACTCCACCTTCTCTTCCATTTCCTGATTGTCTGTATCCCCCAAATGGTGTGCCTGCGTCAGCTGCATTTCCATTAATATAAACACATCCTGATCTTAGTTTTTTTGCAACTCTATGAGCTTTCTCTCTATCTTCAGTTTGTAAATAATTTCCTAAACCATAAGATGTATCATTTACAATATTTACTGCCTCATCTTCACTTTCAAAAGGTATTATGGAAAGCACTGGACCAAAAATTTCCTCTTTTGCAATTCTCATTTCATTTGTTACATTTGTGAAAATAGTTGGTTTAATAAAATAGCCTTTATTTAATCCATTAGGCAACTCTGGCCCACCCGCAGATAATGTTGCTCCTTCTGATATTCCGCTTTCGATTAAATTTATAATTTTATCATACTGTGTTTTAGAAATAACTGGACCAATATGATCTCCTTTTTTTGATGCTTGATCTACTTTTATCTTATTGGCTTCATCTACTGCCTCATCCACTGCTCTTTTATAAATAGATTTTTCAACTAACATTCTTGTTGGTGCATCACATGACTGACCAGAATTACTCATTACATTTCTTATGCCATCTCTAACTGCATTTTTATAACTATCGGCAAAAACTATATTTCCACCTTTGCCACCAAGTTCTAAGCAAACTCTTTTTATTGTTTCGGCTGCATTTTTCGAAATTAGTCGTCCAGCACGTGTTGAACCTGTAAAAGAAACCATATCAATATCGGGATGGCTAGATATTTGAGTTCCAACTCCTGCACCATCTCCATTTACCAGATTAAATACTCCTTTTGGGAAACCAACTTCATCAATCATTTCTGCAAATAGCATTCCTGAAAGTGGTGCTATTTCTGATGGCTTTAGAATCATTGTGCATCCTGTTGCAAAGGCAGGAACTACTTTGAGAGCTATTTGGTTTATTGGCCAATTCCATGGGGTAATTAATCCACAAACTCCGATTGGTTCATAATAAATGTGGTTATTAGATTTTTGATCAAAATGTTCATCAAATTCAAAGTCTTTAAGTCTTAAAATAAAATCTTCTAAGTGTGTTTGTCCAGATCCAGTTTGAACATCTGTTGCCCAATCCATTGGAGCTCCCATTTCTAGCGAAATAGCCTCTGCCATTTCTCCAAATCTTTTTTTATAAACTAGTAATAATTTTTCCAGCAAATCTAATCTTTCCTCTTTGCTAGTTTCTTTCCAAGTTTCAAATGCAGTTTTTGCAGCTTTAACTGCGTTATCTGTGTCTTTTTTTGAGCCCAATGAAATAATTGCACAAGGATCTTCATTACAAGGATTAATTACCTCAAAGTCATTTTTTTCTACTGGATCAACCCATTTACCATTTATGTAAAATTTTCTTTTATCTAACATTTAATAATCTTAGCATATTTATTAAATTTCATAGCCTTTTTCTTCAGGTTCATTATCCACAAGCTCATCAGGAAAACCTTCGGCCCTAAAATCAATTTTATTTAAATCTTCCATTCTTTTTACAATCATCGAAGACCATGCTCTTGAACCATATTTTTCTTGTCCATCTCTAAATATCTCAACTATCTTTGGCGAAATTTCTAAAGGAGCATTTAATTTTTTAGCTAGATTATCAAATAAACTAGTATCTTTTAAAACAAGATCCATTGTAAAATTAATATTATAAGAACCATTTAAAATAACCTGACTTTCTGTTTCATGGACAAACGAATTTCCAGATGAAACTGCTATACCTTTAAATGTTTTATTTAGATCTAAATTTGATTTTTTAGCAACAGTCCATGCTTCACCTAAAGCCACTAAATGAACTGATGCCAAATAATTTGTTATGACTTTAAGAACCGAAGCACTACCTAATTCACCAGTATGTAATACTTTTCTACCCATTACAGTTAAGGCAGGTAATATTTTTTCAAAAGCTTTTCTTTCTCCACCTACAAATATCGCAATATTACCTGTGGCTGCTCTATGACACCCTCCACTGACAGGCCCATCTAGTGGGACAGCTTTTTTCGAGATTACTTTTTCACCAAGTCTCTTAACTTCGCTTTCATCTGTTGTACTCATTTCTAGCCAGATTTTATTTTCTGATAAACCATTTAAAATTCCATCTTTACTTTCCATAACCTCTGCAGAAACTTCTGGAGAAGGGAGAGAAGTAATAATTAAATCAGATTTTTCTGCTAATTCTTTAGGAGATTTTGCAATTTTAGCTCCAAGCTTTTTAAATGAATTACTTAAACCTTCATCTATATCTCTAATAGTAACATCAAAATTATTTCTTAATAAACTTCCAGCAAGTTTACCCCCTACATTTCCTAATCCAATAAAACCTATTTTCATTTTATTTCCTCTTCTTTTTTATTTTTTGTAAATACAATTAAAATTACACCCACTATTATTATAGTCCCACCTATAAACAATTCTGGAGTTGGTTTTTCACCTAACAGGAAAATTGCAGCTAACAATCCTGTTGGAGGGATACCCATAGTAACAATAGGAAGAACTTTATAAAGTGGGTTGTTTTTTAAAACGTAATAGAAACAACCATAAGTAATTGGTTGCATGATGAAACCAATATATATCGCAATAATCCAATGATCAATTTTTGCATTTGTTAAATAATTAATTGTATTTCCGTCAATTATTGCAGATAACATTACTAGAATTGGTCCAGAGAATAATGCCAGCCACGCAACTAAAGCTAAAGGATTTATTTCTTTACTTAAAGGTTTAACCATAACTTGTCCAAGAGCCCATATAGCAGATCCTAAAATTGTAAGACCAATTCCAATAAATTTTCCATCCAAGTTAGGAGATCCAGTTAAAATATAAACACCACCAAACGCGATAGCTATACCAATCAAAGCTCTAATAGTTGGTTTTTCTTTAAGTATAAAGTATGCGAAAATAACTCCAAACGGGACTTCGGTTTGAACTAATAGAACAGCCGCAGAAGCATCAATTAAATCTAAGCCAGAATACGTAATACTATATTGCAGAGTATTCGCTACTAATGATGCAGCAAATATTCTTTTTAAATATCCTTTTGGAATTGGAAACCACCAAATCAACAATGATGCAGCAAACATAAACCTTATACCCATTAAAAGAATAGGAGGAAAGGACTCAAAAGCTGGTTTAGCAATTACAAAACCGAAACCTAAAAAAATAGGCACAAGGGATGCTACGAAAGTATCTTTTATATTCATGCCTATTTTAATATTAATGATTATTAAAGAACTTATGATATATTCACTTTTTAAAATATGAATTCAACAAAAATAGATCCTAAGTTCATTGGAAAATCTAATCCTCGAGTTGGTCTTATTGCTCTTGCAAGCGACTTTATGATTGAGAAAGATTTTATAAATGTAATTAAAGATAAGAAAATTGATTTTTTCGTTAACCGGATTGAGTGCTACAACCCTCTCACGAAAGAAAATCTCATCAAAATGTCAAATAAAGTTACTGATGTAACAAAAGATATTTTACCTGATCAAGATTTGGATTGTGTAGTTTATGGATGCACTTCAGGTACTATTGCAGCAGGACATGATTCAATTGAACAAAAAGTTAAAGCTGCTAAACCAATGGCAGAAGTATCAACTCCGAGCACTGCAGCTATACAAGCTTTAAAGAAATTAAATATTAATAAAGTTTCAATTTTTACACCTTATATCAAAAAATTAAATGATGATGTTTTAGATTATTTTAAAAGTGAAGGTTTTGAAGTTACATCCAATTCTTATTTTGATATTCAAGATGATTATGACATTGGAAAAGTCGATCAAGATTATTTGTATGAAGTATTATCAAAAATAGACTTGAAGGGTGCTGATGCTTTATTTGTTTCATGCACTGCTTTACCAGTTCTAGAAATTATCGATAAATTAGAAAAAAAATTAAATACAATAGTCTTATCTAGTAATCAGGCTTTAATTTGGGATACCCTTGTAAAAATTAAAAAAAATAATTCAGTTGAAGGGTTTGGAAAATTATTCCAAGTAAATTAATGTCATTTAGTAGAGAAGAATATATACAAAGATTAAAAAAAGTTCAAAAAATGATGCAGGAAAAAGGCATCGAACTTTTAATTTCACATGATACAAATAATATGAATTATTTAACAGGCTATGATGCGTGGTCTTTCTATTATGCTCAGTGTGCTATTGTTCATGTAAATGCTGATGAACCCTTATGTTTTGTAAGAGCACAGGATGCTGGTGGTGCGTATATAACAACTTATTTAAAAAACGAAAGTGTTATTGTTTACGATGAAAATTACATTCATAAATGGCCGAAGCATCCTTATGATTATTTAGTTGAAATAATTAAAGAGAGAAAGTGGGATAAATTAAATATAGGTGTTGAAATGGATGCCCATTATTTTACTGCATTCTGTTATGAAAAAATTAAACAGGGATTACCAAATGCAGAAATAAAGGATAGTGATCGTTTAGTTAATTGGGCAAGGTTGGTTAAATCTGATGCTGAAATTGGTTTTATGAAATCTGCTGCAAAAATATCAGAAAAAGGAATGAAAACTGCAATGGAAGTAATTAAACCAGGTGTTAGACAGTGTGATGCTGTAGGTGAAATTCAAAAAACATTATTTTATGGTACAGAGGAATTTGGTGGTGAGTATTCTAGTATTGCAACTTTACTCCCAACAGGAAAAGGAACCTCAGCTTCACATTTAACAGCAACACAAGACAAATTTGTAGAGGAAGAGGCTACAATTATTGAATTATCTGGTGTTTATAAGCGATACCATGCTCCAATGGCTAGAACAGTTCTTCTTGGAAAACCTAATCAATTAAAGATTGATACAATGAATAAAACTATCGAAGCACTAAATGCCGGAATTAGTGCGATCAAACCTGGAAATACAGCAGATGATGTTGCCCAAGCTTTTTGGAAAATTCTAGATAAGTATGGAATAGAAAAAAAATCTAGAACAGGTTACTCCATTGGAATTGGTTATCCACCTGATTGGGGCGAGCATACACTTAATATTTATAAAGGAGATATGACAGTGCTTGAGCCCAATGTTTGTTTTCATATGATAGCAGTCATGCAGTTTGGAGATTGGGGTGTTGAAGCTTCAGAAGCTATAAGAGTTACAGAGAATGGATCAGAATTGTTCTGTAATTTTCCAAAAGAGCTCCATATTAAGAGTTAATTAGCTATTGAAATCTATTTGTACAAATGTTTTATATGCACCTTTATGTCTAAAAATCCAGAATTCGTAAAATTTGATAAAGTAGATAAAAGTTATGACGGTAAAGTTCTTGTCGTTAAAGATCTTCAATTAGATATTGCTGAAGGTGAGTTTATAACAATGCTTGGTCCATCTGGTTCAGGCAAAACAACATGCTTAATGATGTTAGCCGGATTTGAAACACCAACACATGGGGAAATTTTATTAGATGGAAACATAATTTCGAATATTCCTCCACATAAAAGAGGTATAGGAATGGTTTTCCAAAACTATGCATTGTTCCCACATATGACTGTTTATGAAAATTTAGCTTTTCCTTTGAGAGTAAGAAAAGTTGAAAAAGATGAAATTGATAAAAAAGTTGATAAAGCATTGTCGATGGTTTCTTTAAATGGTTTTGAAACCAGAATGCCAGCTCAACTTTCAGGTGGTCAACAACAAAGGGTTGCTGTTGCAAGAGCTTTAGTATTTGATCCAGCAGTCGTATTAATGGATGAACCTCTAGGAGCATTAGATAAAAATTTAAGAGAAAGCATGCAATATGAAATCAAACATATTCATGAAAGTATTGGTGTAACAGTTGTATATGTAACTCATGATCAAAGTGAGGCATTAACTATGTCAAATAGGATTGCAGTATTTAATGATGGAAAGGTTCAACAACTTTCAAATCCAGCTGAACTTTATGAGAAGCCAGTAAATTCTTTTGTCGCTGAGTTTATCGGGGAAAACAATACTTTCAATGGTGAAGTTGTAGATATCGATAAAGACAAATGCAAAGTTAAATTAGCAAATTCAGAAATACTAGCCAATCCAATTTCCGTAAAGTCTAAAGGTGAGAAAACAACTGTTTCTTTAAGACCTGAAAGGGCATTAATTAATCCAACTGACAAGATGGATAATATGTTTACCGGAAAGATTGAGGAAGTAATCTATCATGGTGATCATACAAGAGTTAGATTAAATCTTTTAGGAAGTTCTGAGTTTATTCTTAAAGTACCAAACAGCACATCCAATTTAGAATTAAAAGTTAGTCAAGATATAAATATTGGATGGAACAGTACCGATGCTAGAGCATTAGACCCAAAATAATTACATTATAAAATATATATATCTAATATACATTTTAATGACAAAATCAGCTGTTGACTTCAGTTTAGCTATTTGTTGTACTTTTACTTATATAAATTAATTTATATCAACGTTTAAACGGAGGAATAATGAGAAAAATAAGTAAATTATTACTAGCTCTTTCTTTTGTTGTGTCTCTTACTTCTTCAGCCTTTGCTGTTACAGTAGCATCATGGGGTGGAGCTTACACAGAGTCTCAAAAGCTTGGGTATGGTGATCCTACTGCTAAAGCACTTGGAGTAGAAATCAACTGGGTTGACTATTCTGGTGGTTTATCAGAAATCAAAGCACAAAAAGAAGCGGGTGCTATAACTTGGGATATCATAGACTTATTTGCATTCGATACTATTAACGGATGTGATGAAGGTTTATTTGTTAAATTTGATTTTGACAAAGATTTTCCAGCTGCACCAGATGGAACTCCTGCAAGTGAAGACTTCTTCACAGGAATGCCAAGTGAATGTGCTGTAGGTAACATTTTATATTCTTGGAACTATGCATATGACACAAGAAAATTTAGTGGTTCAAAGGCTCCTAAAACAATTAAGGATTTCTTTAACACTAAAAAATTTCCAGGAAAAAGAGCAATCTATAAAAGTGCTTTAACAAACTTAGAAATCGCTTTAGCTGCAGATGGTGTGAAGCTAGGTGACGGCGGAACTAGAGTTTACAGAAAACTTTTAGAAGATGGTGGAATTGACAGAGCTATGAATAAAATCAAAGCGTTATGCACAGATCCAAATGGTGGATGTGTATTCTGGTCTGCAGGTGCTCAACCACCTGAATTATTAGTTGCTGGAGAAGTTGTAATGGCAACTGGTTGGAACGGAAGATTCTTTAACGCTGAAGTAGGTGAAAATGCTCCAATTAAACAAGTATGGGATGGTCAAGGTCTTGACTATGAATATTTCGCACTTGTTAAAGGTGGACCAGATGAAGCAAATGCTAAAAAAGCTTTAGCTATGATGACTAACACTGAGATGTTAGCTGGTAGTGCGAAGTACATTGCATATGCTCCATGGAGAAAATCATCTCTTGATGTAATTACTGCTGGTGAGCCTTGGTACAAAGATGGTAAAACTAACATGATGCCACAAATGCCAACTGCTCCTGCAAACACTAAGAACTATTTCTTAGTAGACCCTTTCTTCTGGGCTGATAACAATACTGAGATCAGTGAGAAGTGGGAAGCAATGAAAGCAGGACTATAATTTCAGTTTTAATCACTGAATTTATATAATATATTTAGGGCGGTTATTTTTAACCGCCCTATTTTTTTATGAGCTCTGAAACAAAACAAATTTTAACAACTGACGGTATACCTCTAGAAGTCAGTTTAAAAAAAGCTGAAAAGAAGAATAAAATAAAAGCGTTTCTTCTAGTAGCACCATTATTATTATTTCTTGTAATTACTTATATTTTTCCAATTGGAGATATGTTTATGAGAAGTGTTGATGACAGAATGGTTACAAATATGCTTCCCAAAACATTTAAAGCGATGGAGAATTGGCAAAACTTAGATGAGTTGCCCCCAGAGGAAGTATATCGTGGATTTTACGAAGATTACAAACTACTTGCTGAAAATCAACAACATGGAAAATTAGGACAAAGATTAAATAAAGAAAAAAATGGTTTTAATACAATTACAAAAAAACTTTTTAGACAAATAAAAAGAAAAAAAATTGATGAAAGCGCGAGTTTAAAAGAGCAAATCAATAAAATTCACAAAAGATGGAGAGATGTAGAATATTGGCAAGCAATTAAAAGAACAGCTCCTCCTTATACAGCTTCAAAATATTTAAAAGGTATGGACATGTATTTTGCTGCAGACGGGAGTATAGCCCAAGTAGATGAAGATAGAAGAATACATAGAATTCTTTGGCTTAGAACTTTAGAAATCGCCTTTTTTGTTACACTTTTTTGTTTTTTTATGGGATATCCAATAGCTCATTTACTGGCAACACTCCCAATGAAATACAGCAATTTATTAATGATCTGTGTATTGCTTCCTTTCTGGACTTCTTTACTTGTTAGGACAGCTAGTTGGATGATTTTGTTACAGCAGCAAGGAATAGTAAACGACTTCTTTGTAATGATAGGTTTAGTTGCGGACGATAACAGGCCAGAGATGATGTACAATAAGGTTGGGACATATGTTGCAATGACACAGATCTTATTGCCATTTATGGTTCTTCCACTTTATAGCGTTATGAAGACTATCTCGCCAAGCTTAATGAGAGCTGGAAAATCATTAGGTGGAACACCTTTTGTTGCGTTTTGGAAAGTTTACTTCCCTTTAACAATACCAGGTATTGGTGCCGGATGTTTATTAGTTTTCATTTTAGCGATTGGGTACTACATAACCCCAGCTTTAGTCGGAGGTGCTTCAGGAACATTAATAAGTAATCAGATCGCATTTCACATGAAGACAACTCTTGATTGGAGTTTTGCATCAGCTATGGGATTAATGTTATTGACTGGAGTTTTAGTTATTTATTGGATTTATAATAAATTAGTTGGAGTTGATAATATTAAATTAGGATAATATGGCATTACCAAGTTATACAGAAACAAGATACAGAATTTGGCACTATATTTATATTGCTATTTGTGCTTTTGTATTTTTTTTCCTAATTGCACCTTTGTTTGTAATTTTTCCATTATCATTTAATGCGGAGGAATTTTTGGTTTTCTCTGAAGGGATGAAAAATCTTGATCCTGATGCATTCTCTTTGAGATGGTATAAAGATATGATTTATGGAACTAAAAATCCTTGGGGATTAGCTGCAAAAAATAGTTTTATAATTGCAATATTCGCAACCATTGGTTCAATAATTTTAGGTACTTTGGCTGCTTTAGGTCTAAGTAGCAGGCATATGCCATACAAAGGAATTATAATGGCCACTTTAATTTCACCAATGATTGTTCCTTTAATTATTTCTGGGGTTGCAATTTTCTTTTTTATGGCAAAAGCTGGTTTAGCCGCAACACATACAGGAATTGTATTAGCACATATAATTTTAGGTACTCCATTTGTTGTGATTACTGTAACAGCAACACTTTCTGGTTTTGATCACAGTGTGACAAGGGCTGCAGCGAGCTTAGGAAGTAATCCAGTAAATACATTTATGAAGATCACTCTTCCATTAATATTACCCGGTGTTATTTCGGGTGGGTTGTTTGCTTTTGTAACTTCATTTGACGAAGTTGTAGTTGTCTTGTTTTTAGCAGGTTTAGAAAACACAACTATTCCTGTTCAGATGTGGACTGGATTAAGAGAGCAATTAAGTCCAACAATTCTTGCTGTAGCAACATGTTTAATTCTTTTATCAACCTTAATACTGGTATCAGCTGAATTATTGAGAAGAAGATCTGAGAGATTAAGAGGAATAAATAGATAATTTACCCAAATAATTTAATCATATATACAAGTTGGTATGGAAATTAAAAAAGTTGTAGTCATTGGTTCTGGTACAATGGGTAGCGGGATAGCTGCCCACTTATGTAATGCAGGTGTACCAGTTACTCTTTTAGATTTAACTAATGAAATCAGCGAAAAAGCTAGAGAAAGAATTCATAAATCTAGACCTCCTTTGCTAATAGATAAAAGCAAAATTAACAATATTAATGTTGGAAATATTGAAGAAAATTTTGATGTAGTAAAAGATGCAGATTGGGTGGTAGAGGCAGTAGTCGAAAGAATTGATATTAAACATAATATTTATGAGAAGATATTTAAGAACAGAAAAAAAGGAGCAATAGTTTCATCAAATACATCTTCAATTCCAATTAAAGTTCTAGCAGAAAAACTAAATGACGAAGAAAAAAAAGATTTTTGCATCACTCACTTTTTTAATCCAGTTAGATACATGGGATTGTTAGAAATTGTTAAAAATGAAAATAATGATTTAAATAAAATTAATTCCTTAAAGAAATTTTGTGAAGTTGAGCTTGGTAAAGGGGCTATAATTTGTAATGATACCCCAGGTTTTCTAGGTAATAGAATTGGCGTTTATGCAATGCAAGTTGCTATGACTGAAGCATTCAAAATGAAACTTTCAATAGAAGAAGCTGACGCAGTTTTTGGTAGACCGATGGGTATACCCAAAACAGGAGTATTTGGATTGTATGATCTAATTGGAATTGATTTGATGGCCGATGTATTAAAAAGTTTTATTAAGGAACTTTCAGATAAAGACGAATTTCAAATTGTTGCAAAAGAAATTCCATTAGTAAAAAAATTAATTGAGACAGGCTACACAGGTCGTAAAGGAAAAGGTGGCTTTTATAGAATGAATAAAAGTGGAGATCAAAAAATTTTAGAAGCAATTAATTTAGAAACAGGAGAGTATTCAGCAACAAAAAAAATAGATTTAGGAATTGAGACTGTTGAAATCAATAATTTAATTAATCGAAAAGATAAGTTTGGTGAATATGCTTGGATTGTAATTTCAAAAATAATTAAATATGCATCTTCACTTGTTCCAGGAATTACTGATAAGTTCAATGATATTGATGAAGCTATGAGACTAGGTTTTAATTGGGCAATGGGTCCTTTTGAAATGTTGAAATCTATAGGAGTAAAGAATTTCTTTGAAAGAATTGATAGCTTTGAAAATAATAAATTTTTAGAAAATTTATCAAAAACAAAAGATGAAAACTTTTATGGAGAAAGACAAATTTATACAGATATTCAAACTTTAGGAAAAATAAGGCCATCAGCAGTTAAAGTAGATAAAAATAATTCTGCTGAAATTCATCGATTTAAAGATTTTAATATTGTTGAGTTTACGACAAAAGCCTGTGCATTAGATTATGACTCAATGGATGCACTGAAAAATGCAACTGACAAACCTTTAATAATAATTAATGAAAGCATGCAATTTTCAGCAGGTGTGAATTTAAGTTATACTATGAATTTTGCCGACAAAGGAGATTTTAAGTCAATTGAAAAATTTATTAAATATTTTCAAGATACTTGCAAAACTTTAAAATACTCCAAGTACCCAGTTGTATCAGCACCTTCTGGACTTACACTTGGAGGAGGCTTTGAGGTTTTAGTTCAAAGTAATTTTGTTGCCTCACACACAAATTTAGTTATTGGATTAGTTGAAACTATTGTTGGATTAGTTCCAGCAGGCGGGGGATGTAAAGAAATGTTGTGGAGATGGTCGCAAACAGAAGAAGCAAAATCAGATCCAGATTATGCCCCACTAAAAGTTTTTGATATTATTGGTTATGCTAAAACAGCCACATCTCCAATTGAGGCAGAGCCATTAAAGTATTTAAGACCAGAAGATAAAAAAATAATGAACAGAAATAGCCTATTTGAGGAAGCAAAAAATTTAATTAATCAAAATACTGATTTTGTTCCTCCAGAAGAGTGTAAATTTAAGCTTTCTGGAAAGCCGTTGAAAGATAAAATGATTAAGGTTTTAGAGAAACTATATAACGAAAAGATGATTTTAGATCATGGAATGTATGTGGGTACTGAGCTTGCAAACGTTTTAAGTGGTGGAGACACTACTATTGAAAAAGTATTGTCAGAGGATGATCTGTATAAATTAGAACTAGACTCTTTTATGAGATTGATAGAAACAAAACAAACTCAAGAAAGAATTAAACACACATTGTCGACAGGCAAACCTTTAGTTAATTAGAATTAAACATTCTAAAGGATTTAATATAATCAGGTCTTAAAACATAAATTGCTTTATTACCTGTTTTAATTTTAGTTAAAATATCTAAACCGTAAACTACTTTACCAATTGGAGTATATTCGCCTTGATAAATTGGAATTTCTTTCAATGTAATAAAGAATTCACTATCCTCTGTATCAAATTCTGTTGCTCTAGCAAAACCAACACTACCTTCTGTAAATTTAAAATCATTGCTCAGTTCTGATTTTAAAAATCCTAATCCAGACTTTCCGCTACCAATTTTTGAATAATCTAAATTATTTATATTTCCATACTCAATATCACCAGCTTGCACAAAAGTATTTTCTGAAACTTTATAAAAAGCGGAACCGTCATACATTTTTTGTTCAATTAAAATTTTAAACCTTTCTACCGCTTTAGGAGAAATATCTGGATAAAGTTCAATTATTACATTTCCACACTCGACATTCATTACTGCAATATTATTTGGTTTATTAAAACTAAGTTTACTTAAATTATTTTTTTCAACAAATAGACATTTGTTTTTTAATAAAAAAAAAGATGTAAAAGCAAATATTGAAAGACTAATTAAAAATATAAATAAAATTTTTTCTGATTTTGAGGCTTTAATAGTTTTGATCATAAAATATTTTTATCTATTTTAGCTAAGTTAAATTTTATAAAATCCACTTTGTTATTCAGGATTTTGTCACTATTAATTTTATTTTCAATTGTTTCTTTATCAGTCATTAAAAATGAAAAAATTTCTGCCATATCTTCAGATGGGATAGATTTAGAATATTCTGTCAAAAAACCATCAGTTTTTTCATATAGATCTAAATTTAATCTATCAGAACAAGTTGAACATTCAGCATAATTAAATGATGTTAGATTAAATGAAGAAAATTTAACCTCATCAAAATATTCAATGTGAGTGTTTTGAACCAAATGAAAAATTTCATGGTGTATCATTCTTTCAAAATGCCTTTTATTAAAATTTATATCTAAAATTAAGGTTCTGTTTTTATTATCAGGTATTCCTCCAGTATTTATTTCAGAGATGAATAAATCTTCACAAAATACAATATACTTTAATTTTATCTTATTAAGAAAATTAGAATTATATCGATTAAGATTTTTTTCAATTAAAGGAAATTTTGAATTTAAATTATTTATATCAACTTTATCGCAAGAAATGTTCTTATTTACACCAATTTTAAAATTACCTTTAGCGCTCAAATAACGAATATTATTATCGTTTTTTAATTTGTAAATTTCTAAATTTGGAATTTTTATCAGATTATAAATTTCATCAGCATTTACATGCGAAATATGAAAAATAAGAATAAATAAAAATAAAATTTTCATTAAATTGTTATAGACGAATTAGATGAGATAATATTATCTTAGATTATTAAAAAATGAAAAAAGAAAGAAACAAAAATCCAATTCAACCAGTTAGCGGAACTAAAGTTCCAAGATTTGCTGGCCCAAGCACATTTGCAAGATTACCTGAACTAAGAGATGTAGAAAGTTGTGATGTTGCAATTGTTGGAATTCCGTTTGATGCTGGCACAAGTTATCGACCTGGAGCAAGATTTGGTCCACAAAGCATCAGGCAAGCTTCTAGACATTTGAGAACTAATTATCATCCTAATTATGATGTTGAGCCTTTTAAAATCCAGCAAGTAGCTGATGCTGGTGATATCGCTTGCAACCCATTTAGTATTGATGAAGCAATTAAACAAATAGAAGTAGGCGCAACAGATTTATTAAATAAGGTTGGAGGAATTATAAGTTTAGGTGGAGACCATACTATTGCTGTACCATTGTTAAGAGCAATCAATAAAAAAAATAAGGGCCCTGTATCTTTAGTTCATTTTGATGCCCACTTAGATACTTGGGACACATATTTTGGTGCACCTTATACTCACGGAACTCCATTCAGAAGAGCTAGAGAAGAAGGATTATTTTTAGATGATGCTTCTATGCATGTTGGAATTCGAGGACCACTTTATAGTAGAGATGATATTAAAAATGATGAAAGTTTTGGATTTAAAATAATTCATTGTGATGAGTTTCAAACAGAAGGAACCGATAAAATAGCAGAAAGAATTAGAAAAAGAGTGGGAGACAATCCTTTATACTTATCAATAGACATTGATGTTTTAGATCCTGCATTTGCCCCAGGTACTGGTACACCAGAAATTGCAGGGATGACTACAAGAGAAATGGTAAATGTTTTAAGAGGTTTGTCTGGATTAAATTTAGTTTCAGCAGACGTCGTTGAGGTTTCTCCAGCATATGATCATGCAGAAGTAACTTCTTTAGCAGCAGCAACTATTGTTTATGAATTAACTAATTTATTTGCAAAAACATAAAGAAAGGATAACGTCAAAATATGTTAGACAAAAAAAATTTTTACATTAATGGAGCGTGGGTTAAGCCAAATAGTTCTGAGGAAATTAAAATAATTGATCCTGCTACAGAAGAAAATTGTGCAGTAATTACTTTAGGGAACAAAGCTGATGTTGATATTGCTGTTAATGCAGCTAAAGATGCCTATGAATCTTGGGCTTTTTCTTCCAAAGAAGAAAGAATTGGATTATTAGAAAAACTTTATGAAAATTATAAGAAAAGATGGCCAGATATTGCAGAAGCTATAACTCTTGAGATGGGTGCTCCAAAAGATTTTGCAACAAAATTACAAGCAGGTACAGGAGCAAGTCATATCAAATCATTTATTAGATATTTAAAAAATTTTGAATTTGAAAAACCGTTAGGAGATCATGCTCCTAACCAAAGATTAATTTATGAACCAAAAGGTGTTTGTGCATTAATAACACCATGGAATTGGCCGATGAACCAAGTTTGTTTAAAAGTAATGCCAGCAATAGCCGCAGGTTGCACAATGGTTTTAAAGCCATCAGAATTAGCACCACTCTCATCAATGATACTTGCTGAAATTATTGATGAAGTAAAATTTCCAAAAGGCGTGTTCAATTTAGTTAATGGTGATGGAGCAACAACAGGCGATGCTCTCACAAGTCATCCAGATATTAATATGATATCTTTTACTGGATCAACAAGAGCAGGAGCTTTGATTTCACAAAATGCTGCTAAAGATTTTAAAAGAGTAAGCTTAGAATTAGGTGGCAAGGGTGCAAATATAATTTTTAAAGATGCTGATCCAGAAGCTATTGAAAGAGGTGCTTTAAGATGTTTTAGAAATTCTGGACAATCTTGTAATGCACCGACAAGAATGTTAGTTGAAAAATCAATGTATGAAGAAGCTATTGAGAGATTAAAAAAATATACCGAAAGTTTTGAGGTGGGTGATCCTAAAAAAGAAGGAGAACATATAGGTCCAGTTATTTCAGAAACTCAATACAATAAAATACAAACTTTAATCCAAAAAGGTATAGATGAAGGTGCAAAATTAGTTGCAGGGGGAACAGGTAAACCTGATGGATTAGATAAAGGTTACTTTGTTAAACCAACTGTTTTTGCAGATGTAAATAATGATATGGAAGTTGCAAGAACAGAAATTTTTGGACCTGTTTTATCTGTTATTCCATTTGAAACAGAAGAAGATGCAATTAAAATTGCAAATGATACTGCTTATGGACTAACAAACTATATTCAAACCCAAGACTCTCAAAAAGTACAAAGAGTTGCAAGAAAATTAAGATCTGGAATGGTTGATGTTAATGGAGCTGGTATTGCAGTTGATGCACCTTTCGGTGGTTTTAAACATTCTGGAATAGGTCGAGAAGCAGGTGAACACGGTTTAGAAGAGTTTTTAGAAGTAAAAGCCGTAGGTGGTTGGAGTTAATTTATTGATTTATCTTTTACACCTTCTAAAAACTTAAGGCACTTTTTCATTTCATTTAATTCTATGAACTCGTCAATTTTGTGAGCTTGTTCTATCGATCCAGGTCCACAAACAACAGTACTGATTCCTAATTCTTGAAATAAACCAGCTTCTGTTCCAAAAGAAACTACTTCTCTAGAATTATCACCAGTTATATTTGATACAAATTCACATGCTTCAGACTCATCTAATCTGTTAAAACCAACAACTTCACCTATCACTTCTTTTTTAATATAAGAATCTGGAAATACTTTTTTCATTTCTGGTAGAAGTACTTCATTTGCATATTTATCAATTTCTTTCGTAACAAATTCTCCATCTTCTTTAACAACTGGTCTTGTTTCCCATTCAACACTACATTTATCTGCAATGACATTATGAGCAATACCACCTTTAATTCCACCAATTGATAAAGTTGAATGTGAAGGATCAAAAATACTATCTTTTTGAACTCTTTTTTTTAATTCTTCTCTAATTTCTAAAAGTTTTCCAACATATCTAGTAGCATATTCAGCTGCATTTACTCCTAAATGTGGTTTAGAACTATGTCCCGCAAGTCCTCCAAAGTGAACCGTGTATTCATTCATACCTTTGTGGGCATCAATAATTTTCATTTTAGTTGGTTCACCAATTATACAAATTCCATTTTTGATTTCTCTTTTTTTCAATTCCTCTATTAATAAAGGGGCTCCAATACATGCAGTCTCTTCATCAAATGTGTAACAGAAATGTAAATCTCTATCTAAATTACTTTCTTTGAAGATAGGCGCATAAGCAAGTGTACATGCAATAAAACCTTTCATATCACATGAACCTCTTCCATATAATTTATCATTTTTAATAGTTGCAACGAATGGATCGCTGCTCCAACCTTTAGATACGGGAACCACATCAGTGTGACCGGATAATATAATTGGTTTTTTTGTGCTTTGATTTTTTGCTTTTAGAGTTCCAAAAAGATTTACTCTTTTTTTATCATCATCATAAACTTTGAAAGTATCTATTCCGATGTTATTTAAAATTTTTTCACAATAATCAATTAAATTACTGTTATCTTGACCTGAGATAGTTTTAAATGCGATTAAGTCAGTTAAAATCTTGATTGATTTTTCATATAAATTGTTATCTATACTCATAAACTTAAAACACTATATTATATTATGATTAAAGAGCAAATTACCTATAATGATTTTGATAAAGTAGATATTAGAATTGGTACTGTAATTTCTGTAAAAAAAAATGAAAAGGCGAGAAAGCCATCTTTAGTGGTTGAAGTTGATTTTGGAAGCGAAATTGGCATTAAACAATCTTCCGCTCAAATTACTCATTATTATAATGAGGAGAATTTAAAAGGAAAACAAGTTATTGCTGTTTGTAATTTTCCTGAAAAAAATATTGCTGGAATAGTTTCTCAAGTATTGGTTTTAGGAGCAATTGATGCCGATGGCAAAGTTACACTTGTTCATCCTTCTCAAAAAGCAGAAAACGGATTACCGATTGCTTAGTAATGCATCCTGAAATTCTTTCTATAACTTTATTCGGAATCGTTGCGGCATTCACTCCTGGACCTAATAATTTTGTTGCTTTCTATTCTGGTTTCAATTTTGGTATTCTAAGAACACTACCGCATATAATTGGTGTAACTTTAGGATTTCCTTTTTTGTTGTTATGTTTAGCTCTAGGGCTGATAAACATTTTTAAGCTTTATCCTTTAATCCAAGAGATATTAAAATATTTAGGAACTCTATTTTTAATTTATTTAGCATATAAAATTTCTTTTTCAGGACCTTCTGATCAGGAAAATAAAAATAAAAATCCAATAAAGTTCCATGAAACTTTTATTTTTCAATTTTTAAATCCCAAAGGGGTTATTGCATCGATTATTATTGTTTCTACTTATATTAATCCAGGAGAAACCTTTGTAAGTTATACGACTCAAATTATCATTATGGCTTTAATTGTTTCGGTGACTAGTATAACTCTGTGGACTTTTTTAGGTAAATTTTTTAGGAAATTCGCGACAAATCAGAAATTTATTAATTACTTTAATTATGCTATGTCACTGCTTCTTTTAACAAGCATAATAACTTTTTATTTATAATATGACTCCAGGAAACAAAAATTCTTACAATTCATTAAAAAAAATTAAAGTTAATGGTAAAGAGTATAATTATTATTCTTTAAATGAATCAGAAAAAAATGGACTTGAAGGAATAAATAAACTTCCAAAATCTCTAAAAGTTTTACTAGAAAATTTATTAAGATACGAAGACGACTTAAGTGTAACGAAATCTCAAATAGAGGCGATTAAAAATTGGCTAAAAACTAAAAAATCTAAAACTGAAATTGCATATAGACCAGCAAGAGTTTTGCTTCAAGATTATACAGGAATACCTGCGGTTGCAGATTTAGCTGCAATGAGAGAAGCAGTCAAAGAAAAAAATAAAGATCCAAATACAATCAATCCATTATCTGCAGTTGATCTTGTAATTGATCACTCTGTACAAGTCGACCAATCTGCAAAAGCAGATTCTTTTGAAAAAAATGTCGATATAGAATTTGAGAGAAATGGTGAGAGATATTCTTTTTTAAAATGGGGACAACAGGCATTTGATAATTTTAGAATAGTTCCACCAGGAACAGGAATTTGTCACCAAGTAAATCTAGAATATTTATCAAAAGTTGTTTGGTCAGAAGAATTTAAAGGGGAAAAATATCTTTTTCCAGATACTTTAGTTGGAACAGACAGTCATACAACAATGGTAAATGGCTTATCTGTTTTAGGATGGGGTGTTGGAGGAATTGAAGCTGAAGCAGGAATGTTAGGTCAACCAATTTCTATGTTAATACCAGAAGTAATTGGTTTCGAAATGAAAAATAAATTGCCAGAAGGAACCACTGCAACAGATTTAGTTTTAACTGTTGTTAAAATGTTAAGAGATAAAGGTGTGGTTGGTAAGTTTGTTGAGTTTTATGGAGAGGGTTTAAAAAATTTAACTCTTGCAGATAGAGCTACAATTGCAAACATGGCACCAGAATATGGTGCTACTTGTGGTTTTTTTCCTATCGATGAAGAAACATTAAAGTATTTAAAATTTTCTGGAAGAGATCAACAAACTGTTGATATCGTAGAAAATTATGCCAAGGAACAAGGTTTATGGGCGAGTAACGAGATAGAATTTACTGACATTATATCTTTAGATATGTCCACAGTTGTACCAACTATTTCAGGACCAAAAAGACCACAAGACAAAGTTCTTTTAACAGATGCACCTAGTTCGTTTCAAAAAGTATTGCAGGAAGCTACAAATAAAAATGAAAAATCAATTTCAAAAGTAACAAATACAGATTATGAAATTAAAGATGGTTCAATATTAATTGCAGCAATAACATCTTGTACAAACACTTCTAATCCAAATGTTCTAATTGGGGCTGGACTATTAGCAAAAAAAGCTATTGAAAAAGGTTTACAGGTTAAACCTTGGGTAAAAACTTCTTTAGCACCTGGGTCTCAAGTAGTTACAGACTATTTGGCAAAAGCTGGATTAAACACTTATTTAGATCAGCTTGGCTTTAATTTAGTTGGATATGGCTGTACTACTTGCATTGGAAATTCAGGACCACTTCCAGAAAATATTGTAGAAGCGATCCAAAAAGAAAATATTTATGCAGTTTCAGTTTTATCAGGAAATAGAAATTTCGAGGGAAGAATTTCTCCACATATAAAAGCTAACTATTTGGCTTCACCTCCACTTGTTGTTGCATATGCAATAGCTGGGCATATGGAAGTTGATTTGTACAAAGATCCTTTGGGAAAAGATAAAGAAGGAAAAGATGTATTTTTAAAAGATATTTGGCCTTCAAATAAAGAGATAGAAGAAACTTTAAAAGATTCACTTAATGCTGAGATGTTTATACAAAGATACTCAAATGTTTCAGAGGGCCCAACTCAATGGCAAAAAATTAAAACTGATAAAAGCAGTATCTATAATTGGGATGAGGGATCAACATATGTAAAAAAACCTCCGTTTTTTGACTCTTTAGCAGATAAACCAGAAGGATTTAAAGAAATTAAGGACGCAAGACCATTATTAATTTTAGGTGACATGGTTACTACTGACCATATATCGCCAGCTGGCAGTATTCAAAAAGATAGTCCAACTGGTGAATATTTCATGGAACACCAAATTTTACCTAAAGATTATAATTCATATGGTTCAAGAAGGGGTAACCATGAAGTTATGATGCGAGGAACTTTTGCAAATATAAGAATTAGAAATGAAATGGCTCCAGGTAAAGAGGGTGGTTTTACAAAATTATATCCAGAAGAAAAAGTTCTTCCTATATATGATGCAGTTGTTGAATATAAAAAAAGAGGAACAGATTTAGTAGTAATTGGTGGAAAAGAGTATGGAACTGGATCGTCTAGAGATTGGGCAGCTAAAGGAACAAAATTACTTGGAATAAAAGCAGTAATCGCAGAGAGTTTTGAAAGAATTCACCGATCTAATTTAATTGGAATGGGAATATTACCGTTACAATTTATCGAAGATCTAAATAGAAAAAATCTAAAATTAATTGGTTCTGAATTAATTAGTATTCTAGATATAGAAAAGGGTGTTAATCCCTCAGATGAGGTGACAGTCGAAATCAAATATGCTTCTGGCGAAATAAAGAAAATTAAAACTTTATGCAGAATTGATACAAAAAATGAATTAGAGTATTATAAAAACGGAGGAATTCTACAGTACGTTTTAAGGAATATGATTTAGTTATGGACGAAGATTTATCAATTATAAATACCAATACTAGAAATGAAAAAATTAAGAATTTTTTTGTAAACAATAAAAATAAAATTATTTTAGGTATAATTATTTTAATAATTATTATAGTAGGTGTTTTCAGTTACGATAAATATTTAATTAATAAAAAAAAAAATATCTCAGATAGTTATAATTCAATAATCATCGATTATTCTGAAAAAACAAAAGAAAAAACAGCTAGCAGTCTGATTGAAATAATAAACAAGAAAGACCCAACTTATTCACCTTTATCTCTTTATTTCATCATTGATAATAATCTTGTAAGTGATCAGTCCAAAATCAATTCATTATTTGATGTATTGATAAACGATACTTCATTAGACAGTGAGATTAACAACTTAATTATATACAAGAAGGCACTCTACAATGCAGATAACGCTCAAGAGGGTGATCTTTTAAATATGTTAAATCCACTGATCAATTCAAAAAGTGTCTGGAAATCACATTCTTTATATTTAATGGCAGAATATTTTTATGTAAATAATCAAAAACAAAAAGCTAAAGAATTTTTCAACCAAATAATAGCTTTAGAAAATTCAAATCCAGATATAAGGCTTCAAGCAGAGAAAAGATTGAACAGAGACTTGAGTGAATAAAATAATTTTTACTTTCATTGTATTATTTTTTCTTAATAACTGTTCATTGAACGAAAACTCAAGAATTTGGAAAGACAAAGAAAATAAATTAGAAAAAGATAAAAAAATAACAAAAGTTTTTGCCGAAGAAAATTTAAGTGTTTCAGAATTTAATAGAGATTTAAAATTAGATCTATCATCAATAAAAATAAATAATAAAAATAATGAAAATCAAAATAATGTTGGTGTGCAAAATTACAAAGGTGAATTAACAAAAATTGGAAACTTTAAATTTTCAAAGCTAGAGGAGCTTAATCAATTAGATTTCAAACCGATTTTTCTGAAAAATGGGATTATATTTTTTGATAAAAAAGGCTCAATTATAAGGTATGATAGTAATCAGAAAATTATTTGGAAAAAAAATTATTATTCAAAAGCTGAAAAAAAACTAAGACCAAAGCTTAATTTTTTAGTAGATGATCAAAATCTTTTAGTAACTGACAGTATAGCAAAATATTATTCTGTGAATATTAGTACTGGAGAATTAAATTGGTCAAAAAATAATGATTATCCGTTTAATTCAAATATTAAAAAGCATAAAGATAAAATATTTGTTATCGATTATAAAAATATATTGAGATGTTTTAAAATTGAAGATGGTTCTGAATGTTGGAATTTGCAAACAGAGGACTCGTTTACAATTTCAAATATTAAATATTCTTTAATTATTCTAAACGATAATGTAATTTTCAATAATTCTGTAGGAGATATTACAGCTGTAGATATTGAAACTGGTTTAATTAGATGGCAATTACCAACTCAGAGCAGTTCGATAATAAATGAAACTTATAACTTTAAGACCTCTAAGCTAGTATCAGATGGAAATTCAATATTTTTTTCAAACAACAAAAACCAGTTTTATTCAATTGATTTAAAAACAGGAACCATAAACTGGATAAATGAAGTTAATTCTAATTTAAAACCTATTTTGGTTGGAAATCTAATTTTCACAATCTCTAATGATGGTTATTTACATTTAATTGATAAAAATAAAGGCAATATAGTTCGAATTACAGATCTATTTCTGAATTATAAAGATAAAAAAAGAAAAAAAATTTATCCTATGGGTTTTGCGATTGGAGAAAAAAATTTATTTTTAACTAACTCAGATGGCAAAATGATTATAGCCGGGATTGAGGATGGAAAAATAATAAAAATTGAAAAAGTTTCTGGTGGATTAGTCTCTGAACCGTTTATATTTAATAATAATTTATATGTAGTAAAAAATGGTTCAATTTTACAATATAACTAAATATGTTCTTAAAATTTTTAGAAAAAATTGGCAGAAAAAAAGTTGTATTAGATAGAGGACCTTCACATCCTAATTTTAAAGAGGCAAAGCCTTGGATGAACCGTTACTATGTTTTGATGAGGTATCGACCTAAATGGTTTCCATTCAATATATTAATTCATGAGATGCTAGCAGATGACCATGGAGAAGGAGTTCATAATCACACATTTCCTTATATCACTATAATTTTAAGAGGCGGTTATTGGGAAACATTAAGCACTGGCAAGTTTTGGCGTCCACCAGGGTATATTGGCTTTAGATCAGCAAATAATTTGCATCGAGTAGATTTGGAACCAGGAACCAAACCATTAACTTTATTTATCTCAGGTCCATTTGGGCTAAGGAAAGGACCAAGATCAGAGTATGGTATTGATTTTAAAACTAAAAAAAATTGATGCCAAAAAAATTTGAAAAAGAATTCACATCTTATTGTGAAAATCAAAATTTAGAAGTTAATCCTAATCAAATCAAAGTTATTAAAAAATTAGAAGATTACCATAATAGTAATTACAAATCATTTTTTTCAAAATTATTTTACAAACAAAAAACTAAAAAAGGATTTTATTTATATGGTGGTGTAGGGGTTGGTAAAACAATGATTTTAAACTTCTTTTATGATCATCTTGAAGAAAAAAAATTAAAAAAGCATTTTAATGAATTTATGTTAGGTTTTCATGATTTTGTGCATGAACAAAAAGAAAATAATGAAGAAAATGTAATCAATCAATTTGTTAAAAATTTAAAATTAAAAGCTTCATTAATTTATTTTGATGAATTCCAAGTAACAAATATTGTAGATGCAATGATTTTAGGAAAACTATTTGAAAAAATATTTAAAGAAGATATTAAAATTATTCTTACTTCAAATACTAAAATTTCAGAACTTTACAAAGAAGGTCTCCAACGTGAACAATTTATACCTTTTATAAAAATAATGGAAGATCAATCAATCGAGTATGAACTAAAAATTGAGGATGATTATAGAAAATCTAATGATAATCAAAAACAAAGGTATTTTTTTCCACTTAATCAAGAAACCAATTTTAAGATTAACAAATTTTTTAGGACCATAACCAAGAACAAAAAACAATCTTCAATAAAAATTAATGTTAAGGGAAGAGAATTTAAAATAGAAAACTTTTATGAGGGAATTGTTAGATGTGACTTTAATCAACTTTGTGATCAGAATTTAGGAGCGGAGGATTATTTAGAAATAGTTAAAAACTGTAAATTTATGGTAATAGATCAAATACCTCAATTTAATGATGTCAATTCAAATCAACAACAACGCTTTATCACTTTGTTAGATGTAATTTATGATAAAAATATTTCATTAGCAGTTACAGCTGATTTAAATTTAGATCAATTTACCTCTTCAAGATTGTTAGAAAAACCATTTAAACGAACCATTAGTCGTTTGTATGAGCTTACATCGCAGGAGTATAATTAATGAAACAAGAATTTTATAATCTTCAAATTAAGACTAATGGTCAAAAGTTATATGAGTTTACTAATGATACAATTCATTGGATTGGTCAAAATAACTTTAAAAATGGTATTCTTAATTTAAGTATTCAGCACACAAGCGCCTCATTAATTGTTCAAGAAAATGCAGATCCAGATGTACAAACAGATTTAATAAATTATTTTGATAAATTAGCTCCTATGGATAACAAACTATATGTTCATATTACGGAGGGAAAAGATGATATGCCTGCACATATTAAATCCGCATTAACAAATAATCAAATTTCTCTAAGTGTGAAAGATAGTGAATTGTTGCTTGGAACTTGGCAGGGCATATATTTATTTGAACACAGATTAGAGGCTCAAAAAAGAACTATAATTCATCATTTTATTGGAGAATAAAATTAAATTTATTTTTTCTTCAAAGATTGAAACGCTTCTAGAGCTGCAGCTCTAGCTTTTTCATGAACAACAATAGGGCCCGGGTAATCTTTGCCAATAATTGTTTTTATGGCTTCTTGATACTTTAATTCCATTTCCCATGGTTTATGAATAAATTTATTTGGAACATTTTTAAGTTCAGGAACCCATTTTTTTACATAATTGCCTTCTTTATCAAATTTTTCACCCTGAAGTATTGGATTGAATATTCTAAAATAAGGTGCTGCATCTGCACCACAGCCAGCAACCCATTGCCATTGAGCAACATTATTTGCTTTATTAAAATCTAGTAGACAATTTCTAAAATGCTTCTCACCTTCAGTCCAATTAATTCTCAAATGTTTGACTAAAAATGAACCAACAACCATTCTAATTCTATTATGCATCCATCCAGTCTCATATAATTCTCTCATACCTGCATCGACAATAGGATAACCGGTCATTCCTTTTTTCCATGCTTTTAAGAATTTCTCATTTTTTACCCAAGGGAATTTATTAAATTCTTTTCTAAAATTTCCTTTTAAGAATTCAGGGAAATAATTAATTAAACTATGTGAAAACTCTCTCCAACCAAGCTCATTAATATATTTTCTATAACCAATTCCTTTTGATTTAATTTCAGAACATTTTTTCCAAATACTGCCTACATGAATTTGGCCATGTTTGATGTAAGGAGATAATTTAGAGGTTCCTTCGATAGATGGTATATCTCGAGAAGTTCCATAATCCTTAATTTTATTTTCAATTAAATTTTTAAGTATTTTTTTTGATTCATTTTCTGAAACTTTCCAATATTTTTCAAATTTTTTATACCAATTTTTTTTTGGTAAAATATCTATTGGTTCAATACATTTTTTAAAATATGTAATCTTTTTAATTTTCTTTTTAACAATATAATTTTTGCTTGGTGGTTGATTTAAATAAACTTGCTCCGCATTTCTCCAAAAAGGGGTAAACACTTTAAAGGGAGTCCCATCATTTTTTGTTATCTCTTGAAATTCATTTAAAATATTTCCTTTAAAATATTTATAATGTATTTCATTTTTAATAAATAAGTCACGTATTTTTTTTCCTTTAGCTATAACATCTGGCTCATAAATTTTATTCCAATAAACTGAAAGCTTATCCTTTTTATCAAATTTAGAAAAAATTTCTAATTCGTCACCTTTTACTATTTCAAGATTAATTTTATAATCTGATAATTCTTCTTTTAAAGTTTCTAGAGATTTAAAAACCCACCATTTTTGAGCTTCTCTTTTGTTATCAAAATCATTGTTATTATAAATATATAATGCAATTACATTATCATGATTTTGTGTAGCAAAAGATAAAGCAGGATTATTTTCAATTCTAAAATCCTCTCTTATCCAAAAGATACCTGTGCTACTCATTGGTTTAATTTTGTTTAATTAACTTTTGATACATTTCTTGATCAGTATCTCCCTCACAACCAAAAACCAAAACATTAGATTTTTCATTTAGATCTAATTTTTCTTTAATTGCTTGATCTTCACAACTTGTAATCAGACTGATTACTCCAGGCGCTGAATTTTCTCCTGCAATTATTTTATCATCACTAAAGCTTGAATTTCCAAGTAGTTTCATAGTTTTTGCAATATCATCATCTGGTAAACTAATACAATGTTTAACTGAATTTTTGAGTATTTCCCATGGGACCAATGATACTTCACCACAAGACATACCACCCATTAAGCTTTCTCTTTTAATATCTATTTTTTCTATTTTCCCAGTTTTAATGCTTTCCATTACACACGCAGCACTATCCGGTTCAACAATTATAATTGTTGGAACATAGTTCAAATATCTTGCAATACCCGCAACCATGGCAGCAGCCATACCACCAACACCAGCCTGTAAAATGATGTGAGTTATTTTCTCTTCCTGGATTTGATTAGCTATTTCTTTCATCATGACTGTATAACCTGCCATTGTATACTTGGGGACGACCATATAATCTTTCCAAGCAACATCCTGAACTATTTGCCAATTATTTTCAGTAGACTGTTTTATGCATTCCATCAAAGATTTTTCATAATTACCTTTTACTTTTACTACATCTGCTCCAAGTGCGGCCATAGCTTTGCCTCTTGCATCACTTACAAATTCACTAATGAATATTTTACAGCTTAGACCTAATCTTTTAGCACCCCAGGCAACTGATCTTCCATGATTGCCAGCAGTAGCTGTTGCTACCACTATATCTTTATTTCCTTTGGTTACTTTTTCTACCGCATAAGCTCCGCCTAAAGCTTTAAAAGATTTTAAATCAAATCTTTTATTTTCATCTTTATAAAAAATTTTTTTTAAATTTAATTCTTTTGAAAGTTTATTTAAAGAAAGCAGGGGAGTAGGAGAATAACCTTTCCACTCAGAAATACTCTTATAAGCATCATCAATTTCTTCTAAAGTTAAAGAATTAAGAATTTCTTTTTTATTAAATGAATAATTTTTATTGTCAGTAAATTCTGTGTATTTCCATTGATGACCGTTAGATAATATAGTCATGTACTAACAATCTAGAGTATTATCTTTTTCCCACTTTGTAACATCTTTTGTTTTGTCAAAACTATTTTTTGACTTGAATTCATTCATTTCTGAGCTTCTTAATTTTATATAACTATTAATTACATCTTTACCAAAAGCATCATTCATATCTTTATTATTTTTTAATAAATTTAATGATTGTGCAAGTTCATCAGGTAGTTTAGGTAAGTCTGGATATTTAGCGTGGTCTTCATACATATTACAATCCAAAGGTTTACCTGGATCAACTTTATTTTTTAAACCATATAGACCAGCTGCTAAAACACTTGCTTGCAATAAGTAAGGATTAGCAGAACCATCCATTAATCTTAATTCAAATCTTCCAGGATCAGGGATTCTTATCATGTGTGTTCGATTATTACCTGTGTAAGAAATACTACTCGGTGACCATGATGCTCCAGATTTTGTAGGTGGCGCATTTATTCTTCTGTAACTATTGATTGTTGGGTTAAAAAACGCAGATAAAGATGAAGCATTTTTAATTACTCCACCTAAAAAATTATAGGCCATTTTACTTAAACCAAGTTTATCTTTATTATCTAAGAATTTATTTTTATTACCCTGCCAAACTGATACGTGAGCATGACAACCATTGCCGGTTAAATTTCCAAATGGCTTAGGCATAAATGTTGCTCTTAATCCGTGCTTTTCAGCAATTGTTTTTACCATAAACTTAAAAAAGGTATGTCTATCAGCAGTTTTTAGGCAATCTGAATAATCCCAATTCATTTCAAATTGACCGTTAGCATCCTCGTGATCGTTTTGATAAGGGCCCCATCCCATTTCAATCATACAGTCACAAATTTCCTTAATTAAATCATACCTTCTCATTAATGCAGATTGGTCATAACAAGGTTTAGACTGAGTATCTCTTAGATCTGCAATTGAGTTTCCGTCAGGTGAAATTAAAAAATATTCACACTCAACGCCCGATTTCATTATTAAATTTTGTTTTTTTAATTTTTTTATTTGATTTTTTAACATCACTCTGGGTGACGCATCTACTGGTTTGCCATTCATCCACAAGTCAGATGCTAACCATCCAACTTCTTTATTCCATGGAAGTTGAATTAAACTATCTGGGTCGGGAATTCCAAACATGTCTGAGTCAGCAGGTGTCATATCTAACCATGCTGCAAATCCAGCAAAACCAGCTCCTGCATTTTGCATTTCTTTTATTGCATGAGCAGGTACTAATTTTGATCTTAATACACCAAATAAATCTACAAAACTGATTAAAAAATATTTAATTTTTTTTTGCTTAGCAATTTGAAATAAATTTTTAGACACAACCTAAGTTAACATAATTATTTAAAAAAAGATAAAATTGTTTCTTTATAATAAATTAAATTTACAACAATAATTACAATTATAGCTAGTATCACACCATACTTAGCTTTAGGAAATGCTACACCTCTCATTTTTGAGGGTCTTAATTCTTCTTTATTATCTTCCATAAATTTAGAACATAAAAAAGGGCGCTACATTTAAGTAGCGCCCAAATTTTAATTTAAATTACCAGTCGGTAATATTGCTTTTATGGTCATTGGCACCATGTCTTTTTCTTGCTAGTCGTGAAAGTTCTTCACTTTCATTTCTTGCAGTTAAAACATGCCATCCAAGCCAGATAACTATACCTAAAATAACCAGTAGAGTTTCGCTAGATCCAGCTCCAGGATAAATTGCGCCCGCAACCTCTTCAGCAGGTTTATTTAGATGATCTATCCAGTTTGTTACTGTAGCCATATTTTTCTCCTTTACCTGGTTGCTGATGAAACTGCTTTTTCATCTTCTTTAGCAGACTCCATCATTTCATAGTCTAATCCAGCTATTTCAACTTCACGAGGGATTCTTAATTTACCCATACCGTTTAGTATCTTAGCCAAGATATAGCCTGGTAACATTCCAAGAACTCCAAACATTATTATCGCTCCTATGAATTGTCCCAGTGGATTGATTGATGCGTAAGTCGATCCGTCCCACATAGCTCCAACACTGTAACCAGATGAAGGATAACCATTTAAAACAAATCCACAAATCACAAGACCTACAAAACCAGCATAACCATGTACAGCAACTGCTCCAACTGCATCATCGATTTTGAACTTACGTTCAACCCAGTAATGTAGTTTGTATGCAATCACAACACCGATCATACCTATGATCATTGCTTGAATTGGATGATATAAATCATTTCCAGCCGAAGCACAGATAACACCTGCTAGTCCACTTGAGTAAGTCCAGAAAGGATCACCTTTAGCAATCCAATAACCGGCTAACAAACCTCCTGATAACGACATCAAGAAGTTAAAAGTAATACCACTAAGTGTAGTGGGGGTTACGTAAATGTTCGTAGCTGTCCAATACGATATACCTTCCATTCCATATTCAGGCCCAAGATCAAATATCGGTATATTACATGCCGCATAGAATCCCCAGAAACCAGTATAAATTAGAAATAATCCAACTGTAACTAGCCAAGGATTTCTTGGTCCTATATTTCTTGGTTCACCGCTTGATGAGAATTTTCCAATTCTTGGACCTAAAACAAC
>CACEHR010000007.1 GCA_902559395.1 uncultured Pelagibacteraceae bacterium
ATAATGTAGCTAACATTGGAGCAGAAGAATAAAGTAGGAAGATAAAGAATAATGACCAACCTACTGATTTTCTAGCTGCTTTTACACTTGGAGTAGTAAAGTATCTCATCATCACGTGCGGTAATGAAGCTGTTCCCATCATCATCGCTAATGCTAATGAAATAAATGCCCAAGGTGTAGCGTTAACTGCAGAGTGTGCTTTAGTTATTCCTGCTAAGCCTTTAGGTACTGATTTTAGATCAGCAGCCGCGTTTTTAACAAAACCGAACTGTTGTTCTAATTCACCAATTCTAGCTACCTCGTCAGCTAACATAAAGTGAGGGAAGAAACCCGCACCCATTTTGTTACTGATCCAGAATACTGGAAGTAGGTAAGCTATAATCAGTACGATATATTGTGCAACCTGTGTCCAAGTTACCCCTCTCATACCACCTAACATTGAACATAATAAAATACTTATTAGTCCAACATAAACTGCGTATTGGAATGGGATATCAAGTGCAACAGATGCAATAGTACCTGTAGCGTTAATTTGTGCAGTCACATAAGTAAATGAAGCAACAGTTAAAACTACCACTGCGCTAAATCTAGCTAGATTACCACCGTATCTTGTACCTATAAAATCTGGGACTGTATAACAGCCAAATTTTCTTAAGTATGGTGCTAATAAAGATGCAACAAGCACGTAACCACCAGTCCAACCTACAAGTAGAGCCATATACCCGTAACCTTTAAAGTAAATACCACCCGCCATTGCAACGAATGAAGCACCAGACATCCAGTCTGCTGCAGTCGCCATTCCGTTGAAGACTGTTGGTACTTGCCTACCAGCTACGTAATATGCATCTGCTTGGGCTGTTCTTGATAGCCAACCGATTAATGCATAGATGAATACAGTAAATGCAACGAAAGCGATACCGATCGCTTTAGCTGTCATACCCATCTGTTCAGCAATTGCCATAATGATTATGAAACCTATAAATCCTCCGGTATAGATCCCGTAAACTTTAGGCAAATTATCTATGAAATTACCTTTCATTATTCGTCCTCTCTTTCGCTAAAGCCGAACTCTTCATCGATTTTTTCTTGTCTATTCGCAAACCAGAAAATTAGGATTACGAAAGCGCCAAGAGATCCCTGACATGTAAACCAGTATGTCCATGGATAACCGAAAGGTCCTGTGACCTCGTTCATTTCAGCTCCAAAGAGAAAGATGCCAATTGAGAAAACAAACCAAATTGCCAATGTTATAAATAACAATGACCTGGTTTTTTCCCAGTGTTTTTGTTGATTTGACATTTATACCTCTCTTTTTAGTTATAACTGGATAAAACCATAACCATTATGAGAGCTTTGAAAACCCTAAAAATTGATCATATTAGGTACTTATTTACTTACTTTTTTAAGATATAATTGGCGCACTTACAAATTTACATGGGAAAATATAAATTAACTTGGAGAGACATAAAACTTGAGGATTTTAAAACATATTTATTCGCCATGTTTAAGGCGTTTATTCCAAAGAAAAAAATAAAAACTTTAGATGAATTAGAGCAGTTTATTCAAACTAAATCTGCATGGGCCACTCAAGTTACTTTATATAATTATCTAAAAACTAGAATGGGAACAAGATACGTTCTTCATTTTGATAATGATGAATTCATGTCATCAGTAAATCTTGCTAAATGGAATATTTATTCAGTTGCATTACAAGATTTAACTTTTTTTACTTTTTCATATTTAAAAGTTAATTTTAATTATCAGGACATTGATAAAGCAAACGAAATTTTCAATAAAATTTTAGATGATGAAATTTCTAATAAGATGCCATTAAATATTATTGATGAAGCAAGGAAAAGTTTTGATGAAAGATTGGATAAAATAAATTGGGATGTTTATTATCAGGACTTACCTTTTAATCCTAGTGCACTCTCTTTATATAAATGGGCTCCGATTGCAGATGAATTAAAAACTTTAGATCGAAAGATTGTTTTAAATTCGATGATTTTAAAATGGGATGTTGTTAAACAAGAGTTTAAAGATTTAATTCAGTTTTAAATATTTTTTCTATTTTCAACCAAACTATCAACTACACTTGGATCTGCTAGAGTAGTTGTATCTCCTAATTGATCATGTTCATTGGCAGCAATCTTTCTTAGAATTCTTCTCATTATTTTTCCTGATCTTGTTTTAGGAAGACCTGGAGTAAAATGAATTAGGTCTGGAGTTGCAAGAGGTCCGATTTGTTTTCTAACCCAAAGTTTAAGATCTCTTTCAAGTTCACCCGTTTCGTTTTCTCCTGCATTTAATGTTACATAACAATATAAACCATTACCTTTTATATCGTGAGGGTAACCAACTACAGCAGCTTCAGCTACTTTTGGGTGAGCAACAAAAGCACTTTCAATTTCAGCAGTTCCTAGGTTGTGTCCTGAAACAATAATTACATCATCTACTCGACCGGTGATCCAGTAATATCCATCTTTATCTCTTCTACATCCATCACCAGTAAAATATTTTCCGTTGAATTGAGAAAAATAAGTATCAATAAATCTTTGATGATCCCCATATACTGTTCTCATTTGGCCAGGCCAAGATTGAGCTATACATAACCTTCCTTCACCAGCTCCTTTAATTTCTTTACCATTTTTATCAACAAGGACGGGCTTAATTCCATAGAAAGGTTTTGTTGCAGATCCAGGTTTAAGAGGAATCGCACCTGTTTGAGGAGCAATCATTATTCCTCCAGTTTCTGTCTGCCACCAAGTATCTACAATTGGGCATTTAGAATTACCTACAGTTTTATAATACCACATCCAAGCCTCTGGATTTATTGGTTCTCCCACCGTTCCTAAGAGTTTAAGTGATTTTCGAGAAGTTTTCTTAACTGGTTTATCTCCCTCCCGCATTAATGCTCTAATTGCAGTTGGTGCTGTATAAAAAGTATTTACTTTATATTTATCAACTATTTGCCACCACCTTGAACTATCAGGATAATTTGGAATTCCTTCAAACATTATAGTTGTTGCACCATTCGAAAGTGGTCCATAAATAATATAACTATGTCCAGTTACCCAACCAATATCAGCAGTACACCAATAAATATCTTTTGGTTTGTAGTTAAAAATATATTGATGTGTCATTGAAGCATAAACCATATAACCACCAGTAGTATGAAGAACTCCTTTAGGTTTACCTGTTGAACCTGAGGTATATAAAATAAACAAAGGATCTTCTGCGTTCATTTCTTCAGGTTCACAATGATTAGGAACATCTTTAATTAAATCATGATACCAAACATCTCTATTTTGATCCCAGTTGATGTAATTTCCAGTTCGTTTAACAACAATACATTTTTTAACGTTTGGACAACTCATTAAAGCTTCATCGACTGTATATTTCAGTGGTATAGTTTTTCCACCTCTCACTCCTTCATCAGCAGTGATTATATATTCAGATTCGCAATCATTCACTCTTCCAGAGATAGAATCTGCTGAAAAACCTCCAAAAATAATTGAATGTACTGCACCAATTCTTACACAAGCCAGCATTAAAATTGCTAACTCTGGTATCATAGTTAAATAAATTGTTACACGGTCACCTTTTTTAATTCCTAATTTTTTTAAACCATTTGCTGCTTTAGAAACTTTTTGATGAAGTTGCTTATAAGAAATTTTTTGACTATCTTTTGGATCATCTCCAACCCAAATAATAGCAGTTTTATCTTTTTTATCCTTTAAATGTCTATCAATGCAATTTGCAGAAGCATTTAAAGTGCCATCTTCAAACCATTTAATTTTTACTTCTTTTGTGCTGTATTTTACGTCTTTAATTTTTTTATATGGTTTTATCCAAGTTATTCTTTTTCCCTCTTTCCTCCAAAATTCGTCATTGCTTTTTATAGATTGAGAATATTTTTGTTGGTATTTACTTTTATTTGCTAAGCTACTTTTAACCCATTCTGGTTTTGTTTTAATAACAACTTCAGGAGGTGTATTTCCGTTTTCCTTTTTTGCTTTAATTCTTTTTTTTGCTTTTTTAGAAGATCTTTTTCTAACTTTAGATCTTCTCTTCACCTTTTTTGAGGTTTTTTTTCTAACTTTAGACTTTTTTTTTCTTACCTTGCTTTTCTTCTTCTTTTTTTTTGGCATAGGATAATTTTTTTTTTAAATTTTACTCATGTTATTTATAATTTTCCAGCTTTTATAATCAACAGGCATTACAGAAAGCCTACTTTGCTTTATCAGAGCTAAATGGCTTAAATCCTTATTTTTTTTAATATTTTCGAGCGTTATAGGTTTTGAAAATTTAGACTTAAATTGAACAGTAACGGCAACAAATCTCCCTGTTTTGTCTGTTTTATCTATATACGATTCTTTAATAACTTTTACTATTCCAACTATCTCTTTTCCTATGTTTGAATGATAAAAAAAACATAGATCTCCTTTACTCATACTTTTTAAATTTTTTGCAGCTTGATAATTTCTGACACCATCCCAAGGTGCACCTTTAATTCCAGCTTTTTTTTGTTGGTCAATTGACCAAACATCTGGTTCAGATTTCATCAACCAGTACTTCATCTAATTGTTTCTCCGATGTTTACACCATTTTTGAATCATCGGACTTTCATTTTCCTTGGTTTTTTTAAAACACGTACAACACAAAGTACTATACATTTATTTATTTTTGAATCTTTTTAATATTCTTTGTCTATTTAATTCTTTTCTTGCTTTATTTAAATAAGGTTTATTTAAAAGTTCAGTTAAATGATCCTTAGCTTTCTTTTTTTTCTTTTTTTTTATTTTTGTACCGTCGGGCTTATAAATTGATCTAACCCATTTTGATAAATCAAGATTTATTAAATACCATCCAAATTTATCTAAAATTTCTTGGTCATCTAAATTTTTTGCATAGGCAATGTGTCCTTGCAAAACAAATATTTTATTTTTATCATTCATGAATGCTTTGGGTACCCAAGTAGGTTTTCTTGGATATTGAATGTTTTTTTTAATTCCTAATACTTTATAACCTTCTATTTCTTCAATCTTTCTAAAATATCCGGCCATTAGAATATCATAAGCTTTTCGCCAATACTCCAACTGTGGATATAATTTATATTTAGTTTTTATGTGTTTGTACAAAATTTTAGTATTAATATGTTTAACCATTTTATTTATTATAATCTTCAATAATTTTTATTTGATTATTACTTAATGAGTAAATTTTATAAAAAGTATTGTCTAATTTTTCTATAATATGTTCAAAATTTTCGTTTTTTTTAATTTTATTAAAAATTTCATTTACATCTTCATTAATTTTATAAATTAAATTATCATCATCAGGATACTTTACTGGAATATTTTCAAGCTCATAAATTCCAACTGTAGCTAGTTGATATTTATTATTATACCAAAATCTTATTAATTTAGAGTTTAACAGTGCACAAATATATTCTAATGATACACCCGATGTTATGGTCCTATAATCTGATACTATAGCTGTATCTAGAAAATAACTTTTATTATAATCTATCGTTGCAGGCAAAGTTTGAGCTATCCTTTGAAGAACTATTTTTTTATTAACTTCAAAAAATTCTTTAGTATAAGGGACACTTCCAGGTTTTTTCCTCATTAGATTTGGCTTATAATTTATATATTCACCATCCCATTCAATTTTATATGAGCTTATATTTCTTCCTCTAAAAATTTTTTTATGATCTTTATCATCTGCTTTACTGACTATAAATTTTTTATCATTACTTGTTTTAATACCCCTGGAAAATCTCAAAAAATTATAAAGTTTCTTTCCCTTTAAAGAAATTTTTTCGATAAGTTCATCTTCATTTACTGATGAGGTCGTATTAAATGAGTGATTAATATCATTTCTTAATTTTAATGAATCAATAGATTTAAAATATTGAAAATTACTATTAAAAATTTTTATAAAATATTTTTCTTTAACTTCTTTTTTCAAAAAAAGAATAAGTGGAGTATTTGAGGCTTTAAATGTTCTTGAATCTAGATTAATAATTTTAGATATACAAAAATTGTTTAACATAAATTTTCTTAATAGCTTAAAGCTGTCAGTAGCTTTCCAAGTATTTGTGATAATGAATGATACGACTGATTTTTTAGATGCCCATGTAAAAGAATCTTCTATAAAAAAAGCGTATATATCTGTTTTATTTCTTAATACTTTAAAACTAGAATACTTTTTTCTTTTATCTTCAGGGAGGTTAGCAAAATTTATGTAAGGTGGGTTTCCTATTACAATATCAAATCCATTACCATTATTAAATACTTCGCTAAAATATACTCTAATATCAAAATTGTTTTGCTTCTTAAATTGATTTAAATTTTTAAATATTTTATCTTTTAATTCTTTTTGTTTAGCTTTCTTGGTAGTCGAAATATATTCTGTTTTTAATTTTTCTGTTTCTAATAGTTTCTTAAATATAAAAACATCTATATCAATTTTTTCTAAAGAATCTCCTTGTATAATTTTAAAATCTAAATTTGGAAGTGGATTGATTTGTTCTTTTCCTCTTTTATCAATTAACAAAGAAAGCCAAAGCCTAAGTTTTGCAATTTCTATCGCTCCTTTATCAATATCTACTCCATAAATACTATTCTCGATCGCAAATTTTTTAATTTCATACTTATTTTTTGAAGATCCTAAATATGAATTTAATTTATATCTTAAGTCACATATTAAATTAAGCAGCTCAACAGGGAAAGCGCCTGAACCAATTGCAGGATCTAATATCTTAACTGAGGAAATTGATTTATCTAGTTTATCTCTAATAGAAAAAATTTTTTTTTCTGGAAACTTTTTGTTACTATTTTCATAATAAACAAAATTTCTTACTTCTTCTTTGCTAATTAAACTTGGACCCAATGATTTATATAAATATTCAATCATCGAATTTTTAGACATGAAACTTACTATTTTTCTAGGAGTATAAAATGCACCTTTTGATTTTCTGTCTTCTGTATCTAATAATCTTTCAAATACTTTACCTAACATTTCGGGGTCTATTGCAATTTCAATATCTAAAGATGTTAATTCGTCTATTGTGAAGTTATAAAGGTCAAAAATATCTAATATTCCTGTACTTTCTACATTTGAAAAAATTGTGTTTGGAATATCAAGATTTTCTTTTTTCCAATCATAACCTTCAAAATAATAGAAAAGTTCTCCACCAATATAAGGAATTTTACAATTTAAAATTTCTAAATAGTCATTTTTATTTTTTTTATTTAGACCATCATAAAAAAAAAATTCTAAAAATTTATTAAAAAAATTTTTTTTCTTTAAATCATATTTGTTAAACTGATCGCGTAAAAAATTTTGATTTCCTGTGCCCCAATCATTATTTTGATCAACTCCCAACCAGCCTTTTTTTTGAAGAAAGTAACAAAATACAATTTGACCTAGTAATTTTTTTGCAAAAAAATCTGTTCCAATATTCTTTTTTTTTGAAAATAAACTGAAAATTTTGTCATTATCTAAATATTCTTTAATCTTTATAAAAAGAGATTTGTAGGAATTAAAGAATTCCTCACCTACAATTTCAATGTTAAATCTATTTATTAAATCATCATAATTTTGGATCTTCCCTAATTTTATAAGCTGTGTTGAAGGCGTATGAATTTTAGCTTTTTCCCCCATTAAAAAAGAATACCTAACAGGATTTGAAAATTTTTTTTTTATTTTTGTATCAGTTGCCCATTCTAATTCACTCTTTATGAAAGAAAGTCTATAGTGAGTTTCTTTTTTTGAAAACGTGACAACCAAAGCATTAGAATATCCATTTGATTCTAAAAATTTAAATAGTTCTCTGGTAATTTTTATTCTACTTTTTTCAGATTTAATTCTTTCTACTTCTAATATCACAAGCTTCTTAAGTGAGTTTACTGATCCTATAAGTTTTGCACTTTTGAAATATTTATGATTATCTTTTATTTTAAATTCTTTTTTACTAAAAATTAGATCTTCTGGTAAAAAAAAAGATAAAAAAGATTTAAATTCTTCTTGATTATAAGGTTTGCTAAAATCAAATTTATCTAGCATTGATCTCTTCAGATATTATTAATTTTTCTACTTCTTTATCTATTGTTTTTGCTTTGGAAATTATTTTATTTAAATAATCTGGAGGAATATCAATGATAAGTTTTTCTAAATCTTTTTTAAGATTTTTTCTATTAATTGCCCTAATTTGTTTTAAAAATCTTGGAGGTATTGCATCCAAATCCTTTATCACTATTAATAAATCTTTTAAGTATGCTAAATACTGAACATTTTGCATTTCTATTAAAGCCTCTATTTTTTGGATACTTTCTTTTTTACCTTTGTCTAAAGCTGTAATGTAATTTTTTTTAAATAAACCTCTTACTGCTTGAACATATTTTTTTTCAAATTCATGAGAAACTTCTTTAGAATTTTCCATCTCTTTTGCCTCAAAAATTTTTAAATAATTATCTGGAGTAAGAGATTTAAATTTATAATTTTCATCTAAAAACCTAAACATAGACTCTTCCCCTTTCTTTGCATAAATTAAAATTCCAGATCCATGATTGGAGTTGATTTTTCTATTAACTCTTATTCTATGGGGTAATTCCTGAATTTCTTTAATTAATTCCGGATTACTCTCTCTTATATTGTATATAATATTTTCAAAATAAGCCTCTGGGTTGGAGTCCTCTTCTAAAATTGATTTATATTGGTCTTTAAAGAATGATTCTAAGTCTTCTTCTTTTGTTAATACTTTAGTGTCATCTCCAAATAATGCTTTGAACATTGACATTTTTAAACTTGTAATCTTTTTTGTTCTGACTTCCTTTTCCCCTATTCCTGTTGGAAAAAAATTATAAATGAATAGTTCTTCATATACTTTTTTGTTTATTCGATTAATACGACCAACTCTCTGAATGACCTTTGTTGGATTATAAGGAATATCATAATTTATAATGGTTCCAGCTCTGTTTAAGTTATAACCTTCTGCTATAGCATCAGTTGCAACTAAAATATTAAAATTATTTTTTGGTTTTTCTGAACTAGCATCAAATTCTTCTTTAATAATTTTCCTGTTTTCTTTTTTTGATCCTTGCTTCGCAGTATATTTAAATACTTTATATTTTTTTGCTAAAAGTTTATCATATAAATAATTTGCAGTATCCGCGAATTCTGAAAAGATTAATATTTTTCTATTATCAGTCCTGCCAAGTTCTATGTTTAATCTTTCTTCAAATTTATTAAATTTTGGATCTTGGAAATCTTTACTTAATATATTTGACCATTTTTCTTTAAGATCATTTAATAAATCAATGTCATTTAAAAGATCAGAAAAATATTCATCTTTTAATTCCTCTTTTTTAATATGCCAAAATCCTTTTTCTTTAAGTTTTTTAAATTCAGGAACTTCATTTAAATTATCTATATCTAAATCATCATCATCTCCATTTACTATCTCTTCTGGATTTGGTAAATTTCCTTTTTTGTAAATAGGTACTATTTTATATTTCTCGTAATATTCTTTAACCTGGTTATTTGAATAAATTATTGCATCAAGTGTTTTTAAAAAAGATACTGTGCAACTTTCAAATCTTCTCACAAGAAGTCTTTTAATGAAATCATCCATATTTTCTTGAGTTTTTTTTAAAAGTTCTTTTTCAACTCCAGCTCTTTCAGCAATTTCTAAAATATATTTTGATTTAATGTATGTAGTAGGTTTATAGCGAGCTCCTGTATATTCTTTAATGTTAGACTTTGGAGCTATAATATTTAAAGTATCTAAATATAGTTCAGTTAATTTACCCAAATCATAATCCAATAGCTTTGGATCATTAACTTTTGGAAAAATAATTTTTTGTCTATCTAGATCTTTTTTATATCTATCAATTCTCTTTAAATCTAACCGAGATCTTCTTATAACTATTGGAGATAACATTGTTCTCATTTGACCTGCAATTTTATCTCTCTTTTCTCTAATTTTTTTAAAATCTGAAGGTTTTCCAGGATTTAATTTGGTTATTGAATTATATTCTTTAATTAAATCTTTAAATTCTTCAGATAAATTTTCTATGGTCTGCAAAGAAGATTTGGTTGGAATTTGAAATAATTTAATCATGTTAAAAATATCTTGTGGTTTATTATTAAATGGTGTTGCAGAAAGAAGTATTACCTTATTTTTAGCACATAACTTGTGTAGATCTCCGTAATCTATAGTGAGGTCGTTTCTATAATAATGTGCTTCATCTAAAATAATTGTATTGTCATCATTTGGTCTTTCAAATTTAAATGTATCTTGAATTTTGCCTCTAGAAATAACCATTGCTGGAACTTTTGCTATATTCATATATTCTTGCCATTGATCTATTAAATGAGGAGGACAAACGACTATAGTGTTATGGTTTAAATTTTTAGCAATAGCCGATGCAATTATACTTTTTCCTAATCCAACAACATCGGCAATAATTACTCCTTGGTGTTTTTTAATTATATCTATACCTCTTAAAATTGCATCTTCTTGATACTTAACATTAAATAGCTGTCCAGATGAGAACTCTTTCGGCATCAAAACTTTATTATCATCTCGATTTTGAAAATATTCATCTAAAACTTTTAAAAATAATAAATATGGTTTAGGCGTTTTATTAATCCATGTTTTTTTTATAACTTTATTGTCAAATTCTTCAAAATTTTCCTTACTAACTATAGGAATACTTTTCGACCAACTTTCATTAAATCTATCAGTATGTGCCTCATAACTTTCTTTGTCATGAAACAGATAATTGTTATTTTTTTGCAATTCAGTTAAAAAACCGTTCCTTGAAAAGTTACTTGATCCCGCCAAAACTACTCCTGGATTTATCCTATTTTTATTAAATTTTTTTAAATATTTAAAAACAAAAAATTTAGAATGGTCATTTTTTTCTGGGTCACATCTTATCTCGAGTGAACCATTTTTTATCTTTTCAACAAAAAGATTATGAGAATCTAGTCGAATTTTTTGATCTAAAATTTCAGTGGTATTAATATCGTTAGATAAAAAATTAAAATATCTTTGTTTAATAGCAGAAGAAGACGTTAGATTGTATATTTGCTGGTCATAATTTATTCCAATTATGATCTTTATTTTTTTGTCTTTAAGACTTTTATATATTTCTTCAAATCCAGAAAACCAAAAATATCCAACTTGGACATAAAATTCATCACATTTAGGAAGAATTTCTTTTTGTATTTCACTTACAGTTTTTTCTGTATTTATGATTAATGGTACTTTATTAGTCATTTATACTTCAGATTTATCATAAATAAATAAATCGTACTACACTACGTACTACACATTTGCTGATTATAATTAGCTTTAATCAACATTTTTAATTGTAAATATAAGGTAAAGGTTAGTGGGAGTCGGTAGAGTCTTATCGATGTATCGCAAGTGTTGGTTTTAGTAACCAACATTTCATTACAATTGAACTCCAGCACCTTTGAGAAAAGCTGCATCTTCATCTAAAGGCCATCTAGGTTTTGCTGGATAATCTAAATCATCAAATTGATTTATTTTAAATTTTTCCAAACCTACCATTGCAATCATTGCTGCATTATCTCCACAAAACTCTATAGGTGGAAAAATACTTTTATAATTATTTTCTTCACATAGATTAATTAACATAGACCTAATTTTTTTATTTGCTGCAACTCCGCCAGCAACAACGAAAATTTTTTCATTTAATTCATTTATTTTTTCAAATTCAGTAAAAGCAATCTTTGTTTTTTTATATAAGATTTCCTCAATTGTTTTTTGAAAAGATGCTGCAAGATCATATTTATCTTGTTCTGATTTAATTGTTTTGCTTATCTTCAACACGGCAGTTTTTAGACCTGCAAAAGAAAGATTGCATCCTCCTTTGCTGAAAATTGGTTTTGGTAAATCATATTTTTCTGGATCACCTTTTTTAGCTAAAATTTCTATCTGAGGTCCTCCTGGAAATTCTATTCCTAAAAGCTTTGCCGTTTTGTCAAACGCCTCACCTAATGCATCATCAATAGTTGTTCCTAATCTTTTATATTTACCAAGGTTCTGAACACTTAAATATTGTGAGTGCCCGCCTGAAATTAAAAGAAGTAAATATGGATAATTTAAATTTGTATTTAGTTTTGGACTTAAAGCATGTCCCTCTAAATGATTAACAGCAATAAAAGGTTTATTCATTGCTGTTGCAAAAGCTTTACCAAAACTTAATCCAACTGATAGACAAACAATTAATCCAGGACCAGCGGTAGAAGCAACCGCATCTATTTCATCAATTTTTCTTCCACTTTCATCAATAGCTTTTTTGACAATCCAGTCAATTTTTTCAATGTGTGAACGTGCAGCTAGTTCTGGAACTACACCACCAAACTCCCTATGAACCTCCACTTGGCTAGAAACAATGTTGGATAAAACTACTGGGAATCCTTCTTCATTTTCAGTTATTAAAGAAGCTGCTGTTTCATCACAACTAGACTCTATTCCAAGAATTAAGGGTTTTTTGCTCATTCAAATAGTTTTTAATAATTGTACAATCTTTATACAAGTAAGAAATAATTTTTATGAGAAAAAAAATAATAATTGGATCTAGGGGTAGCAAGCTTGCCTTACTTTATGCTCAACAAGCCAAATATAAGATTATTGAAAATACCGACCTTGGTAATGAAGATATTTTAATTAAATCAATTACAACTAAAGGCGACGAAGTACAGGATATAAGATTATCTGAGCTTGGTGGCAAAGGTTTGTTTTCTAGTAATATTGAAAAAGAACTTCAGTTAAAAAATATTGATATTGCAGTCCATGCACTGAAAGATATGCCTGCTAATGAAACAAAAGGATTAACAACAGACTCATTCCTTGAAAGAAATGATCCTAGAGAGATTTTAATTACAAAGAACAAAAAAAAACTTAAAGACTTAGATCAAAAGTCAATTGTTGGTACCTCATCATACAGAAGAGAATTTCAAATAAAAAAAATTAGACAAGATTTGAACTGCAAATTAATTAGAGGAAATGTAGATACTAGAATTAGAAAATTGAATGAAGGGATGTATGATGCAATTATTTTATCTTATGCTGGTATCAAATTTTTAAAATTTGAAAATGAAATCTCAGAAATTTTTTCAGCTGAAGAAATAATTCCTAGTGCAGGACAAGGCGTAATTGCTCTTCAGTGCAGGGCGAATGATGATGAGACAATTTCTATTTTAAACAAAATTAATCATGAGGAAACACATAAAAGAGCTCACCTTGAGAGAAATATTTTAAAAGTTTTAGATGGAGATTGTGAAACAGCAATTGGAGCTCATTCAGTGGTTGATGGAGATAAGATTACAGTGGAGGCTGAACTTTTTTCTTTAGATGGTAAACAAAGGTTTTATGAAAAAAAAGTTGGTAATTTGAATGAGTTTAAAGAAATTGGTAAAGAGATTGGAATACTTTTAAAAACAAAATCAAATAATTCATATAAAAGATAATATGCATATTTTGTTAACTAGACCACTGGAGGATTGTTCTGAAATGATATTAAAATTTCAATCATTAGGACATCAAGTTTCTCATCTTCCATTAATAAGAATTGAAAAGGTTAATTATGGAGATATTAACTTTTCTGAATATGGTGGAATTGTTTTTACTAGTGCAAATGCAGTAAAATTTTTAAACACAGTAAAATTAGATAAAAATATTAAATGCTTTTGTGTTGGAAATGCTACAGAAAACAAAGCAAGAAGTGTTGGTTTTCAAAATACAATTGCAGCTGAAGGAAATGTTACAAACTTAAAGGAGTTAATTATACAAAGTTATGAGTCCAAAAAAAAAGAATTACTTTACGTTAGTGGTGAAACAATATCGGTTGATTTAGATCAACAGTTATTAAGCGAAGGTTTTAAGGTAAAAAGAATTATTAATTACAGAGTAGATCATAATCAAAAATTTGATGAGAAATTTGTTAATGAATTAAAATTAAATATGCCTGATATGGTCTATGTTTACTCTCAAAATAGTGCGTCAAGTTTCTTAAATTTCATAAAGATTTACCAAACCGAAAATTTATGGATGAATACAAATTTGATGTGTATAGGCGAAAAAACCTCGTCAATACTGAACGAAATCAAATGGAAAAAGATTTTTCTTTTTAACCCTGGAGAAGAAGAGTTTTTGTTATATAAAATTTAGAAATGGAATTAATTAATAATTTTTCAGAGATATTTTTATCAGTATGGAATAAAGGAATTCTTGGTGTTGATATCTTTCAAATCTTAATTGGTATTGGAATATTTTTACTATTTTTAATTTTTAGAGGTCTAATAAGCAAATTAGTTATTAAAAAATTAGAAATTATCTCGAAAAGAACAACAAATAAATTAGATGATACTTTTGTTCAATCACTTGTAGGTCCAGCAAGATTTTTACCAATTGTATTAGGATTTTTTATTGCAAGCTACTACATGACTTTCTCACTAGAAGGAAGAGAAGTGGTGGATACAATTAATAGAACGTTGATCACTATTTTAATTTTTTGGGTAATTCACCAAATCATAGAACCAATCTCATACATACTTAGTGGTTTAGACAAATTGTTAACAAGAGAACTTATTGGCTGGATAATTAAATCGTTAAAAATTTTAATTTTTATTTTAGGTTTAGCAGCAGTTTTAGAATTGTGGGGAATTAAAATAGGTCCAATCATTGCAGGTCTTGGATTGTTTGGTGTTGCTGTAGCATTAGGAGCACAAGATTTATTCAAAAATTTAATATCAGGAATATTAGTTTTAGTTGAAAAGAGATTTAAAATTGGAGACTGGATAGCTGTCGAGGGTATTATTGAAGGTGTAGTAGAAAAGATTGGATTTAGATCAACAACAATTAGAAAGTTTGATAAATCTCTTGCTATTATTCCAAATTTTCAATTTGCCGAAAACGCAGTTGTAAATGTAAGTGAAACTTCAAATTGGTTAATCAGTTGGATTATTACACTTCAATATGACACTACGGTAGATCAGTTAAAAAAAATTAGAGATGAAATCGAAAGTCATATTAATTCAAGCGAAGATTATAATACCTCAATTGGTGTTGCGGTAAGAGTTGATAAATTTTCTGATAGTTCAATAGATATGTATGTAAGATGCTTTACAAAAACAGGAAGTTGGAATAATTGGTTAGATGTTAAAGAAAGATTAGCAATTGCGATCAAAGAAATTGTTGAAAAAAATGGTGCTTCATTTGCGTTCCCAAGCCAGTCGATTTATATTGAGAAAAAATGATAGCTATTTTTTATTTAGTTTTACAAATTTTAAAATTGTACTCTTATGTTGTAATCGCCAATGTTATTGTAAGTTGGTTAATAACTTTTAACGTTCTTAATACTCAAAATAGGTTTGTGTATGCTATTTTAGAGTTAAGTTATAAATTAACTGAGCCTTTCCTGAATAAAATTAGACGTTTTTTGCCAAATTTAGGTTCACTAGATATTTCTCCAATCATTCTTCTTTTATTGATTTGGTTTATCGAAATGTGTATGAAGCTGTACATCGCACCAATGATTTTTTAAGAGAGAAATATGATTTTAATTGATGGAAAAAAAGCAGCGGCAGAATTAAGAGCAGAGTTAAAGGAAGAAGTTGCAGAGTTAAAATCAAAACATAATAAAGTACCAGGTTTAACAGTAATACTGATTGGTGATTTAACACCTAGTCAGATTTATGTAAGAAATAAAGAGAAGTCAGCAAATGAGGTAGGATTAAAATCTGAAGTAATTAAATACCCAGACTCAGTTGAAGAGAAGACTGTTCTGGAAAAAATTCAAGAACTAAACAGTGATGAAACTGTATCGGGAATTTTAGTTCAACTTCCTTTACCTAAGCATATTGATAAGCAGAAGGTTATAGAAGCTATTGATCCCTCAAAAGACGTAGATGGATTCCATCCAATGAATGTAGGTAATCTTTCATCTGGTTATGAAAGTTCGATACCTTGTACTCCGCTTGGATGTTATTTGTTAATAAAAAAAATTGAACCTAATTTAAGTGGTAAGAAAGCTGTGGTTGTGGGTAGATCAAATTTAAATGGTAAACCAATGACACAACTTCTTTTAAAAGAAAATTGCACCGTAACTATAACTCATTCAAAAACTAAAGATTTAAAAGCTGAATGTTTAGAGGCAGATATAATTGTTGCAGCTGTAGGTATACCCGAACTTGTTAGAGGAGATTGGGTTAAGAAAGATGCTATTGTTATTGATGTTGGTATAAATAAAACTGACAACGGTATAGTTGGTGATGTTCATTTTGGTGAAGTTTCAAAAAATGCAAAAGCACTTACACCAGTTCCAGGCGGTGTAGGTCCAATGACTATTGCGTGTTTGCTTAAAAATACGATCGACTGTTTCAAAAGATCGCAAATTTAATAATTAAACCATAAGCTGTAATCTGTTAATTTATTAGGATGAAAAAACCTAAACGACCATACAGATTTGGTATAATTTTTTTACTTCTTACAGTTCCACCTATTGGGGCAACTCAGCTTGGTTGGTATTTGCATGACAAGCAAACTGGTTTTGATTATGGTATGATTGTAGGTACTGTATCAGTAATATACGCTGCATATTTAATGTATGAAAAAAACTGGCGTGAAGAAGATGAAGATTAAATTATGGAAAAAATAATTTTTTTTGGATTGGTTATTCCTATTATGGCTTATGTTTTATACTTAGGTGGAATGGCAATTATGAATGGTTTTAAGTCCAAGGAAGCTAATAGAGTTGAGAAAGAAGAAGCTGAAAATGAAATTAGGGATACAAGCGAGACTTCTGCCGAACAAAGTAGCAATTTAAGTGATGAACTTACTAAATTGAATGATTTAAAAGAAAAAGGAATTATTTCTCAAGAGGAATTTGAAAAGGCCAAAAACAAACTATTAAATAATTAAATAGTTTAATCATGTTCAAGAGTTTTAAAAAAAAATTTGTTAAAGTAAACAAGGGTAAAATATTTTGTCGATTTAAAGGAAACGGTCCTCCATTATTGCTACTTCACGGATATCCACAATCACATGTAATGTGGCACAAGACTGCACCTGAACTTAGTAAATATTTTACAGTAATAGTCGCTGATCTTAGGGGATATGGGGACAGTTTAGTTTTGCCTGGTGGAATTAATCATAAAAATTATTCTAAAAGAGAAATGGCAAAAGATATGGTTCAGTTGATGAGTAAATTAAATTTTAAAAAATTTTTTGTTGCTGGACATGATAGAGGTGGGAGAGTTGCACACAGAATGGCAAGAGATTATAGAAATAAAATTATGGCTTTAAGTGTATTAGATATTTGTCCAACTCTGGATATGTACGAGCATACAGATATGAAATTTGCAAAAGGATATTTTCATTGGTTTTATTTAATACAGCCCGCACCTTTACCTGAGAAAATGATAATGGCAGATCCTAAAAAATGGCTACACAGTCGGTTTAATAGGTCATCTAAACGTGCCATTGGAACAGTTGAAGATGAATATTTTAGAGCCTTCAAACAAAAAAAAAGAATTCATGCAACATGTGAGGATTATAGGGCTGCAGCTACTATAGATTTAGAGCACGATAAAAAAGATAGAAATAAAAAATTAAATATTCCTATCCAAGTTTTGTGGGGAAAAAAGGGAGTTGTTGGAAAGCAATTTAAATCAGTTAAAATTTGGCAAAAATACACAAACAAAAAAGTTTATGGAGCAGAAATTAATTCAGATCATTTCATTCCAGAGGAAAGTCCTAAACAAACGATTAATCACTTAAAAAAATTTTTTCTAAAAAATGTTAAAAATAATTCCAAATAAAAAAAATATTGGAGCAGAAATAATTGTAAACTTAAAAGATATTTCAAATAAAGATATTTCAAAAATCAAAAAAGCACTGAATAAATATGGAATGTTATATTTTAAGGAACAAAAATTAACTTCTAAACTTTTCATTAAGTTTGCAAAATATTTTGGAAATTTAGCTAACTATCCAAGACTAAAAGGTTTAAATAAAAAATTTCCTCAAATTACAGTAGTGCAAAGAAAATCAACAGATAAAGGACCAAGTTTTGGTGAGCAATTTCATACCGACTCCATTTATACAAAAAAGCCACCAAGATTCACAATGTTGCTTTCAAAACTTGTGCCAAAAAAAGGAAAGGCTAATACAGAATTTTGTTCTCAATATCTTGCTTATAAAGAATTACCAAATTCAATAAAAAAAAAATTTAAAAATATTAAAGGTAAATATTCCTCTGAGGGTCCGATTTCGGTTACAACAAAAGAAAGAGTAAAAGAAAAAGGAAAAAATATTAAAGAACTTAAATCTTCACACAAAATAATTAGGAAAATCAGTACAAATTATTCGATTTATTGTAGTCCAGGACATTTTGTTGGTTTTAGTTCAAAGATAAAAAATCAAGAAAAGTTCAAAAAATTTTTATTTAATCACCAAATTAAGAAAAAGTTTCAATTTTCATTGCCTTGGGAAAAAAATCAATTGGCTATATGGGATAACAGGTCTATGCTCCATCAGGCAACACCCTTCAAAGGAAATAGAATAATGCATAGAATAACGATTAAATAATTTATGTTCACAATTTTTTTAGGACTAACTCCATTTATATTTATTACTTTTTTAGGGTTTGTATTTGGTAAGTTAAAAGTTTTAGACCTTAGTCATGCTAAAATTTTAAATCTTTTTTTGTTCTATATTGCAGTTCCAGCATTGATAATTAAACTAATAGCACAAAATGAAATTGGACAAGTAGATTTCAAACAAATTTTCTCTTATTTAATTATGCAATCGATATGTGGAATTATCGCTTACTTAATTACTTCAAAATATTTTAAAAGATCAATCCCAGAGTCAATTATTTGGGCTTTAACAGTTGCATTATCAAACCATGTGACTTTGCTTTTGCCAATAACAGAAATTTATTTTCAACAAAATGTAATTACACAAGTTGCAAGCATCATATTAATGGATGGGATAATTTTATTATCTATAATTGCTTTTTTTCTTGAATTATCTACAAAACAAAATGTAAATTTATTTAATTTTATTAAAAATTTATTTTTAAACCCATTTATTCTTTCAATAATTATAGGTCTATTATTTTTATTATTAAATTTTAATATTGATCGAACACCGATTGAATACACTTTATCTAAACTTGCAGCATGTGTTTCACCAGTTGGATTGTTTGCAATTGGTATAATTCTTTCGTTTTATACTAAAAATGTAATTAATAAATTATCTGTTTCTATTTCAGTTTTAAAATTAGTCATTTCCCCGATAATTTTATTGTTAATTGGATTAGTGATCTTTAATGCAGGATTGCCAGCTGAAATACCAGGTGCTTTCTTTGTGAGTGTTGCGCCTTGCGGAGTTACTTCTATCGTTTTATGTGCTGCATATAATGTAAGTCCCGAAAATATAATTAAAGCAATTTTTGTTTCTACTATTGCTTCTATAGGGACTATATTTTTTGCAATTAAGTATTTAACTCTATAACAATTTATCTAGAGGACAAACTTCTCCAATTTTAAAAATAATAGCATCTTCTTTACTAAAACCATATTTTTCAGCACTATCTTTAAATCTAATTGGGGGTTCCATAATTGGCTCTAATGACAAAACAAATGTTCCCCAATGCATTCCTAATACTTTTTTACTTTTTAGGTCTTGTGCAACATTCAGGGCTTCCTCTGGCGTAGTATGATATATAGTTTTATCAAACATTGGTTTGAAATTATAAGCCCCAATATTAATCATTGTCAGATCTACAGGACCATATTTTTCACCTAGTTCTTTGTAGATTTCTCCATATCCAGTATCACATGCAAATAAAATTTTTTTATTTTTATGTTCAATTAAAAAATTACCCCACAAAGTTTTATTAGTGTCTGTTAAACTTCTTTTTGACCAATGAACTGCAGGAAGTAAAGAAATTTTCAAATCCTCATTTATAATTATTTGATCATACCAATCCATTTCATTTACATCTTTATATCCTTTAAAATATTTACCGAGGTTTAATGGCGTTAATACTTTTGCTCCCTTAAAAGGAAAATTTCTAATTGTTGACATGTCTTGATGATCATAATGATTATGAGTGAGTAAAAATATATCTGTTTGGGGTATCTCATTTAATTTTATTGCGGGATTAGTAAATCTTTTTGGACCAAAGATAAGTGGTCCAGCATTTTTTGAAAATACAGGATCTGTTATAATAGTGGTTTTACCTAATTTTATAAGGTATGTCGCGTGACCTATCCAAGCAATATAATCATTATCTTTATATTTTTCTAAATCAGCTAATACTTTTTGTTTTTCAATAACATGTTCTTTTGGATAAGATAAATCAACTTTTTTTCTTAATTTACTGAAAGTTCTATAAGAAAATTTTCCTGATCTGGATATTATTACTGGAGAACCTTTTGGATTCCTGAAAGTACCATCAGGTAAATGATGATAAGGTCTTTCTTTCATATTATTTTTTTTTCTCCATTAACCATAAGCTATTTCCTGCAAGAAAATATATTTTTCCATTAACAGGGTGCACTTGTATGTCTCTTATTCTTCCAATTTTATCTTTGAAAATAGTTGTTTCTTGAATGTTAGATGAATTTTGAAAATTTAATTTTCTCATTGATTTATCTTTTAAAGAAGTAATGAGCGCTTCGCCATCCCATTCATTAAATTCTTTTCCCTTATAAATAGTTATTGCACTTGCAGCTATTGAAGGTACCCAGTATTGGATTGCCTTAGTAAAACCTGGTTTCCATTTAGGTCCAATCTTTGAACCTGAATAATTTTTTCCACCCCAACCTAAAATTTTCCAACCATAATTTTCTCCTTTTTTAATTTCACCAAACCAATCACCACCTTTTGCACCATGGTTGCTAGCATAAATTTTTCCATCAAAAGAGGAATAGGTTAGACCTTGCGGATTACGAACACCAATTTGATAAATTTCTGGTAACCAATCTGATTTACCATCAAACTTAGGGTTATCTTCTGGAATACTACCATCTAAATAAATTCTGATAATACTTCCAGGATGGCTTGTTGGATCTTGTGCAATCATTCCACCACCTCTTTCACCAGCAGATGCAAAAAGATAATTGTCTTTTATAGCCAGTCTTGAACCGAAATGATAACCAGATTCTATTGGTGGTTCAGCTTGAAATATATTTTCGAAATTTAAATTTTTTTTATTTAATTTAGCTTTTGCAATCGAGGTGCTTGTTTTCCAATTCCCTCTATTTTCTGAATAAGAAATCCACAAGTAATCATTTTGATAAATAATATCTAATAAACCTCCTTGTCCGTGAACAAAATAATTTAAGTTATGTTCAATTTCATAAACTTCTTCAGAAATAATATTTACTATTTTTATTTTTCCAGTTTTTTCAGTGATAATAAGCTCTTCATCACTTATAAAAGATGATCCCCATGGGTCGCTTAAATCTGCCAATTTTTTAAAAGTAAAATTTTCAGAAAAACTTTTTGATGAAAATAAAAAAAAGAAAAATAACGATAAAAAATATTTGATCACTTTATGAAAGTTTAGATCTACCACCATCTACAGCAATTATTTGGCCTGTAACCCAAGAACTATCTTCTGTTAGTAGGAATTTAGCAAGAGCAGCAGAGTCTTTACCTTCGCCTAATCTTTTAAGGGGATGTGCTTTTGCAATACCTTCAGCTATAGCAGTATTTTTTAACATTGGTTCTGCTATTTTAGATTTTGTTAAACTTGGTGCCACACAATTTACTCTTATGTTTGGAGCGAATTCTGCTGCAAGAGAAACTGTCAATCCTTCAACAGCAGCTTTTGCTGAAGCTATGATTGCATGATTGGTAAAACCTCTTTGAGCAGCAACAGTAGAAAATAATACTATTGAACCCTTACTTTTTTTTAGACTTTCCTGATATCCTTTAATAGCTTCTACAGCAGAATAAAGATTAAGTTTCATGCATTTTTGAAAGTCTTGTTCATTTACCATTCTTAATGGTTTTAAATCAATTGAACCCACACAATAAGCTAGGCCTTTAATTTCAGAAATATCTGATTTAACTTTTTCAATAAACCCATCCTCTAAAACATCTGCAACTGTATGTGAGCATCCAAGTTTTTCAGATATAGAACTAAGTTCACTTTCATTTCTTCCAACTAAATGAATATTGTTTCCAGAGTTTTTTAATTGTTCCGCTAAACTTGATCCAATAGAACCTGTCGCACCAAAAATTACATATTTTCCTGACATAAAAAATTTTATTAGTTATATTTAATTATGAAGTTATTTTTTATACTTGGTAATCAATTATTTCCAATAAAATACCTAGACCGCTTCAAAAAAGACCACCTATTTTTTATGGCTGAAGATAAGGGTTTATGCACTTATGAAAAGCATCATAAACAAAAAATTTTATTATTTTTATCTTCAATGCGTTCTTATGCAGATGGATTAAGAAAAAACAAATTTAAATTAGATTATTTTAAAATTGAAGACAAAGAATTTAATGATGATTATTTAAAAAAATTAAAAAAAATAATTACACAAAAAAAAGTAAAAGAAATTTCAAGTTTTGAAGTAGAGGATAAATTTTTTGAAAAAAAAATTTCACAATTTTTAAAAAAAGAAAAAATACACTGGAATATCGTTCAAACTCCTATGTTTTTAAATTCAAGAGCTGAATTTAAAAATTATTTATCAAAATCAAAAAAACCTTTTATGGCAACTTTCTATAAAGATGTTAGAAAAAAATCAGGGATATTGATGGGTTCAGATGGTAATCCAATCGGGGGAAAATGGAGCTTTGATGAAGATAACAGAAATAAATTACCTAATAACATTTCAATTCCTAAATTTCCAAAAATAAATGAAACCAGTCATACAAAAAAACTAAAGCCTATTATTGAAAAGGAATTTAAAAATCACCCAGGGAGTACAAATAATTTTTGGCTTGCAACTGAATACGAAGATGTAGTTAAACTTTTAAATTTTTTTATAAAAGAAAAATCAAACTTATTTGGTGATTATGAGGATGCAGTTGATCAAAAAGATAATATTCTATTTCATAGTGCATTAAGTCCTTATATAAATTTAGGTTTAATTACTCCTGAATTTGTAATCCAAAAAGTTTTAGACTTTCATAAGAAAAATAAAATAAGAATGAATTCTTTAGAGGGCTACATCCGCCAGGTAATTGGTTGGCGAGAATTTATGCGTGGAATTTATCAGTCATATTCAAAAGAAATGGAAACTGGAAATTTTTTTAAACAAAATAGAAAAATGAAAAGTTCTTGGTATGATGGGACCACTGGTCTTCCACCTTTGGATTATGCAATTAAAAATGCCGTTAATCATGGTTGGTCACATCACATTGAAAGGTTAATGATCTTATCTAACATTATGAACCTTTGTGAAATTAAGCCAACAATTGTTTACAAATGGTTCATGGAAATGTTCGTAGACTCTTCAGATTGGGTTATGGTTCCTAATGTTTATGGAATGGGATTATTTAGTGATGGAGGAATTTTTGCCACCAAACCTTATATTTGTGGATCTGCATATTTTATGAAAATGATGGATTTTAAAAAAGGTGAGTGGTGTAACACTATGGATGGTCTTTATTGGAGATTTATAGATCGAAACAGAAAATTCTTTTTAAAAAATCCTCGTCTATCGATGATGGTAAGGATATTTGACAAAATGAAATCTGAAAGAAAAAAATTAATTTTATCAGATGCCGATAAATTCATTAAACAAAATACAATTGGATGAAAAAAGAAAATTTGCCTACTAAAACATGTCCTGTCTGTAAAAGACCTTTTGCATGGCGAAAAAAATGGAAGTTGAATTGGGAAAGAGTAAAATATTGTTCAAAGAAGTGTTCTAAGCTAAGTTAAGCTTAGTGAATATAATAGTACTACAGCATATAAAAATAGAAGACCCAGGATATATCAAAGATTTAATGTTAGCTGATGGATTTAATTTAACTACCATTGAATTAGATGAAGGTGAAAAAATACCAGACGATTTAAATAAATTTGATGGCATGTTTTGTATGGGGGGTCCAATGGATACCTATATGGAACAAGATTATCCTTGGTTAATAGAGGAAAAAAAAGCAATTAAAGAATTTGTTGTTAATCTAAAAAAACCTTATTTAGGTTTTTGTTTAGGTTGCCAACTACTAGGAGAAGTAGTTGGTGGTAAGGTCGTTAAATCAAATCCAGCAGAAATTGGGATTATGGATATTAATTTTTCTAAAGAAAAAGAAAACGACAATTTATTTTCACAGTTTCCTGATAAAATAAAAAGCTTACAATGGCATTCTTATGAGGTTCAAGGCATTGAAAATAATAATGATATAACTTTACTGGCTTTCTCACCGATAACTAAATATCAAATTTTTAAATATCAAAACCACGCTTACGGAATTCAATTTCACATAGAAATAAAAGATACCACAGTCAACGAGTGGGGGTGTGTTCCTGAATATAAGAAAGCTTTAGAGGATCAGCTTGGTAATGGTGCTTTAGAAAAGTTTGATCAATCAGCAAAAGACAACATGAAAGATATGAATAACTATTCTACAATCCTTTATAATAATTTTAAAAAACTTTTATGAATAATAAAATCTTTGAATGGGCAGGGGTTATAACTGCAATATTGTATTCTTTGTTTGTCGCTTTAAATATAGGAATAGAATTTTTTGGTTTTTGTCTACTGTTATTGTCAGCCATTTTAATTGGAATTTGGGCCTATAGAGGTGGTCATAAAGGAATTTTATTTTTGCAATTTTTTTATGCAACCGCTGGAATTATTGGGATGGTTCGTTGGTTTTAATTAAAGCTTGAAACTATTTTTGGAATATAATTTTTAAAATTAAAAAAACCTTTATTGCAGTATTGCCAAGCCAATTGATCAAGATTTCTGAATAAAAAATCTATCTTTAAATTATTAGAATTTAAAAAATCTAAATTTTCACCTACTGTTGGATATAAACCATAACAATTTTCAATTTTTGTTAATTCACTTATATCCACAACCTGGCAATCAATGGATTGATCTTTTAATCTTTGTACTTGATCTTCTATTAACTGAGATTTAAATTTCGCTAATTTATCACTGAGTTTTATTACTCTATTTTCATTTTTATTAGAAACTAAGTAAATTTTTTTAAAGTTGTTTTCTTTAAAGTCAGTGATTTCAAACGAGAGATTATTTTCAAAAATTAAAAGATTTTTTTCTTCAATATTTTGTGGGTTATTGAAATCCTGTTTAATTATTTGGTAAGATTTTTCAGATACCTTTGGAGGAGCATTTTCATTTAATTTTATATTCTGAAATCTATTGTTAGTAAATTTTTTGATATTCCATTCAGTTGCAAGGTAGTTTTTTCCTTGAGTTTGAATACCCGCAACCCATCTCCAGCCAAGAGTATTTGATGCAGCATCTCCATCATAAAGATGTTGCATGAAAAATTCTGCTCCTAATTGCCAAGGTAATTCTAGAGTAAAAATCCAAATACTAGCAAACCACATTCTTGTGTGATTATGCAAATAATTGTTTTCTTTAAGCTCTTTCACCCACTCATTAAAGCAATCTATGTTTGTTTTTCCCTCAATTGCATTAAGATAATATTGATTATTTTGAAATTCATTTCTAATTTGATTTAATTCAACAAGGTAATCTACCCAAACATTCGGTCTTAGTTCTAACCAACCCTTCCAATAAGTTCGCCAAAGAACTTCTTGAATAAACTTTTCATTTTTTGAAAAAGAAAATTTACTCAGCGCTTTCTGGATGACTTCTTTTTCATTAATTATTCCATGAGTTATGTATGGCGATAAGCAAGATATATTAGATCTTTTTTCAGGTCCAAAATCAAAATTTCTTAATTTTGAATATTCTCCAAGATTATTCTCAACAAAATTATTTAATTGATTTAAGGCCTTAGCCCTTGAAGCTTCAAATATCATTTTAAATTATTTTGATTTTTTTTTCTTAAGACCTAATTTGTCACTATGTCTTAATCTTAAAACAACAATTGCTCCAGCTATTAACAAAATAGCTACTGCTTCATAAACAAGTGCAGTAGGATCCATTTCTTTGCCTTGTAGAATAATAAATCGTGCAAGGGCGGTAATCGCGATAAGAAGTGGTAGGGTAATACTAATAGATTGTTGGTTCCAAAAAACCCTAACCATTGCTAGTACCTCCAAATAAAGAAACATTAAAAGCAAATCTGCTAATGTAACAGATTGATTTAAAAACATGTTTTTCATTTCAATCCCAACAGCAATAACAGTACTGATTAAGATAATAACCATTAGTGCTAACTGTAAGTTTTTTGCTATCTTATCCATTATTTATCTTTACTAAAAGGTAACCATTTTTCAATTGCAGATTTTAAGGGACCATCATAAGGGATTGAATAAGAGTTCGGGTTTGGACTTGTCAAAACTTCAATTCCTTTTGAAAATACAAATATAAATACTATTACAAAAACTATAACCATGATTTTAAAAGGATCAAAATTCTTTGTTTGAAAAACACTTGCAGACTTCTCTTCAGCTCTATGGAATTGTTTAAAAGTCATATAGACAGCAAATATTAAACCTATATGAGCTAAAAAAAGTCCAGCCCATCCAAATGCAAAAGTTGTGTAAGAAAAAACATATAAACTAAAAACAGTAGTCCAAATAAAACTTAAAACTAAAAGAATTTGTAATCTAACTGTCTTAGGAAGTGCGCGTAGATCATTCTTACTATCATCAAATAAAATATTTGCAGCATCTCTCATCCAATTCTTTATTGATTCCATGGTCTAAGGATATAATTTTTAGTGATTTAAACAAATGTCAATTTGTCCTAAACGTTACTAAGAACGAAGCTTTTTTTTGTGAAAATTGATAAATCTTTCAACGTTAGATTTATTAAATGACTTATTTTCTTCAAATGAGACTTTTTTCATCGAGTAAGCACTGCTATTAGTAACTCTAGATTGAATTGTAATATTTCCTTTATACAATTTAAGTTTAACTGAGCCATTAACTTTGCTTCTTTTTAAATCTACAATTTTTTGAAGTTTAAATCTTTCTTTTGAGTACCAATAACCATTGTAAATTAACTCTGCATATCTAGACATTATTTGATCTTTTTTGTGCATAGTTTCTTTGTCTAAAGTAACTGACTCAATTGCTCGATGAGCATTGATTAAAAGAGTTCCACCGGGCGTTTCATATACACCTCTAGATTTGATACCTAAAAATCTATTCTCCACTAAGTCAACTCTTCCAATTCCATTTTTACCTGCGATGTCATTGAGCTTTGTTAATAATTTAGCTGGATACATTTTTTTTCCATTTATTCCAAAAGGATCACCGTTTTTAAAATTGATAGTAATAAACGATGATTTGTTTGGTGCCTTTTCCGGAGAAATTGTTCGCTGGAAAATAAATTCTGGTGCTGAATTTTTTGGATTTTCTAAAACCTTACCTTCAGTTGATGTATGAAATAAATTGTCATCTACTGAAAAAGGAGGCGCACCTTTTTTATCTTTAGGTATAGCTATGCCGTGTTTTTTTGCATAATTAATTAAGTCTGTTCTAGATTTTAGTTTCCAAATTCTCCACGGAGCTATGATTTTAATTTTAGGCCCAAAATAATGATAGCCTAATTCAAATCTAACTTGGTCATTGCCTTTACCAGTTGCTCCATGCGAAACTGCATAGGCTTTAAATTTTTTAGCTACTCTTATTTGATCTTTTGCAATAAGAGGTCTTGCTATTGATGTCCCTAATAAATAAACACCCTCATAGATCGCGTGTCCTCTGATCATGGGATAAACATAATCCTTAACAAAAATATCTTTTAAATCTTTAATAATTATATTTTTAACACCAAGTTTTTTTGCATTAGTAATAATTTTTTTTCTATCAATTTCTTGTCCAACATCTGCTGTATAACAAATTACATCTGCATCATAATTTTCTTGAAGCCATTTTAAAATTATAGAAGTATCGAGCCCTCCAGAATAAGCTAGAACAATTTTCTTTTTTGATTTCATTGAATTAACTACAAGCTTTTCTTGAAGCGTTATAAGCTTTAGTAAATCCTAGCAATGAGTAATGATCAATTGTTTGAGAACCTTGTTGATTGTATCCAGTGATCATAATTCTAGATCCTTTTCTCATTTGTTTGATCATTTTTAATTCGATTTTATTGTCTGCAATCCACGCAAAACCTTGTTCTTTAATATCAAATTTAAATTTATTCTTCCCTGAAGCAGCTGTTACAGAATTATTTTTGTTGAATTCATAACCCGGGGTAACACTTACTTCATTTTTTATATTATCGTTTGGTCTAAATGCTACAAATAATTTTGCGTCTCTTTTATTAGTTTTGGGTGCTTGCAAAATAGGTAAAGATTGTGCAAAGCATACTTTACCGTCAGCATCCATAACAACCATTGCCTCCCAATCTTTATATTTGCCAATTTTTTTAATTTCTTGGGCTGAAAGTTGAGTAACACCACTTATAAAGAATATTCCTAAAAATATTGTAATTTTTTTAATTATGGACATGGATTTGGATAAATTGTTTGTACTTGGTTAATTTCTTTAATGACATCATCAGATAAGTTTACATTTACACTTTCTATATTTGTTTTCAACTGCTCCATTGTAGTTGCTCCAATTATTACACTGGTCATAAAGTCTTGGATTTCACAAAATTTAATAGACATTTGACTCATATCTAGATCAAATTTTTCACTAATTTTGTAATAATGTTCAACTGCATCCTCAGTATTCGGCTTTCTATATCTTGTCCAGAAATCAAAATCTCTCTCCATTCTTGATCCTTTAGGAAAACTTTTGTTTCTATATTTCCCACTTAAATATCCACTTGCAAGTGGCGAGTAAGCTAAGCAGCCAATATTTTCTCTTATAGAAACTTCAGCTAATCCAACTTCGTAAGATCTGTTTAATAAGCTATAAGGATTTTGAATTGACATCATCCTTGGTAATTTTTTGTCTTTAGATAATTGGAGATAATTTAAAACTCCCCACGGGGTTTCATTTGACAAACCAACATATCTTATTTTTCCCTGATCAATATATTTATTTAATTCTGTAAGAATATCTTCAAATTTATTCCATTCGTTTTCTTTGTGAACATAACCAAGTCTTCCAAAATTATTTACATTTCTTTCTGGCCAATGAAGTTGATATAAATCTATATAATCAGTTTTAAGCCTTTTGAGACTGTCATTTAAAGCAGATTCTAAATTTGGACCTGTAAAACTATTTTCTCCACTTCTTAAATAATCTCTTGCTGGGCCAGCAACTTTTGTTGCAAGAATAACTTTGCCTCTTTTTTTTGTATTTTGAAACCAGTTCCCAATAATTTCTTCTGTATCACCGTAGGTTTCTTTTCTCGGAGGTACTGCATATAATTCGGCAGTGTCCCAAAAGTTTACTCCTTGATCTAAAGCAAAATCCATTTGTTCAAATGCTTCAAGCTCAGTATTTTGCTCTCCCCACGTCATAGTACCGAGACAAATTGTACTTACTTTAATATCGGTATTACCTAAATTTTTGTAATTCATTTGAAATATTAAGTTAAAATTTTGTTAATCTTTTTAAGGTATCTTGAATAATTAGTAAAAGAATATATATATTACTTATTATGAAATTTGATAAAAACGGAATACTAAATAGAGCAAAAGCAGCACAACAAACAGCTGCTGTAATGGATGAAGGCTTAAGAGCCTATATGCTAAAAGTTTATAATTATATGGCAACAGGTATATTGCTAACTGGAATAGTAGCATTATTAACATTCAAAATGTCTGTTGTTACTAACGATGCAGGTTCAATCGTTGGTTTAACGCAGATGGGGAATGCAATTTATTTATCAGGTCTTAAGTGGCTTGTAATGTTAGCTCCTCTAGGTATCGTTTTTTACATGAGTTTTGGAATTAATAAGATGAGCGCATCAAAAGCACAAACTACGTTTTGGGTTTTCGCAGCTTTGATGGGTCTATCTTTATCTTCAATCTTATTAGTTTACACTGGAATGAGTGTGACAAGAGTTTTCTTCATCACATCTGCAACGTTTGGAGCGATGAGTATCTACGGATATACAACTAAAAGAGATCTTACAAAGTTTGGATCTTTTTTAATGATGGGTCTAATTGGAATAATTATAGCTTCAATTGTTAATATCTTTATGAAATCTTCAATGATGTATTTTGTGATTTCAATTCTAGGTGTTTTAATATTTGTGGGTTTAACAGCTTATGACACTCAAAAAATCAAAAATATGTATGTTGCTTCAGACTCAGGTGAGTTAATGGGCAAGAAAGCTGTAATGGGCGCTTTAACTTTATATCTAGATTTTATCAATTTATTTATAATGTTATTAAGATTATTTGGGCAAAGAAGATAAATTTATTTTTGAAGTTTTTTCCAGTTGGTATTTTTTAATAAAATTCTAAGATCGTGAGAATTTTTTAATATTTTACCACTTGTATCAGTAATCAAATATTTAAGATTTTTATTTTTAGGCTTAAAATTTTTACAAATTTTATATAGGGCATTTTCAGCAGCATTTCTAAAAACACTAAAACCCACTTGTTTACTCGATATACTTAAACCATAATCTTTCCAAGATCCTTCAGAAACCATCTTAGCATATAAGTCTAATATAATTTTTAGCTCATCTTTTTCAAAAAAGTGTTTTTCTTCAATTTTATTATCAGGATTATTTACTACTAATTTTAAATTACTACGCATCAATCTTATGTTTATTAATTAATGGTACTTGGAACCCTGTGAATATTATTGTGATTGGAAGCATTCCCCACACCTTAAAATTAACCCAAAATTCTTCTGTTTGAGTTCTCCAAATAAATTCATTTAATAAAGCAAGGCCAAAGAAAAAATACATCCATCGTTTATTAAGAATTTCCCATCCAATATCAGTTAGAGGGATAGATTTACCCATAATTTTTTTAAGAATAGGTTCATTGGTAAAATATTTCCCTAAAAATAATGCAAGAGCAAACATGATATTGATGATTGTTGGTTTTACATAAATAAATATAGGATCATTAAAGTAAATAGTTAATCCACCAAACAAAGTAATTAAAATTCCACTCACCAAAGGCATTGGAGGAATTTTTTTTTCAAAAAACCAAACCACTGCTAATGCAACTAAAGTTGCAACTATCAGTGGAGGTATTGCTACTGATAAATTTTTACCACTATTGTAATAATAGAAAAAAAATATTGCTAAAGGACCGAAATCAGTAACAAATTTTAAAAAAGATTTATTCACTAAAAAGATATTAACATATTTGCCACATCACAAAACATTTATATTTTTAGCATTGATTTTTATTTTTAAATACCCATACTAAGATTAATGCCAGTCCAAAAAGCAAAATTTTCAATTGGAGACATCGTAAAGCATAAACACTTTGAATTTAGAGGTGTGATTTATGATGTTGATTTTGAATTTAATAATTCTGAGGAATGGTATCAATCTATTCCAAAAAATGTGAGACCAAGAAAAGATCAACCGTTTTATCACCTATTAGCAGAAAATGATGAGATAACTTATGAAGCCTATGTTTCTGAGCAAAACTTGCTCATGGATGACTCTGATGAACCAATAAAACACCCTTTAATTGAAGAGATTTTTTCAGGAAAAAAAGGCTCCAGTTATTTCAAGCTTTCTAATTAAGCCAACCATCATTCAACCACATTTAGCTCAAATCTAGGCCATACAAATTAGCTATATTTTTAGTATCTTCTGGTCAAGAGTGTTAAACGTTAATTTCAATCTTATTATCTCCCCTCTGCATTCTTGATCAGAAAACTATTTCATAATAGAAATCAACAAAAAAAATTCTAAATTAAAATATGTTTAAACTTTTTGAACCTAACAAGATTTTCAAAATTACGTCAAAAGCACCTAAGTATGTTTTATTTTTGTTTATTGTTGTATTAAGTGTTGGTTTAGTTGAGGGATTAGTCATATCTCCTGAAGATTACAAACAAAGTGATGCGGTTAGGATTATGTATGTTCACGTTCCTGCAGCTTGGATTTCACTTGGAATATTTTCTTCTATAACTTTCTTATCTATTTGTGGTTTTGTATTTAGAAACAAAAACTTTTTTTTGATCTCTAAAAGTTTAGCTCCTTCGGGATTTGTTTTTAATATTATAGCTTTAGTTACAGGATCAATTTGGGGAAAACCAACTTGGGGAACATGGTGGGCTTGGGATGCAAGAATTACTTCAATGCTAATTTTAGCTTTGTTCTATGCAATGTATTTAATTGTATGGAGAATTTATGATAAGGAAGAAAAAGTCTATAAGATTTCAACTTTTATAACTATTTTAGGAATTATTAATGTTCCAATTATAAAGTACTCAGTTGATTGGTGGAATACACTTCATCAACCTGCATCTATTAATATTTTATCAAAAAGCTCAATTCATTCATCAATGCTTTACCCATTATTGATAATGACTGCGGCATTTGCTCTTTTTTCATTGTTAATTTTCTTAATGAAATATAATACAGAACTGATAAAAATTAAAAATAAAGGCTTAGATAGATTATGATAAATGAATTATTTTTTATGAATGGATATGCAGTGTACGTGTTATCTGCTTTTAGTTTTACCTTATTAAGTTTCCTAGGTTTATATTTGGTAACTAAAATGCAATTTGTTAAAGAACAAAACAAATTTGTTGCTAAATTTGGGTCACTTACTACTGAGCAAGCTAATTCTGCAAAATCACAGAGAATAAATAAAGAAATTTTAGCAAACGTAACAAATAATTAACTTTTAAACCATGTATGGTCGAAAAGTTAAATTAAGATTTCTTTTTGTAGTAATAATCTTAATTACTTTAATTTTAACAACATTTTTGATTTTAAGATCATTAGAGGAAAATGTTGTATATTTTCAATCTCCTTCCGAGATAAAATCACTTTCTGAAATAGATAAAAGCAAAATAAGAGTTGGAGGAATGGTTAAAAAAAACTCTATTTCCATAAGTTCAAATGAAGTTAATTTTATAATTACTGACTTTAAAAATGAAATAAATGTTACTTACTCAGGAGCAGTACCAAATTTATTCGCTGAAGGAAAAGGGGTTGTTGCAGAAGGTTTTTTGAAAGATAGAAGCTTTTTCTCTGCAACAAAAATTTTAGCTAAGCACGATGAAAATTATATGCCACCGGAAGTAAAAGAAGCATTAGGAGAAAAATAAATTGATCTATAATTTTATTGGATATTATTCATTAATAATAGGATTATTTATTGGATTATCATTATTTTATTTTTCATATAAAAATTTTAATAACTCAAACATATTAGATACCAAAATATTATCATTTACATTTTTACAATTGTTTTTTGTTGTCATTAGTTTTTTGTGTTTGATTTTTTCTTTTGTTATTTCGGATTTTAGTAACGAAACAGTATTTAATAATTCTCACACCACCAAGCCATTATTTTACAAAATAAGTGGAACCTGGGGCAATCATGAAGGTAGTTTATTATTATGGTTACTTGTTTTAACGTTATTTATTTTCTTATTTTTAGTAAGGACTAAAAATCAACCAGTAAAATACAAAATTTTAACTCTAGTTTTTCAACAAATAATAATAGTTGGTTTCTTTTTATTTTTAATCAAAACATCAAATCCATTTAATTATATTTTTCCAATACCTACTGAAGGACTTGGATTAAATCCAATTTTACAAGATCCCGCTTTAGCAATTCATCCACCTGTTTTATATTTAGGCTATGTTGGTTCTTCAATTATTTTTTCATCTGTTTTGGCAGCAACAAGTTTAAAAATTATTTCTACTAGTTGGGCATCACATATAAAAAAATGGATCTTAATTTCATGGATATTTTTGACTTTAGGAATACTACTTGGATCAATTTGGGCTTATTACGAATTGGGCTGGGGAGGTTTTTGGTTTTGGGATCCAGTTGAGAATGTTTCTCTAATGCCGTGGCTTGCATTAACCACTCTTTTACATTGTATTTTAGTATTAGAAAAAAAATCTATTTTAACTTCATGGGTAATAATTCTTTCTATTGCAACATTTACATTAAGTATGTGTGGAACATTTTTAGTAAGATCAGGAATATTAAATTCAGTTCATACATTTGCTAATGATCCTGAAAGAGGATTATTTATTCTTGTTTTTCTATTCATTTTGATTTTTTTATCTATTTTAATTTTTTTCTTTTTTCATAAAGATAATGACAGAAAATCTTATAGTTTTTTTTGGTTGAGCAAAGAAACTTCAATATTAATTAATAACTGGTTCATGATGTATTTTTTATCTGTTGTACTAATAGGTACCGTTTATCCAATTTTTTTAGATGTAATTTCTTCTCAAAAAATATCTGTCGGACCACCATTTTATCATAAATTGATAATTCCATTTTTAATTCCATTTTTACTTATGATGGCGATAGGTCCAAAATTAAAATGGATTAAATCTCAATTAGAAGATAAGATTTATTTAATTTCTTTTTTAATTATCTCAATTTTATTAGCATTTTTAGTATTAAAAAATTTTAATCAAAATATTTTAATAAATACAATTTTGATATCGAGCGCGCTTTATTTATTCTTTATTACCTTGCGAGATTTTTTTGTAAAAAAATATAAAAATATTTCACAAAATATTGCTCATTTTGGATTTAGTTTATTGATCCTAAGTATCTTGTTTAACAATATATTTGCAAGCGAAATTATAACAAATCTCAAGGTTGGTGAAACTTTTGAAAATTCGAAAACTAAGATATTTTTTGAAAGTGTTGATCAAAAAAAAGAAAAAAATTATAATGTTATTATTGCGAATTTTTCTATAAGTAATTTGAATGGTGAAGAGGATAGATTTTCGCCAGAGTTGAGAATTTATAATCAACCTGTCATTGCCACAAGTGAAGCTGATATTAAAACAACACTTATGTCAGATAAATTTATTGTAATTAATCTGGTTCAAAATCAAGATTTTTTCAACGTAAGATACCAAGTTAAACCATTTATGTTATGGATCTGGTTATCAGTAATTCTAATATCTTTTGCTGGCATTGTTAGCTGTTTACAAAAAAGATCATGAAAAATAAAATATTACCTTTTTCAGTTATTATTATTTTTGGAATAATATTTGTTTTTTTTTACAAAGGTTTAGAAGACTCAAAAATATACACTCCAGATGTTAACACAACAAAAGAGATACCAGTGTTTAATACCAAAGAATTTTTTTCTGGAGAAAATGTGAAATCATCAAGTATCTTTGAATTAGATAAGGTTTATTTATTAAATATTTGGTCATCTTGGTGTGTACCATGTCGACAAGAGCATCCTCTTTTGACGAAATTAAATTTAGAAAATAAAGTAAATATTATTGGGATAAATTATAAAGATAATTTAAAAAATGCAGAAAATTTTTTAAAAGAACTAGGAAACCCTTATAAAGAAATCTTTATTGATTTAGATGGCACAATTTCAATTGAGTGGGGAGCATATGGGGTTCCTGAATCATTTTTAATTTATAATAATAAAATTATTAAAAAATATATTGGACCTCTTAACCAAGAATTAGTTGATGAAATTAATTTATTGATAAAATGAAATTTTTTAAATTTTTTTTAATTGTTATAATTTTATTCCCTTTAATTATTGTTAATGCTGAAGAGAACGATAAAAGAAATAAAATAACTAAAAATTTACGATGTCTTATATGTCAAGGTCAATCGGTTTACGATTCGGACTCTGAATTTGCAAACAGTTTAAAAATTGTAGTTGATAAAAAGCTTAAAGAAGGTCTTTCTGAAGATCAAATTTATGAATATTTTAAAATTAAATATGGAGAATGGATACTTTACGATCCTGGTTTAAATAAAAACACATATATTCTATGGTTATTGCCGATATTGATATTTTTAATCGGAGGTGCAATAATCTACAAAAGCTTTATAGTTAAAAAATAAATTAATTAGTGATGAATTTAAAAAAATTTTTTATCAATTTGTTAATGATCACATTCGCATTTTCCTCGATTGCAGAGGAAAAAGTTTTAAAAGATCAAAATACAGAATTTAGTGTTTACACAGGAATGTTTGATTTTAGCGATGATGGAAAAAAATCAACTTTAATTGGTTTTCAACATCAAAATGAAAATTTAAATAGAGATACTTTTTTAGGAAATCTTTCTCCTATAACTGGAATTTTATTTACTGCTGATAATGCTGGATATTTTTATACAGGTGTTCAAGCTCAGTATAAATTAGGGGCATTAAATTTAACACCTAGCTTTACACCAGGTATATATCATGAGGGAGATGGTAAAGATTTAGGCCATTTAATTGAATTTAAAAGTGAACTTCAAATTTCACTTGATCTGTCAGAAACAAGTGAATTAGGTTTTTCCTATAATCATATATCTAATGCAAGTTTAGGAGATAAAAATCCTGGGGCAAATAGTTATATGTTTAATTTCTTTAAAAACTTTTAATAAAGATTCATCATGAATATTAATGACTGTTATAATTTTGATGATTTTCGAAAATTAGCTAAAAAGAAATTACCGGCCCCTATTTTTCATTATATTGATGGTGGAGCGGATGATGAAGTCACTTTAAATAGAAATACAGAAGCTTTTAATGATTGTGATTTAGTTCCTAATATTCTTAATAGTGTTGGAGAGCCAGATTTATCCACCACTGTTTTTGGCAGAAAAATTAGCATGCCATTATTTTTATCTCCTACGGCAATGCAAAGTTTGTATGATCCTGAGGGCGACAAGGCTTCTGCTAGAGCTGCAGAGAAGTTTGACACAATTTACAGCATGTCCACAATGGCGTCTTTTTCAATTGAAGAAGTTGCAAATATTTCTAGTGGGCCAAAACTTTTTCAACTTTATATTCACAAAGATAAATCAATTACTGATGATTTAATTGAAAGATGTAGTAGAGCTAATTTTGATGGAATGTGTATTACTGTAGATACACTTGTTGCTGGAAATAGAGAAAGAGATCATAGAACTGGATTTACGACACCACCTAAATTTACTTTGGATAGTTTATTGAGTTTTGCAATGAGACCAGGATGGGTTTTCAAATACTTTACAAATAAAAAATTTGAATTAGCAAACATAAAAAACAAAACTGATAAAGGTACCAATATTGCAAAATCAGTTATGGATTATATTAATGAACAATATGATCCAGCAATGAATTGGAAAGACGCAGAATATTGCATAAAAAAATGGAATAAGCCTATGGCATTAAAAGGTGTAATGTCAGTAGAAGATGCTAAAAGAGCAATAGATATTGGTTGTACAGCAATTATGATTTCAAATCATGGAGGAAGACAACTTGATGGGTCAAGATCTCCATTTGATCAAGTTAAAGCAATATCAGATGCAGTTGGTGATAAATTAGAGATTATTCTTGATGGCGGTGTAAGAAGGGGAACACATGTTCTTAAAGCTCTAGCTGCTGGAGCAACAGCTTGCAGTTTTGGAAAAGCATTTCTTTTTAGTTTAGGCGCAGGCGGACAAAAAGGTGTCGAGAGACTTTTAGAAAATATGCAAAAAGAAATTAGAAGAAATATGATTTTAATGGGCTGTAAGTCTGTTAAAGATCTTGATGCGTCAAAAATAATATATAGAGACTAAAATATAAGAATTTTAGGCATTTATTTGATAAATTAAACTTTTAAACTAAATAGACAAAAAACTAATTTTCGTTTAGTTTGTCGATTTTAATTTTTAAATTGTTATGGAACTTGCAAAATCTTTAAATAGGCTTGGAACTGAAAGCGCTTTTTCTGTTTTAGCTGAAGCAAAAAAACTTGAAGCTCAAGGTAAACCGATGATTCATTTAGGTCTAGGTCAACCTGATTTCAAGACTCCAAAACATGTAGTCGAAGCAGCAAAAAAAGCTCTTGATGATGGACATCATGGATATGTTCTTTCGAATGGTATTTTAGAGTGTAGACAGGCAGTCACTAGATGGATAAATAAACGTTATAGTGCAGAGGTAGATCCTGAAAGGGTTATTATTATGCCGGGTGGAAAACCAACAATGCATTATGCAATTCAGTGTTTTGGTGAGCCAGGCGCGGAGATAATTCATCCAACTCCAGCATTTCCTATTTATGAATCAATGATTAATTATACTGGTTCTACTGCAGTGCCTTACGATCTAACTGAAGATAAAGATTTAAAGTTTAGTGCAGATAAAATTTTATCTCTAATTACGGATAAAACTAGATTATTAATTTTAATAAATCCAAATAATCCTACTGGAAGTTTTGTAGAAAAATCAGAGATAGACAAATTGGCTGAGGGTTTAAAAAAACATCCTCATGTGACTATTTTAAGTGATGAAATTTATAGTAGACAAATTTTTGATGATAAAGAAATGCCAACATTCTTTAATTATCCTGAGTTAAGAGAAAGATTAATAGTTTTAGAAGGTTGGAGTAAAGCTTACTCAATGACAGGTTGGAGACTTGGTTGGAGTTTTTGGCCAGAAAATTTAGTTGAACATGTAAATAAATTATTAATTAATAGTGTGTCTTGCGTGAATGCTGCTGCTCAGTTTGCAGGTATTGCTGCCTTAGATGGACCTGATGACTCAATTGATGAGATGATGGAAAAGTTCACATTAAGAAGAAAATTAATTCATGAAGGTTTGAATAGTTTACCTGGTATAGAGTGTAGTTTACCTGGTGGAGCATTTTATGCATTTCCTAAAGTTATTGGAACTGGAATGGATGGAAGTGAATTCTGTAAAAGAGCTATGCATGAGGCAGGCGTTGCTATAGTTCCCGGTACAGCTTTTGGAAAAACATGCAAAGATTACGTAAGATTTAGCTTTGCAGCCTCTCGAGATAACATTTCTAACGCATTGGAAAATATCAAAAAAATGTTAGGCTAAGCTATGTCTGAAATAGCTTTACCAAAAATTGATAGTTCTATTTTAAATAGAAAAAGTGAAATAGTAAAAAAACTTTCAAAATTAACTAATATAGAAAATGTACTGAGTGAGGCTGATGAATTAAGACCATATGAAACTGATGCTTTATCAGTTTATACGCAAACACCATTAGCCGTAGTACTTCCAGAAAACACAGAAGAAGTAAGTGAGATATTAAAATTTTGTCATAGTGAAAATATTAAAGTTGTACCAAGAGGCGCAGGCACAGGATTGTCTGGCGGAGCATTACCTCTTCAAGATGCTATTCTTCTTGGTTTGGGAAAATTTAATAAAATATTGGAAATTGATTACGAAAATAAATGTGTTGTTACTCAGCCAGGAGTTACAAATCTAGGCATTACTCATGCAGTTCAAAACAAAAGATTTTATTATGCCCCAGACCCTTCGAGCCAGTTAGCATGTTCTATAGGTGGAAATGTTGCTGAAAATTCTGGTGGAGTTCACTCATTAAAGTATGGAACGACTACAAACAATATTTTAGGTGTACAAATGGTTATGATGGATGGAACTATTTGTAGATTTGGAGGAAAATCTTTTGATCAAGAGGGATATGATCTTATGGGTTTAATTTGTGGTTCAGAGGGATTATTGGGAGTTGTCACTGAAGTTACAGTTAAAATTTTAAAAACACCTGAAGTAGTAAGAGCTGCTTTGATAGGTTTTCCATCTATTAAAGAAGGTGGAGATGCAGCTTCAGAAATTATTTCAAGTGGAATAGTGCCTGCAGGAATGGAAATAATGGATAAAGCTTTAATTGAGGCAACAGATAATTTTAGTAAAGCAGGATATCCACGAGACGCAGAATTATTATTAATAGTGGAACTTGATGGTACGGAATCAGAGGTTAATGAGTTAATTAAAAAAGTAGAGGTAATCTGTAAAAAAAATAATTGCTCTAGTCTTAAACTTAGCAATAGTGAGAAAGAAAGACTTTCATTTTGGGCTGGAAGAAAAGCAGCTTTTCCTGCATGTGGAGCTATGGCACCTGATTACTATTGTATGGATGGTTCTATTCCAAGAGGCAAGCTTGCTGAAGCATTGTTAGAAATAAAAAAATTATCAAAAAAATATGAACTACCAGTGGCAAATTGTTTTCACGCAGGTGATGGAAATTTACATCCACTTATTATGTTTGATGGAAATGATAAAGAGCAACTTAGAAAAACTGAGGAGTTTGGTTCAGAAATATTAAAAACATGTGTAAGACTTGGTGGTGTAATTACAGGAGAGCATGGTGTTGGTATAGAAAAACGAGAACTTATGTGTGAAATGTTTAATGATAATGATATTCAACAACAATTGAGCATCAAAAAGTCATTGGATGAAAAAAATTTATTAAATCCTGGAAAAGTTTATCCTATACTTAGAAAATGTGCAGAGGAAGGAAGGGTTCATGTCCACAAAAATAAAGATAAATTCCCAGATCTTCCAAGATTCTAATAACATCTATTATCCCAAAGATGAGGTAGAAGTTTCAGATTTAATTCGGGAATTGTACAAACAAGATTCTCCAACAGTAATTATCGGTAACAATTCAAAAAGTTTTATTGGAAATAAAACGCAGTCAGCTAACACTACATCTTTGTCTAAAATTTCAGGTATTATCGATTATAGACCTGAAGAATTGTATATTAAAGTAAAAGCCTGCACCCCAATTAATGAGATCGAGCAGGTCTTAAGTGAAAATAATCAGGAGCTAGCTTTTGAACCAATAGACTTTGGATATATTAATGAGGGTAAGTCAAATAAAGGTACAATAGCAGGATACTTGTCATGCAATTACGCAGGTTCACGAAGATTTAAAGTTGGTAGTGTGAGAGATCATATCCTAGGTTTTAAGGGAGTTAATGGAAAAGGAGATATAATTAAATCAGGAGGTACTGTTGTAAAAAATGTTACAGGTTATGATTTATCAAAACTTATAGCTGGTTCGTTTGGCACTCTTGTTGCTTTAACTGAAATTACATTAAAGGTGTTACCTAAGAAAGATTCTTCTAAAACTGTAATAATTTATCCTAGTAATTTTGAACAAATTTATGATTTTTTTAATAAACTATCCAGCTCAAGTAGCGAAATTTCTGGTGCCGTTTTTGTACCGGAACAATCAAAGGATAAAGATTTTGTTACAAAAAAAAATTCTGTTTTTAAGTTTAATGATCTTAAATCAAATGTTTCATTTATAGCATTTAGAGTTGAAGGGGATAAAATTTCAATTGAGGAAAAAATTAACAATTTAAAAAAAGAACTTAAATTAAGTAATTCCGAAATTTCTATTCTTGATGTTTATCAATCAGAACCATTTTGGAAAAAAGTTAATAATCTACAGGTGTTTGAAAAGACTGAGCATAATTTAATACGAATGGTGATACCACCTGCAAATGGTTCAAAACTATGTAAATATCTAGAAAACAACCACAACTATTTTGTTGATTGGTGTGGGTCGTTATTCTGGATTGAAGTTAATAGTAAAAAAGAAGAAAAGATTAAAGACTTAAAAAAAATGGCAAAAGATTTTGGAGGATATTTGACAGTAATTAAAACTTCATCAGAATATGACTACGGAGAAGCTATTTTTACTGTTGATAAAGTACGTTTAATGATTTCTGAAAAAGTAAAACAAAGTTTTGATCCTAAAAGAATTTTAAACCCAGGTAAAATGTATAGAGGTGTTTAATGCAAACAAAATTTACTGAAGAACAGCTTAGAGATCCTGACAATTTTGCAAACGAAAAAGTTTTTAAAAAGTGTGTGCATTGTGGAATGTGTAATGCTACATGCCCTACGCATCAACTTTTAGGTGATGAGTTAGATGGTCCTAGAGGACGTATTTATCTTATTAAAGATATGCTCGAAAATAATAGGAAACCAACAGAAAAAGTTGTAAAGCATATCGATCGATGCCTCTCATGTTACAGCTGTATGACTACTTGTCCTGCAGGAGTAAATTACATGCACATAATTGATCATGGAAAAAAATATATCGAAAAAAATTATCAAAGATCTCTCTTTGATAAACTTATAAGGTATTTTTTATCTATTACTCTTCCAAATACAAAAGTTTTTCGATTATCAAGTTTATTAGTAAAATTATCAAAGCCATTCAAATTCTTAATGCCATCAAAAATTAAGGATATGATTGAATTAATGCCTACAAATTTTCCTAAAAAAAGTTTACCAATAAAAGAAGTTTACAAATCCTCCACTAAAAAAAGAATTGCTAGAGTTGCTCTTTTAACAGGATGTGTACAAAAAGAAATATCACCTCAAATAAATGAAGCAACAATAAGGTTATTAAACAGACACGGCGTAGAAGTAGTTGTTCCAAAAAAAATTCGTTGCTGCGGATCATTAAATCATCATCTTGGAAAAGAGGAGGATGCTCATCAAGATTTTAAAAACAATATAAACACTTGGTACGAGGAGCATCAAAAAGGAAATTTGGATGCAATTTTATCAAATACATCTGGTTGTGGAACAACCATGAAAGATTATGGATTTATTTTTCGTGAAGATAAAGAGCTAAGTAAAAAAGCCAAAGTAATATCAGAACTTACAAAAGATATATCAGAATATATATTTGAAAGTTTGAAACTTGATATTAAAGATAAAGGAAAAAAATATAAAGTAGCATATCACTCTGCGTGTTCAATGCAGCATGGTCAAAAGGTTCATTCACAACCAGTTTCACTACTTGAAAAAACTAATAATGAAATTATGGAAATTCCAGAAGGCCATATATGTTGTGGATCAGCTGGTACCTACAACATTTTGCAATCAAAAATTGCAAAACAATTATTAAAGAAAAAAGTAAATAATATTGAAAGTTTAAATCCAGATTTTATCTCTACAGGAAATATTGGTTGTATTACCCAAATCGCTCATGGTACTAAAGTTCCAATATTACATACAATTGAAGTTTTAGATTGGTACACCGGAGGACCAAAACCTGAAATTTTAAAATAAAAATTATGAAAAAGGTTTTAATTACAAGACGTTTAATAAGAGAAAGTGAAGATAAAGCATCCAAATTATTTGATGCTAAATTTAATACTAATGATGAACTTTATTCACAAAAAAAAATTATTGAAATGAGTGAAGGATTTGATGGAATATTATCATCACTAACTGAAAAATTAGATGCAGAAACAATTAATCAATTACCAGACTCTGTAAAAATTATTTCAAATTTTGCAGTTGGATTTGGAAATATTGATTTAGAAGCAGCAAAAAATAGAGGTATAGCTGTAACTAATACACCAGAAGTTTTATCTGATGCTACAGCAGAGATTGGAATTTTGTTGATTCTAGGAGCATGCAGGAGAGCTACCGAAGGAATAGAGTCTGCTAAAGAAGGTGGATGGAAATGGTCTGCTGATTATTTAATTGGAAAACAATTAACAGGAACAAGATTAGGAATTTTAGGTATGGGGCGTATTGGACAAAAAATTGCAAAAATTGCAAAATCTTTGGGTATGGTCATTCATTATCATAATCGTTCAAAATTAAGCGAAGATAAAGAGCAAGGTGCAATATATCATGACAGCATAAAAAGTCTTTTTTCAGTCTCAGATGTTTTATCAATTTGTTGTCCAGCCACAAAGGAAACAGAGAACCTAATTAATAAAGAAACTGTTGAGTATTTTCCCAAAGGTGCCGTGATAACTAATGTTGCTAGAGGTGATATAGTTGATGATGAAGCTTTAATTGATGCATTGAATAGAAGAAAAATTTATGCAGCAGGATTAGATGTTTATAAAAACGAACCAAATTTAAATCCTGGTTATTTAAAAATTCCAAGTGCTTTTGTTTTACCTCATCTCGGGAGTGCAACAAAGGACACGAGAATTGCAATGGGAAATTTAGCAATTGATAATCTAGATGAATTTTTTAGAACTGGAAACTGTATTAATAAAGTAAATTAAAATGTCTAAATTGATAGCTTTCATAGGCGTTGGCAACATGGGTTGTCCAATGGCTGAAAATTTAATGAAGGCAGGAAAATCTGTAAAAGTTTTTGATGTCTCAAAAAAAATGCTTGAGATTGCAAAAGATAAAAATCTTGAGACAATCGAAAATTTAGATGACCTAATTACAGATGATGTAGAAACAGTTATTACTATGCTTCCAGAGGGCAAGCATTCCAAGGAAGTTTATTTAGGGGATAATGGAATAATAAATAAAGTTTTAAAAAATTGTTTGCTAATTGATTGTTCAACAATTGATATTCAAACTTCTGTTGAAATTGGAAAAAAAGCTTCAGAATTAGGAATAGAAATGATTGATGCGCCAGTTAGTGGTGGAGTAATGGGAGCTCAAAAAGCAACTTTAAATATAATGGTTGGTGGATCGAAAAAAGCATTTGAAAAAGCGCTTCCTTTATTAAAAATTATGGGAAAAAATATATTTCATGCAGGTGATTTAGGTAGTGGTAATGGTGCCAAAATTTGTAACAACATGGCTTTAGGTATTGCAATGATTGCTGCTTCAGAGTCATTAATGTTAGCAAAAAGATTAAACATAGATATTAAAAAAGTTCATGAAATTATGAAAAATGCATCTGGTAACAGTTGGCCAATTTCAGTGTATCCTCCTTTACCTGGTTTAATTGATGGTACACCCTCTAATAACAATTATCGTCCAGGTTTCTCTGCAGGAATGATGAATAAAGATCTTAAACTTGCAAATGATTGTGCCAAGAGTGTGAATGCAGAAACACCATTAGGAAAAATGGCTTTAGAAATTTATGACCAATTTTGCAAAGATGGAAACGATACTAAGGATTTTTCAGCTATTTCCAAAGTTATAGGTGGTAGTGCTTGGGACTATCCCATTGATTAAAATAGTTACTGTAAGTGTTTATAAATTGTTGTTCTTGAAACACCCAATTTCCTAGATGCCGCAGAAATATTATTTGTTTCATTAAATGTCGATCTAATTAAAACACAGCATTTCTCAGCGGGTATATGAAGATAATAAATTGGTTTAGTATTTTTAATTCTACTTTCAATTGAATTTTTTTTATAAATTTGTTCAATATGGGTCATTTTGGCACAGATTTTAGAAAGACTCTAAACTGAATCTATGTTTAAATTTCCTCAGTTAATTAACTAAGAGGAGAATAAATGATTAAGAATAAAAAATCATTGAAGGGTTCTAAAACTCCTTCAAGAAGAAAGTTCTTCAAAGCAGCAGCGGCGACTGGTGCAGCAGCAACAGCAGCTGTAGCAATGCCAAATCTAGCTTTAGGAGCTGGACACATTACTCTAAAGATGCAAGCAGCTTGGCCTTCAGGCGCAAACATCTTTTTTGAAATGGCATCTGATTACGCAAAAATGGTTAGTGATATGTCAGATGGTAAACTTAAAATTGATGTTCAACCAGTTGGAGCTGTTGTTAAAACTTCTGAAATTGGACAAGCAGTAAGTTCAGGTGTAGTTGATATGGGTCACTGGGTGACTGCATATTGGTATGGTAAAAATGCTGCTGCGTCTCTTTTTGGAACTGGACCATCATACGGAATGTCATCTCAAGAAGTTATGGGATGGATGGAGTACGGTGGAGGAAGAGCGTTATATGAAGAAGCAGTAAAAAGTGTTGGATTTAATTATACAGGCTTCTTCCATATGCCAATGCCAGCTCAACCATTTGGTTGGTTTAAAAAGAATGTAACAAAAGTATCTGATGTTAAAGGTATGAAGTATAGAACTGTTGGTCTAGCGACTAACGTTTTAACTGCTATGGGAATGGTCGTGAGACAATTGCCAGGTGGTGAAATCCAACCAGCAATGAAAACTGGTTTGATTGATGCTGCAGAGTTTAACAACCCTACATCAGACTCACAGTTTGGAATGCAGGATGTCTCTAAACACTATCACTTAGGAAGTTTCCACCAATCTCAGGAAATGTTTGAAATTCCAGTGAATACAAAGAGACTAAATAGCTTATCGCCTGCTCATCAAGCTATCTTGAAGAATGCTGCTTATGCTGCAAACTCAGATAACTACTTTAAAGCATTAGTTAGATATTCAACTGACTTAGCTAAATTGATGAACGAGCATAAAGTTAATGTTTACCAAACATCAGACGCTATCCTAGCAGAGCAATTAAAAGGTTGGGATAAAGTTATTGGTGAGTTTTCTGGTAAGGATGCTTTCTTTAAAAAAGTAGTAGACTCACAAAAAGCATACGCTAAGAGAACTATGAAGTATCTGTTGATGAATCAACCGAACTACAAATTAGCTTATGAAAATGAGTTTGGACCAATTGAGAAAGTTAAAATCTAATTAACTTTAGTAAATTCAAAAAAGGGGGTTTAAAAACCCCCTTTTTTTTTAGTTTAATTTAATATACTTTTTGATGATGGAATCTTTCATTAAATTTGCGGATACACTTAGCACTTCAATGGGTAAAGCATTTTCTTGGTGTATTGTGATTTTAATGGGTGGAACAGTTTATGAAGTTGTTATGGCTTATGTATTTAATAAGCCAACTTTATGGAATTTTGATTTTAGTATGCAAATGTATGGGGCAATACTAATGATGTCGGGTGCATATTGTTTAGCGACCGAAGCACATGTAAGAGGTGATGTAATTTATCGATTATTTAAACAAAGAACTCAAGCTTGGATAGATTTAGTCCTTTATTTTATCTTCTTTTTTCCAGGTGTCGTTGCTTTAGCTTTTTATGGATATGAATACGCTGCAATTGCTTGGAAAATAAAAGAGACAAGTTGGAGTAGTCCAGCTCAAATACAAATTTACATGGTTAAATCTATGATACCTGCTGCAGGTACATTGTTAGTTATTCAAGGAATTGCAGAAGTTTTTAGATCTATTATTTGTATCAAAACAGGACAATGGCCTATGCGAATGGTAGTTGCCGAGGAAACAGAACAAATGCTGATGAGAACATCACAAGAGGAAGATAAATCAAATGTTATTTAGTCTTTCAAATCCAGAAGTTGCAATTTTAATGATGGGTATATTTCTATTTGCTGTTCTTTTAGGTTTTCCAATTGCATTTACATTAATGGCGATGGGTATTGCGTTTGGTTATTATGCTTACTACGACGCGACTATGATGGAACACATTTTTGATAATAGAATTTTTCAATTATTTGTTCAAAACACCTATACTGTTATGGATAATAATGTTCTGACAGCTGTACCTTTATTCTTGTTCATGGGTTATTTAGTTGAGAGAGCGGGAATTGTTGCAAAATTATTTTTTGCCATAAGATTAGCTGCACATAGACTTCCAGCATCTATGGCTGTTGCTGCATTAATCACTTGTACACTGTTTTCTACAGCAACAGGAATTATTGGTGCTGTAGTGACGTTGATGGGATTATTAGCTTGGCCAGCAATGGTAAAAGCTGGCTATGATAAAAAATTTGCATCAGGAATAATATGTTCTGGAGGATGTTTGGGTATTCTAATACCGCCAAGCATTATGTTGATTGTTTACTCAGTTATTGCTCAATTATCACCTCTAAGACTTTTTGCAGCCGCTATCTTTCCAGGTTTACTTTTGGCAGGATTGTACATTGGCTATGCGGTTATAAGAGCGTGGCTGAATCCATCTATAGCACCTAGACCGCCACAAGAAGATATTCCACCTCGTGCAGAAATTTTAAAAGAGGTATTAGTTTCTTTTGTACCTTTATTTGGATTAATTATGTTAGTGCTTGGAACAATTTTAGCCGGAATAGCAACACCAGCAGAGGCCGCAGCAGCAGGAGCCTTTGGAGCATTGATTTTATCTTGGTTCTATAAAACCCTTAAATGGCAAAACTTTAAAGAGTCTGTTTTTTTAACTGCCAAAACAACAGCTATGATTATGTGGTTATTTATTGGATCTTGGACTTTTTCTTCAGTATTTTCTTACCTAGGTGGACATGAAGTTTTTGAACATTTTTTTACTTCTATAAATATTTCAACTTGGCAATTTCTAGTAATTACACAAATTATAATTTTCCTTTTAGGATGGCCATTAGAGTGGACTGAAATTTTAATTATTTTTGTTCCAATTTTTTTACCACTACTAGAAATTTTTGGCGTTAACCCATATTTTTTTGCAATGTTAATAGCTTTAAATTTGCAAACCTCTTTTTTAACGCCGCCAATGGCTATGTCGGCTTATTATTTAAAAGGAGTTCAAAAAACCAACGTTGAATTAATGGATATTTTTAGAGGAATTATGCCTTTCTTAGCAATCGTTATTTTTGCAATGTTTTTAATGTACATGTTTCCAGCAATAGCCTTATGGTTGCCAGAAACATTATTTGCAAATTAAATGATAGATATTTTTTCCTTAAAAGTTGAAGAAATCGCTTCAAAAATAAAAGATGCTCAACTTACTTCAGTCGAAGTCTGTGAGAAGTATATTGAAAGAATAAATAAATTTGAAAAAGATGTTAAGGCTTGGGCACATTTTGATAAAAAACTTTTACTAGAAAAAGCTGCTGAGGCTGATGAATACAGAAGATCAGGAAAACCCACAGGACCTTTGCATGGCATTCCTGTAGCTGTAAAAGATATTGTTGGAACAGTTGATATGCCAACAGAATGTGGAACAGTTATTAGAAAAGGAAAATCTTATTCACAAAATGCAGAAATTGTTGATTTATTATTAGCAGCTGGTGCAATTATAATGGGCAAAACTGCTACAGCTGAATTAGCTTATCTTGGTCCAACTAAAACAACCAATCCACATGATCACTCTAGAACTCCAGGTGGTTCATCGAGTGGGTCTGCAGCTACAGTTGCATCGTATATGGCACCTTTATCAATAGGTTCGCAAACAGGTGGTTCAGTTATAAGACCTGCATCTTACTGTGGAGTTGTAGGTTACAAACCAACCTACGGATTAATTTCAAGAAATGGAGTGCTTAAAACTTCAGAAAAATTAGATCACATAGGTGTATTTGGAAGAACTGTTGAGGATGTAGCACTCCTTGCAAAAGTATTAATTAAAAAAGATAAATTTGATAATGCAACTGTTTATTATTCAGCTGATAGTATGCTTGAAGAAACAAAAAAAGGACCACTGTTTGAGCCAAAATTTATTTTTTATAAAACAGATCATTGGAAAAATGTTGAAAAAAAATCTAGAGAAGCTTTTGAATATTTTATTAAATCTTTTAAAAATAACATCGAAATTTTCGATACACCATCTTATTTTAAAGATATTCATAAATACCATCAGATAATTCACGAAACAGATTTGGCAAACAATTTTGGATTATATTACAAAAAGTATAAAAAAAAATTATCTAAACCTATGCAAGATGCAATTATTAAAGGAAATAAACATTCAGCAAAAGAGTATGCTGAAGCTATAGATTTTATGAAAAGAAGTTATGAATCTTATGAAGAAGTTTTTGAGGATTATCATGGGATATTGTCACCTTCTAGTCCCGGTGTTGCCCCTAAAGGCTTAAAGAGCACTGGCTCTGCAGAGTTTAATAAAGTGTGGTCTTATTTAGGAACTCCATGTATTTCTCTTCCGTTATTACAGGGAGAGAGTAAAATGCCACTAGGTGTTCAATTGATCGGTGCAAAATTTGATGATCATAGATTTTTAGGTGTTGCTAATTGGTTAGAAAAGGAATGTAATAATTAAATGCAAAAATTTACTGTATTTTTAGGAACTTTGCTTGCAACAGCTTTTTTAGTTGGCTTAGCTACGACATTAACAAGATCAACAATGATAGGTTTTTTTGATGTATTGCCAGTTTATATATTGATGGCAATCGCAATCTTCATGATGGTCTATGAAGCATTTTTTGATAAAAAATAATTTTATATAATCTAAAATTTACTACCTCAGATTGTAATACAATAGTTTACAGTTATTTTAATCTAGACTTAAACGCACATTTGTAATTTACTCTTTATTGTTAATTAACAAAGAAGAGGAGAGAGGAATGATTAAAGAAAAAAAATCATTGAAGGTTTCTAGATCACCTTCAAGACGTAAGTTCTTTAAAACTGCAGCTGCAACTGGTGTTGCTGCTGTTGCTTTATCTGCTCCAGCAGTTGCCAAAGAAAGAGTTGAAGCTTCTATGGTAGCTACTTGGCCTAGAGATTTTCCAGGCCTAGGAACTGGTGCACAAAGACTTGCTCAAAGATTAAGCGATATGAGTGACGGAAGAATTCAAGTTACTTATTATGCTGCTAACGAGAGGGTAAAAGCATTTGACTCATTTGACGAAGTTGCATCTGGTAACTCTCAAATGTATCATGGTGCTGATTACTACTGGGTTAAAAAACACCCTGCATTTGGATATTTTACTGCCGTTCCATTTGGTTTCACATATGCTGAAATGAATGCGTGGTTAAAATTTGCTGGTGGACAAGAGTTGTGGGATGAATTGACTGATGATTTTGGAACACAAAGTTTTGCTGCTGGTAATACTGGAGTGCAAATGGGTGGTTGGTTTAACAAAAAAATTAGATCAGCTAATGACTTTAAAGGTTTAAAAATGCGTATGCCTGGTTTAGGTGGACAAGTACTTGGAAAACTAGGTGGTTCTCCAATTTCACTTCCTGGTGGACAAATTTATGAAAACCTTGTGTCAGGTGCAATTGATGCAACTGAATGGGTAGGACCTTGGAACGATGAAGCTATGAAGTTCCAGGAAGCTGCTAAGTATTATTACTATCCAGGAATGCATGAACCAGGATCTACACTAGCTTGTGGAGTTAACAAATCTTGGTTTACTAGTTTGTCAAAATCAGATCAGTTAATTATTAAAACTGCATGTGATTGGGCTGACACAACTACAATGGCTGAATACAATGCTAAAAACGGAGCTGCACTAGCGCGATTAGTTAACGAAAGTGGAGTTAAACTAGAGAAGTTTAACGATAAAGTTTACGATGCTTTCGCTAAAGGTGCTGCAGAAGTTTTTGATGAAGTTCAACAACATAGTGCTCTTGCTAAGAAAGTACATGCTGCCTTTGTTAAAGGTCGTAAGGAAATCGGTGCTTGGACTAACTTGTCTGACGGGCCATATGTTGCTCAAAGAAATAGAGCATTAGGAGTATAACTTAATTCTAATTATTACTAGAGGGCCCTTAAATGGGCCCTCTTTTTATATATCAATAAAAGATTTAATATGGTGGCGAAAAATAACTTATCTATTTTAATAAGAATATTTAGTTATTCTATTTTAGCCTTAACATTAGTTTTTCTAATCAATAATATTTTAACTGTTTGGTTTGATTGGCCCGGAGTTAAAAAACTTTTTGCTAATTATGAATTATTTGGATTTAAAAAATTAAATAAGCCTTTAGAGGGGCTGGCAATAAACTTATCATATATTCAATTACTATTTTATTTTGCTTCTCTCATAGGGGTTATATTTTTTGTTTTAAAATCTATAAAACAAACATTACAGACAGACTCTGAAATCTTAACAAAAATTACAGCTTACGTTGTGAGATCTTCTTTCTGGGCTGTATTAATTGTTGGAGTAGCAGATTTTTTAATCTCATTTATGGTTGTGGAAAAACTAGTTGAGCCAATTTTTGGCGAACAACTTAAAATTAATTTAGTAATACCTGCTTTTAGAATTACATATATACACTTTCCTTTAATATTAGCTTCTTTTGTAATTGGTTATTTTACAAGATCTGTTGGCTTTATTTGGTTAGCAGTTTTAGTAGTTGGAAGTGAATTTTTAATTGTATTATCAAGATTTATTTTTCAATATGAGCAAGCATTCCAAGGAGATTTAGTTCGTTTTTGGTATGCAGCACTTTATTTATTTGCAAGCGCTTATGCATTAATTCACGAGGGCCATGTTAGAGTTGATGTTCTTTATACTGGTTTTAGCGAACGTAAAAAAGCATGGACTAATGCAATCGGGTCATTAATTCTAGGAATTCCTTTATGTTTGATTGTAATATTTTTAGGTATGGGGGGCAAAGCTAGTATCATTAATGGCCCTGTAATTTCTTTTGAAATTACGCAACAAGGTTCAAACGGATTATATTTACTTTATCTAATGGCAGTTTATTTGGCTGTGTTTGCAGTAAGTATGTTAACTCAATTCACAAGCTTCTTTATGAGTAGCAGTTATAAACTTTTAAAAAATTAAATAATGGAACATTTATTTTTAGCTTTACTTGTAATTATAATGATTGGAGCATTAGCTTCTGGTTTTCCAGTAGCTTTCGCATTACCCGGATCGGCAATCATTTCAATCGGGCTTGCAGCTTTTTTTGGTTATTTGTTTGCAGGAGATAGCAGCGCTTATTTTGCTGTTGATGGTCCAAAGGAATGGTTAACCGCTGGTATTACTAACTTTAGGAGTAACTACTGGGATGTAGAAACCGACACATTAATTGCTATCCCTTTATTTATTTTTATGGGGATTATGTTGCAAAAATCAAAAATAGCAGAAGATCTGTTAGTTACAATGGGACAGTTATTTGGACCGATCCCTGGGGGACTTGGAATATCAGTAATTTTTGTCGGAGCATTACTTGCTGCTACGACAGGTATTGTTGGCGCTACTGTAATAGCAATGGGATTAATATCACTACCAACAATGCTTAATAATAAATATGATAAAAGCCTTGCAAGCGGAATTGTTTGTTCATCTGGAACCCTTGGGCAAATTATACCTCCTTCAATAGTATTAATTATTATAGCTGATCAATTAGCTAGTGCAGCAGACGTTGCAAATACTATGCGTCAGACTGATTACAAAATTTTAACTGGTGAATTTAATATGCCTGGAGAATTTAGAGTGGGCTCAACTTCGGCAGGAGATATGTTTTTGGGGGCACTACTACCAGGATTAGTTTTAGTTGGTTTGTATATGATTTATGTATTTGTGTACGCAAGATTAAATCCTAAGGCAGCTCCTCCTGTTCCATTTAGAGGAAATTTTGATTCAAAATTTTGGATTAGAGTTTTGATGGTAATTATTCCACCTCTTGCATTAATTTTTGCCGTTCTAGGATCTATACTTTTGGGTATTGCAACTGTTAATCAGGCTGGATCTATTGGAGCAATAGGTGCAACTATGATGGCAGGTTATCGTTTACACAAAGGAAAAAAAGATGCTTATTATCCAATTATAATTGCAATCTTATCTATCATTCCAATTTATATTTTATCTAAGAATTATAATTTAAATATTAAGGCTGTAGAAACTAGAGATCTTACAGCAATTTTTATTACGGGATTTTTTACAATTACTTTTTTAATAGGAATTATTTGGAGTTTTTGGAGAGCATATAAAGTTGAAAATGTTTTAAGAGAAGTTGTTACAGAAACATGCGTAACTACTTCAATGGTATTTATAATTTTATTGGGTGCAGCAATGTTAACCTCTGGATTTAGAGCATTTGGAGGTGAAGAGCTAGTAAGAGATTTTCTTCAAGATTTACCAGGAGGATTTTGGACTCAGTTCATTGTTGTAATGGCAGTGATTTTTTTATTAGGTTTCTTTCTTGATTTTATTGAAATAGCTGTGGTTGTTGTCCCTATAATTGCTCCTATATTATTAGCTGAACCAGGAGCGAATATAAGTGCAATTTGGCTTGGTGTGATGATTGGGGTAAATTTGCAAACTTCATTTTTAACCCCTCCATTTGGTTTTGCTCTATTTTATTTGAAAGGTGTAGCTTCAAAACTTGTTACCACTTTAAATATTTGGAAAGGTGTGGTTCCATTTATAATTTTACAATTGATAGGTCTTGGAATCGTTGGTTTTTATCCATCATTAGTAAATTACTTACCAGCAAGAACATATTTAACATCAAATGTCGCTCCACCACCGATGAATCCAAAGCTTCAATATTGCTTACAAGAGTACAAATTTGCGATTTACAATACTGAAGAACAAAGAATTACGAATGCAATAAAAGATATGCAGAAATTAACTCCCACAAATCTTCCAATGGATAAATTAGATATTTTTGAAGAGCATTTTGATAATGCTCTTGGGACTTTTGCTATTGTAAAAAAACTTCAAAAAACGGAAGAAGAATATGAATTATTTACAAAAGATTATAGGGACTTGCATTTCAATGTAAGAAAAATTGAGAAAAAAATTAGAAAAATAGACCAGAAAATTAAAAAAACAAAAGCTGAAATTAGAAATTTAGATGATGATAACTCATCAGATAAAAACAAATTAGAATTAAAGATCGAAAATTACGAGCTAGAAATTAAAGAACTTCAAAATAAAGTTCCTGAAAATTGGAAAGCTAAAAATGGAGAGTTTGAAATATTGCACAAAGCAAAAAACACAAGAACAAAAAGATATAGAAAAAACGTTGATGAAGCTTATGAAACTCTGGATCAAATAGTAATGTTTATAAATGATAATGAAAAATTAAAAGAACTTTCACCAGAAATAAAAGAATTAAAATATAATATTGATAATAAAAATTACGAAATCACCATATCAATAATTGACAATCTTTTTGAAAAACTAGGAGAAATTTCTGGAACTGAAGAATTTGCAAATAAATTAGACGACCTAATATCTGTTATAGATAATGATGAGGTAGATGAGCAAAAATTAATTGAAGTAAGTTCTGAAACTTTTGATCTTTTCAATTTAGAAGTTTCATGGAGAGATGATGCTAACAAGAATTTGATGCCTGAATTAATTAAATATAATGATGTTATCAAACATAATATTGGTCTAAGACTTCAAAACAGATTAACTAAAGAACAAGCTAAATTTGTTGCAAGGTGTAACTCAGTTCATAGAGATATATCTTTAAACTTTTAATTAATGGAAAATTATATTTTACCAAAAAAACAGGCTATTGTTGTTTTTTTTGTATTTGCATTTGGTTATTTTTTATCATGTTTGTTGCGTGCAATTACTGCAACGCTTTCCCCTGTATTAACCTCAGAATTTAATTTGTTAGCAGCTGATTTAGGATTGTTAGCTGGGGGTTATTTTTTAGGTTTTGCTTGTATGCAAATACCCCTTGGATATTTGTTAGATAAATATGGACCAAAAAAAATTGTTTCTTCTTTTTTATTAATTGCATTAGTTGGAACAGGATCATTTGCTCTAGCTGAAAGTTTTTCTGGATTATTAATTTCGCGAATTCTAATTGGAGTAGGTGTTAGTGCTTGTTTAATGGCTCCATTAACTGGTTACAGAATATGGTATGCAGAAAATCAACAACAAAGAGCAAACTCATGGATGCTAATGATTGCATCATTAGGTTTTTTGTCATCCACATTGCCTGTACAACTTTTATTGCCTAGTTTCGGATGGAGATGGATATTTGGTGGTATTGCTATCTTAATTTTAATTAGTATTTTTTTAATGTTAGTTTTCATTCCAAAATGGAATTTAAATAAAAATAAAGAGTCAGATGAGCCAAGTAATAATGGGACTTTATCAGAAGTTTGGAAAAATAGATTTTTTATAAGCGTAATTCCAATGGGTTTATTTAATTATGGGGGCTTAATGGCTATACAAACTTTATGGGCAGGCCCATGGATGACTAGAGTTGCCGGTTATACACCACTTCAGAGCGCTACAGGATTATTTTGGATCAATGTAACTATGTTGATATCCTTTTTTTTGTGGGGTTATTTTTTACCAAAAATTTCAGGTATAGGTTTTAGTGCAAAAAGAATACTTAAATTAGGTTTACCAATTAGTTTTTCTGTAATGTTTGTGATTATATTACTAGGCCCAAAAGCAGGTGCCTTCTACATAACTCTATTTATTTTAAGTTCAATTTTTTTATCAGTTACACAGCCAGCTGTGGGCCTTTCTTTTTCAGGTTATTCTGCTGGTAAAGCACTAACTTCTTTCAATTTGTTAATATTTGCAGGAACATTTGTAATGCAATGGTTAATGGGCTTTGTGATAGATATTGTTAAAAGTATGGGCCACTCAGAAATATTTGCATTTAAATCAGCTTTTTCAGTTTTTTTAATCTTAAGCATTATTTCTTATATATTTTTTTTAATATTAAATAGAAAAAAATATGAAAATAAAACGTAGGAATTTTTTTTTGGAATTATTTATTGGTATTGTTGCTATTTACTTAATTGTTTTAATTTTCTTATTCTTTTTTCAAAGAAATTTAATGTATCATCCTGATGAGAATAATTATTCTGGAGATAATTTAGAGGTTAACATTGAAAAAGTTACCATCAAAACAACAGATAATATTAATCTTTTAGGCTGGTTTCATAATAAAAATTTAAAAAGTTATAAAACAATAGTTTATTTTCATGGAAATGCAGGGACACTTGAAAACAGAATCCATAAGTTAAATCATTTTAAAGACATGGATGTTAATTTTTTAATTATTGCATGGAGAGGGTTTAGCGGCAATAAAGGAAAACCAAGTGAGGAGGGTCTTTATACAGATGGTGCTAGTGCAATAAACTGGCTTAAAGAAAAAGGTCTAAAAGAAGAAGAAATAATTATTTATGGAGAGTCATTAGGAACTGGCATTGCTACTGAAATTACTCAGAATAAAAATTTTGCAGGATTAATCTTAGAAACACCATTTACATCAATGATAGAGGCTGCGAAAAATTTTTATCCATATATTCCAGTTGGTTTAATTTTAAAAGATAAGTATGAAAATAATGAAAAAATTAAAAATATTAATATTCCAGTATTAGTAATGCATGGTGAGGCTGACCAAATAGTTCCATTTTGGATGGGTAAAAAAATTTTTAATTTAGCAAGTGAACCTAAATATTCATATTTTACAAAATATGACGATCATATGATGGAATATGATGATAAACTTGTATTAGCTCTTAAATCGTTTGTTGATAGTTTAAATTAAGCCACAATCTAAACAAAGATAATTCAAATTTTTTTTTTAAGTTAATTTATGAAAAATTTTTTCTTATTTTTTATTGTTCTTTTTTCTTTAAATAATTTATCAAATGCCAAAGAAAATTTAGCATCTGTAGACAGCCTTTTTCATATTGATCAAATGAATTCGCACGATGAAAATTTTGCATTATATTTTAAAACCCGTGAAAAAGCTGTCTTGGCTCGAGGAGAAAATTCAAATTATATTAATGATTTTCCAAAAGATCTTTATATTTATAACTACAAAACGAAAGAGTCTTTGCCATTAATTTCTTATGAATGGTTTCCCAAAACAGCAAAATATTTTTTGCAAGAGTATGATTTCCCAGTTTTTCCAGACGATTTTGCATATTATCTTTTAAAAGATAACAAAACTCTGGTGATGATTAGTGCTGTAAAAAGTCTAAAAGCTAATTTTAAATTTGATATTGTTGAAAAAAAGTTAGAGCTATATCCTATAAATGGAAAATTTGATTTTATTATTTCTTCGATAGCTAAAAACTGTGGACATTATGAATTTAAAGAACACTACAAATGTAGTTTTTATAAACCTTTAATTTCCAGTACCTTAATTAATTAATTTGAGTAAATGCCTCTGCAAATTTTTCGGCCTCAAAAATTTGTAAATCATCTTCTTTTTCACCTAATCCAAGTGCAATAATTGGTAGTTTATATTTTTTAGCAACAGCTAAAAGAATACCTCCTTTTGCTGTGCCATCTAATTTTGTCATAATAAGACCAGTTATTGGAATAATTTTATTAAATTCTTCAACTTGATTAATTACATTTTGGCCAGAAGTTGCATCCAAAACTAAAATAACATCATGTGGAGCATCAGGATCAATTTTTTTAGTAACGTTTGCAATTTTTTTATATTCTTCCATCAAATTTTTTTTATTTTGTAGTCTTCCAGCAGTATCAATTAAAACTTGGTTAAAATTATTGTTTAATGCTTCCTCAATAGCCTTGTAAGCGACTGATGCAGGATCAGAGCCTTGAGATGATTTTGTAATTTGAACATCAACTTTGTTTGCCCAATTTTCTAGTTGTTCTATAGCTGCTGCTCTAAAAGTATCTGATGCAGCTAGCATTACTTTATTTCCATTACTCTTTAATATTTTGCTTATTTTTCCAATAGTAGTTGTCTTTCCAACACCATTGACACCTGAAATTAATGTTGCATTTAATTTTTCTTTTTTTTTGAAAAATTTAATATTTTCTAAAGGTTTCATAATTGAAATAATATAATTTTTTAAAATATTATTTATTTCATCAGTTAAATCTTTATTGGGATCAATTTTCGTTTGAGAAATTATATCTCTTATTTCTGAAGCAGAAACAATACCAACATCGGATTGAATTAAGTAATCTTCAATTTTATCTAATGTTTTGTCATCAATCTCTTTTTTTACAACTATATCTCTTAAACCCGTTGTAAAAGCTGAGGCACTTTTTTTAAAACCTGATTTAAATTTTTCAAAAATTCCCATTAAATTTTAAAATTTATCTCCTCAATATCTGAAACTGGTCCTTTCATATGAATACTATTGTTTTCATCAATTGAAATTGTCAATCTACCTGTAGAAAATTCAATATCAACTTTATCATTTACCAGTCCGTTTTGTTTTGCGGCAAAAGCTGTTGCGCAAGCTGCAGTTCCACAAGCTTTGGTAAGTCCAGCTCCTCTTTCCCACACTCTAACTTTTATCAATTCTTTGTTTACAACAGTTGCTAAAGTAACATTACATTTTTCTGGAAATAGATAGTGGGTTTCGATTTTTGGTCCAATTTTTTCAATTTCAAAATTTTCGTTATTATCAACAAAAAAAACTACATGTGGGTTTCCAACATTTACAGCAGTTCCGCCAGAAAATTCGTTATTATTTTTGTCATTAATTTTAATTCCTAAATTATTTGTATTTAATTCTTTAGACAATGGAATCTCATCCCATTTTGTTTTTGCAACACCTATTTCTGTAGAAACCATTTTTTCTCCAACAATATTTGATTTTAATTTGCCAGATAAAGTTGTTAGGACAATTTCTTTTTTGTTATTTTCTTTGCCTAATAAATCAGCAATACATCGCGTACCATTTCCACACGCACCTGACATTCCTCCATCTGAATTATAAAATTCTAGTGAAGCATCTGAAATATCATTTTTTTTAATCAATATTAGTTGGTCACAACCAATAAATTTTCTGTCACAAATCTTTATTATTTGCTCTTTCGTCAAATTTGTAATTGTTTGCCTATTATCTATGATGACAAAATCATTACCTAAACCGTCCATTTTAAAAGCTTTAATATCCATATATAGATATTTAACTTATTTATTGACTTTTTGAACCTCTATTATAGGTTGTTGCCGTTTCCGCAAAAACATTAACTTTGCGGTGTCTTTGGAAACAAAGAGATCGACACTAGTCAGCGAGGGTTCGCCCACTAGTGCGTTACTGCTATGCGTAATAAATATGTTTGAAAATTTAACAAATAAATTTGAAGAAATTTTTTCTTCTCTGAAAAAGGCGCCTTCACTTGATGAAGCTCAAGTAGATGAAGGTTTAAGAGGTATTAGGCAAGCCTTACTTGAAGCAGATGTCTCTTTGGATGTTGCAAAAGATTTTATTGAAAAAGTTAAGCCAAAGGCATTAGGCCAAGAGATAATAAGGTCTACCTCTCCTGGGGATATGGTTGTTAAAATTGTTTATGATGAGCTCGTAGACTTATTAGGTGCAACAAATAATGAGATAAACTTAAACGCAGTACCGCCTGTGCCAATGATGTTAGTTGGGTTACAAGGTTCTGGTAAAACAACAACAACAGCAAAATTAGCAAAATTTTTAGAAAATAATAAAAAGAAAAAAGTAATGATGGTCAGTCTAGATATTTACAGACCAGCTGCACAAGAACAACTTAGATCTTTAGGAGAACAAAATAATATTTTAACTTTACCTATTATAGAAGGTCAGCAACCTGCTGATATTTGTAGAAGAGCAATAAGTGCTGCTAATTTAAATGGAGCTGAAATAATTTTATTTGATACTGCTGGTAGAACTCAAATCGATTTACAAATGATGAGTGAGATTAAGCAAATTGAAGCTGTCATTAACCCAACAGAAACTTTTTTAGTTGCAGACTCTCTAACAGGTCAAGTTGCAGCCTCAGTGGCAAAAGAATTTAAAAATACAGTTAATTTATCAGGAATTATTTTAACTAGGGCTGATGGTGATGCAAGAGGTGGTGCTGCAGTGAGTATGAAATATGTTTCAAACGTTCCAATTAAATTTTTAGGGATAGGAGAAAAAATAGATAATCTTGAAGTATTCCATCCAGATAGAATTGCAAACAGAATACTTGGTATGGGGGATATTGTATCCCTTGTAGAAAAAGCGGCTCAAGATTTAGGAGAAGAAAATCTTAAAAAAGCAGAGGAAAATTTAAAAAAAGGTCAATTCTCTATGGAAGATTATTTGTCTCAATTAAGACAGATGAAAAAAATGGGTGGCATTGAGGGAATTATGTCTTTTATGCCAGGAGTTTCTAAAATTAAATCTCAAATGGACTCAGCGGGAATTGACGAAAGTATAATTACTAAAAATGAAGCTATTATTTTATCAATGACAAAAAAAGAAAGAGAGAACCCAAAAATAATAGATGGTTCTAGAAAAAAAAGAATTGCTAATGGCTCTGGCTCAGATCCAGCCACTATCAATAAATTGCTTAAGCAATTTAAAATGATGTCTGAAATGATGAAAAAGATGTCTAAAGGAAATCTGAAAGGTATGTCTGACAAGGGTATACCGCCAGAGCTATTTAACCAATTAAAGTAAAAAAAGGAGAAGAAATGTTAAAATTAAGATTATCAAGAGGTGGAACAAAAAAACGTCCTGTTTATAAGGTTGTTGTTGCCGACAGTCGTTTTGCAAGGGACGGAAGATTTATAGAGAAGGTTGGTTTTTTTAACCCTCTACTACCAAAAGAGAAAAAAGAAAGAGTGGGCCTAGAAGCCGAGAGAATTAAATATTGGCTTGGTCAAGGAGCTCAACCAACAACTAGAGTAGCAAGAATTTTAGGTGAGAACGAACTAATGCCTATGCCTGCAAATGGAAATAATCCAAATAAAGCAGTGCCAAAAAAAGAGAGAAATAAAAAAGAAGAGGATAATAAAGAAGCTCCAAAAGCAGAAGCAGCTCCAGCAGCAGAAGCTCCTAAAGAAGAAGCTCCAAAAGCAGAAGCAGCTCCAGCAGAGGAAAAAAAATAATTTAAAGATTATTTATGTGGCAAGCTCAAGTATTTACACTTTATCCAGAGGTTTTTCCTGGTCCTTTATCTAAAGGACTTTATGGAAAAGCTTTATCAAATAATTTATGGAAACTTAAAGTTGTAAATATAAGAGATGCAGCTGATGACAAACATAAATCAGTAGATGACACACCTTATGGGGGCGGTTCAGGGATGTTATTAAAAGCAGATGTTCTTGCAAAGTCTTTAGATGAAAACAAAAATGAGAGTGAGAGAATTTTATACTTATCGCCAAAAGGAAAAAAATTTGATCAAAATTTAGCAAAAGAGCTAGCTAATGAAAAATCTCTGTCTTTAATTTGTGGTCATTTTGAAGGTGTGGACGAAAGAATACTTTCAACAAGAAATATTGAGGAAATTAGTATTGGAGATTATGTTTTGTCAGGCGGGGAGTCAGCAGCATATGTAGTAATAGATAGTATTTTAAGATTGCTGCCAGGTGTATTAGGAAATGAAAACTCTAAATTAGATGAAACCTTTGAAAATGGTCTTCTAGAGTACCCTCAGTATACAAAACCTCAAATTTGGGAGGAAAAAGCTGTACCAGACGTACTATTATCAGGTGATCATAATAAAATTAAACACTGGCGTTTATCTCAATCTGAGGCTATAACACGCGACCGAAGACCAGATTTATGGGAAAAATATAAGAAGAATTAACTTGATAAATATTAACATGAAAACAATTGAAGAAATAAACCAGCATAACGTTAACAAAATTCTTTCAGAGAAAAAAATTCCAGAATTTTATCCTGGAGATGTTGTTAAGGTTGGTGTGAGAATTACCGAGGGTAAAAAAGAAAGAATTCAATATTTTGAGGGAGTATGTATTGCTAAAAAAAGCAGAGACTTAAACTCATCTTTTACAGTTAGAAAAATTTCTTTTGGAGAGGGTGTTGAGAGAACTTTTCCTTTATTTGGAACTTTAATTGATTCAATTAAGGTTATTAGATCAGGTAAAGTAAGAAGAGCAAAACTTTATTATCTAAGAGACAGAACTGGTAAATCAGCAAGGATTGCAGAAAAAATTAGAAAAAAAATTGGTATTGATATCGAGGCAAAACCAGAGACAGTTACAGAGGAAAATGTAGCTCCTGCAGTTGAAGCACCTAAAGAAGAGGTTCCTAAAGCAGAAGCAGCACCTAAAGAAGAGGCGGCTCCAGCAACAGAGACTCCTAAAGAAGAACAAAAATCAGAAAGCTCTACAGAAAAAAAATAATTTTTTTTTCAATGTCTACAACATTATACGATAAAATTTGGAACGATCATCTAGTTGATCAACAAGATGACGGCACATCTTTACTTTTTGTAGATAGACATTTAATTCATGAGGTGACAAGCCCCCAAGCTTTTGAAGGATTAAGAAATTCTAATAGAAAAGTTAGACACCCAAATTTAACTTTAGCAGTTGCAGATCATAATGTTCCAACAACTGACAGATCAAAAGGTATCTCAGATCAAGAGTCAAAAATTCAAGTAGATACTTTAGAGGCAAATTGTAAAGAATTTGGTGTTCAGTTATTTGGTATGGATGATAAGAGGCAAGGTATCGTTCATATCATAGGACCTGAACAAGGTTTTACACAACCAGGTACAGTTATTGTTTGTGGAGACAGTCATACCGCAACGCATGGAGCATTTGGTGCTTTAGCATTTGGAATAGGAACTTCAGAAGTTGAACATGTTTTAGCAACCCAAACACTAGTTCAGAAGAAAGCTAAAAATTTTAGAATTAATGTTAATGGTGAACTTCCTTTAGGAGTTACTTCTAAAGATGTAATACTTCAAATAATTGGAAAAATAGGTACAGCAGGTGGCACAGGATCTGTTGTGGAATATGCTGGAGATTTAATAAGATCTTTAAGTGTTGAGCAAAGGATGACTATTTGCAATATGACAATTGAAGGTGGTGCAAGAGCAGGATTAATTGCACCAGATGAAAAAATTTTTGAATATTTAAAAGGAAAACCAATGTCACCAAAAAGTGAAAATTGGGATAAAGCTTTGAACTATTGGGAAACTTTAAAAACAGACGCTGATGCTAGTTTTGATAAAGAAATTAGCCTTAATGCAAATGAAATTTTACCCATGATTACATGGGGTACGTCACCTCAAGATGTAATAACAATTGATGGAAAAGTTCCAAATCCAAATAATGAGACTGATGAAGATAAAAAAAATTCAATTGAAAGAGCTTTAAAGTATATGGGTTTAAAACCTGACATGGCAGCCACAGATATAAAAATAGATAAAGTATTTATTGGTAGTTGTACTAATGGCAGAATAGAGGATTTGAGAGAAGCAGCAAAAATCGTAAAAGATAAAAAAGTATCATCGCATGTTAATGCAATAGTAGTTCCAGGCTCAGGCTTAGTTAAAGAACAAGCAGAGCAAGAAGGACTAGATAAAATTTTTGTTAGCTCAGGGTTTGAATGGAGAGAACCAGGTTGCTCTATGTGTTTAGCGATGAATGCCGATAAATTAAAGCCAGAAGAACGATGCGCCTCTACATCAAATAGAAATTTTGAGGGAAGACAAGGTAGAGGTGGTAGAACCCATCTGGTTAGTCCAGGAATGGCCGCAGCAGCAGCAATTTCAGGTAATTTAGATGATGTCAGAAAGTATCAAAATTAAATGCAAAAATTTAATAAATTAAAAAGTATTCCAGCTTATTTACCAATTGTAAATATTGATACAGACATGATAATTCCAAAACAGTTTTTAAAAACTATCAAAAGAACTGGTCTCGGAAAAAATTTGTTTTTTGAAATGAGATATGATGATCAAGGCAAAGAAATAAATGATTTTGTGTTAAACAAAGATCCATTTAATCAATCTAAAATTTTAATTGCTGGAAAAAACTTTGGATGTGGTTCATCAAGAGAACATGCTCCTTGGGCTTTATTAGATTTTGGAATTACTTGTGTAATAAGTTCAAGTTATGCAGATATTTTTTTTAGTAATTGTTTTAAAAATGGAATTTTGCCTATAATCCTTGAAGAGGAAAAAATAAAAGAGCTATCTGAATACGCAAATAGACAAGAAGAAATTTCTATTGATTTGCAAGAGGAAAAAATAGTTTATGGAAATAATGAGCTAAAATTTGAAGTTGATCCATTTAAGAAAAAATGTTTGTTAGAAGGACTTGATGATATCGCTTTATCGCTAAAAAAATCAGAAAAAATAGAAAAGTTTGAAACAAATTTAAAAAACGAAAAGCCTTGGGTATTTAATGATTAAAGTAAAAAAAAGAAAAATACTTTTACTTCCTGGTGATGGTATTGGTCCGGAGGTAATAGCTGAGGTAAAAAAAATTATTAACTGGTTTAATGATAAAAAATCTTTAGATTTTGAAATTGATCAGGAGCTAGTTGGTGGTTGTTCTTATGATAAACACGGTACCCCAATCACTGATGAGGTTTTTTACAAAGCACTAGAAAGTGAAGTAATTATGCTTGGAGCAGTTGGTGGTCCTACATGGGATAACTTAGAATTTTCCAAAAAACCAGAAAGAGCATTATTAAAACTCAGAAAAGAATTAAAGCTTTTTGCTAACTTAAGGCCTGCAATTTGTTTTAAACAATTAGTCGATGCTTCAACCCTTAAGCCAGAGATAGTTTCAGGACTAGATATAATGATAGTAAGAGAGTTAACAGGGGGTATATATTTTGGTGAACCTAGAGGAATTAAGCCAATTGAAAATGGAGAGAGAAAAGGAATTAATACACACACTTATACGACTAGCGAAATTATTAGAGTAGCTAGGATCGCTTTTGATTTAGCTAGAAAAAGATCAAACAAGGTTACTTCGTGTGAAAAATCAAATGTGATGGAAGCAGGACAATTGTGGAAAGAAGAAGTCCAAGAACTTCATGAAAAAGAATACAAAGATGTAGAATTAAGTCATATGTTAGCAGACAATTGTGCTATGCAGCTCTTAAGAAACCCAAAACAATTTGATGTAATTGTAACAGATAATTTGTTTGGAGATATGTTGTCAGACCAAGCTTCAATGTTGACGGGATCTTTAGGTCTTTTACCTTCAGCATCTTTAGGCGCAAAAAATAAAGATGGTGAGATGAGAGCAATGTACGAGCCTATACACGGTTCAGCTCCAGATATAGCTGGTAAAGGGATAGCAAATCCAATCGCTTCTATTTTGAGCTTTGCTATGGCACTAAGATATTCTTTAGATCTTGATAAAGAAGCAGATATTTTAGAAAAAGCAGTTCAAGATGTTTTAAATGATGGGTTAAGAACTAAAGATATAATGTCAGAGGGTATGAAAGAGACTTCCACTTCAGCAATGGGTGATGCGATAATTTCAAAATTGCAATAAAACTAGAATTATTCTAAGCTTTAAATATGCCAAGTTACACCGCACCAGTAAAAGATATGATGTTTCTCTTTGAAAAATTAAGAGATAATAAGAATTATAATGAGCTTGAAAAATATAATGAAGTGAGTGCAGATCTTGTTAAAGATATTTTAGAAGAAGCAGCTAAAATAAATCAAAATTTAATTTTACCTCTTGCTAAAGCAGGTGACGAAAATCCAGCAATTTTAGAAAATGGTGTTGTCAGAACACCACCGGGTTACAAAGAAGCATATCAGAAATACATTGAAGATGGTTGGACGTCATTGTCTTGTGACCCCAAATATGGAGGCCAAGGAATGCCAAAAACAGTAAGCGCGTTCTTTGATGAAATGCTTTCCTCAGCCAGTTTGTCATTTAAATTATATAGTGAACTTAGTATCGGTGCCTATAATTGTATTAATCATCATGCTTCAGATGGAATTAAAGATAAATATTTACCAAAGATCGTCGAAGGTAAATGGAGTGGCACTATGTGTTTAACAGAACCAGTCTGTGGTACAGACTTAGGTTTGTTAAAAACCAAAGCCGTCAAACAATCTGATGACACCTATAAAATTAGTGGTCAAAAGATTTTTATAACTTCTGGTGATCATGACTTAACTGAAAATATTATTCATTTAGTTTTAGCAAGATCAACGGACTCTCCTACGGGCACTAAAGGAATTAGTTTATTTTTAGTACCAAAATTTATTGTAAATGAAGATGGTAGTGTTGGTCAAAGAAATGGAATTTCAACGGGATCTATAGAGAGTAAAATGGGAATAAAGGGTTCAGCAACATGTGTGTTAAATTTTGATGAAGCAACTGGTTATATGATTGGTAACAAAGACAAAGGTCTTAGTGCTATGTTTACCATGATGAACCTTGAGAGAATAGTGGTAGGCATTCAAGGTTTAGGAATTTCTGAAATTGCGTATCAAAACTCAGTTGCTTATGCAAAAGAGAGAAAGCAAGGAAAAACAAATAATTCAAAATCTACAAATGGTGCAGACTTTATAATTGATCATGCGGATATTAGAAGATCTTTACTTAATATGAAGTCAATTATTGAAGGAGAAAGAGCTTTATGTTTTTGGTTATCACAACAAACTGAGGTGAGCCTTTATCATCCAGATGAAAAGATTAAACAAGAAGCTTTGGATTATGTTTCATTGATGACACCAGTTGTTAAATCATTATTTACAGATTTAGCTATGGAAATTACGAACGACGCGATGCAAATACATGGTGGATATGGGTACACTAAAGACCAAGGAATAGAGCAATTATATAGAGATAATCGTATTACCCCAATTTATGAAGGAACAAATTCTGTTCAGGCAGCAGATTTAGTATTTAGAAAATTATCAAATAAAAATGGCGATGTTATCAATAAGTTTTTAGATATGATTAAATCTGAATGTGATAGTAAAAATGAAAAAGTAAAAACATTTTCAAAAGAATTAAATCATTATTTAGATATTTTATCTAAGTTTACCGACTGGATTAAGGATAAACATAAAATCGAAAAAGACGATGTTAGTGCTGCAGCAAATGATTATTTAAGAAGTCTGGGATATGTTTCAATTGCTTATGCTTGGATCAAAATTTTAGATGTAAGCTTTAAGGATTTTGACTCAAATAAAGAATTTTATTCTGATAAAATAAATACAGCAAAATTTTATTTTGATAAGGTATTGCCTAGAGCTGAGTATCATTACAAATCTGCTATTACTGGAAGTTCTAACATAATGAATTTTAAGTTTAATTAATAATGAATCATTTCGAGACAAATTTAGATAAAAATAAAGCGAACTACGTTCCACTTACCCCACTAACGTTTCTTAAAAGAGCAAGGGAAATTTATCCAAATTATGAAGCTATAATTTATGAGGATAGGAAATATACTTGGAATGAAGTTTATAAAAGAGCTGTAAAATTTGCTAGTGCACTGTCAAAAATTGGAATTAAAAAAGGTGATACTGTTTCATTTTTAGCTTTTAATACACCAGAGATTTTTGAAGCACATTACTCAGTACCTATGGCGGGTGCAGTATTAAATACAATTAATATAAGATTAGATGCAAATACAATTTCATATATTTTAGATCACAGTGATGCAAAGGTGTTAGTAGTTGATCGACAATTACATGTAGAAGTTAAAAAAGCATTAAAAACTTTAGGTAAGAAAATTACAATAATTGATATTGATGATAAAAATGCTGACCAATCGAAATTAGAAAAAATTGGTGATTTAGAATATGAGAGTTTCTTAAATACAGGGGATGAAAATTTCGATTGGCAAATGCCAGAGGACGAATGGCAATCAATATCATTAAGCTATACTTCGGGTACTACAGGAAATCCAAAGGGAGTAGTTTATCATCATAGAGGGGCATATTTAATGTCCACAGGAAGTTCAGTAGCTTGGAACATGCCAAATAGATTAAATTTTTTAACAGTGGTTCCAATGTTTCATTGTAATGGTTGGTGTTATCCATGGACAGTTCCAATGTTAAATGGAAGGACAATTTGTTTAAGAAATATTGACATAAAAAAAATTTTTGAATTAATCGATAAATATGAAGTAACTCATTTTGGTGGTGCCCCAATAGTATTAAATATGATTACAGGAGCTCCTGAAAGTGACAAAAAAAAATTAAAACAAAAAGTTTATGTTTTGACTGCTGGAGCGCCACCACCAAGTATAATTTTCAAAAAAATGAGAGCATTAGGTTTTGAAGTTATGCATGTATACGGTTTAACGGAAACTTATGGACATGTTACTCAGTGTGCTTGGAATGATGAATGGAACAATTTCGATGAGGAAAAACAAAATGAAATTAAGGCTAGGCAAGGTGTGAGATATCCAAATACTGAAGGTGTAGTTGTTTTGGATCCAGAAACAATGAAAGAGGTTCCTAAAGATGGAAAAACAATTGGTGAAATTATGATTAGAGGAAATGTCGTAATGAAAGGTTACTTTAAAGACAAAGATGCTACCGATAAAGCTATGAAGGATGGGTGGTTTCATAGTGGTGATCTAGCCGTGATGCATCCTGATGGCTATGTAAAAATACAAGATAGATCAAAAGATATAATTATTTCTGGAGGAGAAAATATTTCCTCAATTGAAATAGAAAATACACTTTCTAAACATCCATCAGTTTCTATTGCTGCAGTTGTTGCTAAACCAGATGAAAAATGGGGCGAAGTTCCTTGCGCATTTATTGAAATGGTTAAAGATAAACCGGTATCTGAAAAAGAATTAATTGATTTTTGTAAGGAGACTTTAGCGGGATTTAAAGTTCCTAAAAAGGTTGTGTTCTGTGATTTGCCAAAAACTTCAACAGGAAAAATTCAAAAATTTGAATTGAGAAAACAAGTTTAGGTAATTTTTGAATTTTCAATTAGAAAATAAAAATGTTTATGCGTCTGATGCAGGACAGGGCATCGATCAAAATAAAGATACAATAGTATTTCTTCATGGGAGCGGTCTTTCTCATATTGTTTGGTCTCTAACAGAACAATTTTTTTCAAATAATAATTTTAACGTTTTATCTATTGATTTGCCTGGGCATGGTAATTCCGATGGTCCTTGCTTAGATAGTATTGAAAAAATAGCTGATTGGTTAGAACAGGTTTTTAACGAACTAAATCTAAATAATTTAATTTTAATTGGTCATTCCCAAGGTTGCTTGGAGATACTTGAATATGCTCACAAATATAAAGATAGATTAAAAAAGTTAGTCTTTATTGGAGGCTCAAATAAAATGCCAGTACATCCAGATTTAATTGATCTAGCAAAAAATGGGGACTCCGATGCAGTTAAATTAATGATGAAGTGGGGTTATGAAGGTTCAAAAAGATTTATTGGAGGTAACCCAGTAGAAAAAATAATACAATCACCTCGAGATATAAGAGACATACTGGCGGTAGACCTTGTTGCATGTAACAATTACAAAAATGGTTCTGATGCTGCTAAATTAATACAATTCCCATCAATGTTTATTTTTGGCTCTTTAGATAAGATGGTAAATCTAGAAGCTGGAAAAAAATTTTCTAGTCTAATTAATAATTCATCTACACATATAATAGAGGGTTGTGGACATATGATTATGATTGAAAAAGCATTTGAAATGAGAGACAAAGTTTTAGAATTTTTGAAAAAATGAAAAACTTTTTAATTGCAAAATCAAGAAGACTTAGAGGCACTCCATATACTTCTCGAATTGAGGAACAGGGTGTTACAGCTTATACAATTTATAACCATATGTTACTTCCAGCTGCCTTTGGTTCAATTGAAGAATCTTATCATCATTTAAAAGAGCATGTTCAGATCTGGGATGTAGCAGCTGAAAGACAGGTAGAAATTTCAGGAAAAGATTCTGCAAAACTAGTTCAGTTGATGACTTGTAGAGATTTATCAAAATCTAAAGATGGAAGATGTTATTATTGTCCGATTATAGATGACAATGCTGGATTAATTAATGATCCAGTTGTTTTAAGAATTAATGAAAATAAATGGTGGATTTCTATTGCAGATACGGACGTAATATTATTTGCAAAAGGATTAGCAATTGGAAATAAATTTGATGTTGAAATCATAGAGCCAAAAGTTGATATCATGGCTGTACAAGGTCCAAAATCATTTAAATTGATGGAAAAAGTATTTGGAGAACAGATTACAAAATTAAAATTTTTTGGTTTTGATTATTTTGAATTTGGAGGTGCAAAACACCTTATCGCACAATCTGGATGGTCCAAACAAGGAGGCTATGAAGTATATGTTCAAAATACAGAAGCAGGCTTAAAACTGTATGATCATTTATTTGAAATTGGAAAAGAATTTAATGTTAAACCAGGATGTCCTAATTTGATTGAACGAATAGAAAGTGGACTGTTATCTCATGGTAATGATATGGATAATGGAGATAATCCTTATGAATGTGGTTTTGATAAATATATTAACATAGATAGTGATGTTATCTTTTTAGGAAAAGAAAAACTGAAGACAATTAAATCTGAAGGAATAAATAAAAAATTAATGGGAGTTAAATTTGATATACAGAAAATAAGTTTAACAGGATCTTTAGATCTTACTGATGATCAGAACAACATCGTTGGAGAATTACGTTCAGCATGCTATTCACCACATTTTAAAAAAGTGATTGGTATTGCTATGATGAAAAAATCACATTGGAATGTAGACCAGAAGGTAAAAGCAAGCATAAATGGTGATATTTGCAGTGGTAAAGTTTGCGATTTACCTTTTATTTAGTATAACAGCTTTAAAATGAACATAGCTATAGTAGGTGCAACAGGAAATGTTGGTAGAAAAACTCTTGAAGTATTTGATAAAAAAAACTTCAAGTTTGATGATCTATATTTAGTTGCCTCAGAAAAAAGTGCAGGAAAAAAAATCTCTTTTAGAGATAAAGAGTATGTTATTGAAAATTTAGAGACATATGATTTTTCAAAAGCAGATATAACTTTTTTTGCAGCTGGAGGAAAAATTGCTGAAAAATATGCAGAAAAAGCTGCCAAGCACACAATTGTAATTGATAATTCCAGTTTTTTTAGAATGGATCCAGATGTTCCATTGATCGTCCCACAAGTGAATGCAGCTGAAATTAAAAATATGAAAAAAAATATTATTGCAAATCCAAATTGTTCTACAGCACAACTTGTTATAGCACTTAAACCACTACATAATTTATTCAAAATTAAAAGAGTTGTAGTTTCAACTTACCAATCTGTTTCAGGTGGTGGCAAAAGTCCAATGGACGAATTAATAGATCAAACTAAACAATATTTAGATGGAAAAAAAATAGAGTCAAAAAATTTTACTAAACAAATCGCTTTTAATGTTATTCCACATATCGATGTTTTTGCCGATGATGGATATACAAAAGAAGAATTAAAAATGACAAATGAAACAAAAAAAATATTAGATGATTCGATAGAACTTACAGCTACATGTGTAAGGATTCCTGTTTTAGTTTCTCATTCGGAGTCTGTTAATATAGAATTTGAAAAACCATATACTTTAGAAAAAGTGAGAGATGTTTTAAGTAAAGCAGATGGTTGTGAGGTTATTGATAAAAGAGAAAATGGAGGTTATAGCACACCATTTGAAGCAGCTGGGAGTGATGAGACATATATATCTAGAATTAGAGAAGACAAAACTAAAAAAAATTCATTAAATTTGTGGATCGTTTCAGATAACCTACTTAGAGGTGCAGCACTTAATTCTGTTGAAATTGCTGAAACAATTATTAACTCAAAATAAAATATGGAAGACAGACCTTTATCACCACATATACAGATTTATAAATGGCATATTTCTTCATTAGTATCTATTTCACATAGAATTACAGGAATAATTAATTTTTTTGCGATCACATTAATTTGTATTTGGTTTGCATTAATGCTTTTAGGAGAAAGTAATTATCAAATTATTAAAATTTTTTTAGAAACTTTTTTAGGTAAGTTTATTTTAATTGGAATAACCTGGTCATTTAGTTTTCAAATGTTAAGTGAAGTAAGACACCTGATTATGGATTTAGGTTATGGATTTGAATTACAAACAACAAAAATTACAGGTTTGTTAGTTATTTTTGGTTCGATTGTTTTAACTATCTTAATTTATTTAATTGGCAGAGGATTAACATAATGCTTCCAGTAACAAAAAAATGGTTATTCTTAAAAATTAGTTCCGCAATCTTATTACCTTTAATGCTTTGGTTTATTA
>CACEHR010000008.1 GCA_902559395.1 uncultured Pelagibacteraceae bacterium
AAGATGTTAGGTGATGAAAATTAAAATTTAACTTTTTTTTATCAAATACTGCTAGAATTGACTTTAATGGTCTGCCCCAATTTAGGTCAAAAGTTCCCCAATACATTGATTTTTTCCATTGAATTTTATTTAATAATATTGGGATAAATTCCTCTAGTAATTCATGTGTGTGCAATTTTTTTGATTTTGTCTTGAAAAAATAAAACTCTCCTTTGTCTGTTTTCTTTTGGTAGAGATTCTTTTTTAAGATTTTATTTGACCTAACAAACCCCTCGAGTGCTGCCTCTGGTGACTTAATATTTGGACCTTTAATTTCCTCAGATTTTAGTACAACATTTTTTTGAACACCTTCAAATAATACCACTAGTCTGTTTGGTGTTGAACATGATGAGCTTTTTTTAAATAAAATTGATTTTTCTAAAAATAAATCATTAAAACTTTTAAGTAAGTCTTCCCTTAAATTTTGTTGAAGATTTGAAGGTATTTCTTCACTAAATAATTCTAAAAAAAACTCTGACATTATTTTTGACTATCTAACCAAACGCCTGCTACAGATTTTGTAATATCTCTTATTCTTCCAATATAACCAGCTCTTTGTGCGACACTGATTGCACCTCTTGCATCTAGAATATTAAACACATGACTGGCTTTTAAACATTGATCATATGCTGGTAAAGAAATTTTTTTTTCTACCAAATCTTTTGCCTCAGACTCATGCATTTCAAACATTTTGAAAAGGGTTTCTACATTAGCGTGTTCAAAATTATACGCTGAAAATTCTTTTTCAGCTTGATGAAATACTTCGTGATATTTTACACCTTCATCATTCCACAATAAATCATAAACATTTTTTTCTTTTTGAGTGAACATACAAATTCTTTCTAAGCCATAAGTGATTTCAACTGATATAGGTTTACAATCAAATCCAGCCATTTGTTGAAAATAGGTGAATTGAGTAATTTCCATTCCATCACACCATACTTCCCATCCCAATCCTGCGGCACCTAATGTTGGACTTTCCCAATCATCTTCAACAAACCTTATATCATGATCATTATGATCTATTCCTATAGTAGATAAACTATTTAGATAAAGTTTTTTTATATTTTCAGGGGAAGGTTTGATTAAAACTTGAAATTGATAATAATGTTGTAACCTGTTTGGATTATCTCCATATCTTCCATCTGTAGGTCTTCTTGATGGTTGTACATAAGCTGCTTTCCATGGTTTAGTTCCAAGTGATTTTAGTGTAGTAGCTGGATGAAAAGTTCCTGCACCAACCTCCATATCGTAAGGCTGAAGAATAATACACCCTTTTTTACTCCAAAATTTCTGAAGATTTAAAATTGTATCTTGGAATGTTTGAATTTTTTTTTTTTCTTTTTTTGCTTTAGAAACCATATCTTTGCCAAATTGATCTTTCATCTAAAATACTTGCTATTTGATCTACTTGATTACTGGATGAAGAAAGTTTTTGACTTAACCATCCTTTTGATTTTTCAAATTTTTTAATAATTACATCTTCACCAAATTTATCTTTTAATATTTCATGTGCGTTTCCTATTCCGTCAATCAATCCTAAATTTTTTGCTTTACTGCCTGACCAAAACTCACCTGAAAAAAGTTCTACATCTGATTTATTTAATTTTGATCCTCTGCTTTTTTCAACAACATTTATAAAGTCTTTATGAAGATCCAATTGAATATTTTTTAATCTTTCAATATCTTCGTTTTTTTCTTCTAAAAATGGATCAAGTGTGCTTTTGTTTTTTCCGGCAGTATGAACTCTTCTTTCAACCCCAATTTTTTTTATCAACTCAGTAAATCCAAAAGAAGAATATATCACCCCTATAGATCCAATTATTGAACTTGAATTTGCATAAATTTCGTCCCCAGCACAAGAAATCAAATAACCTCCAGAAGCTGCTACGTCTTCAGCGAATACAATAACTTTTTTTTTGTATTTTTTTGCTTGTTGTCTAATAAAACTGTAAATTAAATGAGATTGAACTGGTGATCCTCCTGGAGAATTGATTGATATAGCAACACATGCCGCTTTTTTCAGAGAAAAAGCCTTTTTAATTAGTTCTTCTTGACCTGCAAAATCAATACCTTGTTTAAATTTTCCTGCATTACCAATAACCCCACTTAATTTTAAGTGAGCAACAATTTTTTTCTTTTTAAAAAAAGAGAACATAGGTAAGTCTTATAGAATTATTTATTGAATATAAAGACTACTTATAATTGAAGAAACTGGTGCGTCAATTGATAAGTAATATATATAAACAAATTATACTAATTTAAAAATGTTATGGGAACAGTTGTACAGCTTAAAAATCAGATAAATAATTCATATTTTCAGCTTAAAGACTCGGTTGAAGAAAAACTAGTTTTAACCGAAGAAAAAATAAAATCAAAATTATCTAGTGACGTACAGCTCGTTCAAAAAAATGACAGATTATCATATAGAAACTGGAGGAAAAAGACTAAGAGCTTTACTAACATTGGGTAGCGCAAAATTATGCGGTTACTCTAAAGGCTCTAGAGATATAAATTTAGCGGCGTGTGTTGAATTAATTCACAGCGCAACGTTAATGCATGATGATGTAATTGATGAAGGCACTGTTAGAAGAGGAAAAGAAACTTTAAATAAAGTTTGGGACAATCATTCGTCAGTTTTGATAGGAGATTATCTATTGAGTAGATGTTTTGAAATGATGGTAGAAGACGGAAACTTAGAAGTTTTAAAATTATTATCATCCACTTCATCTAAAATTGCTCAAGGAGAAGTCCTACAACTTCAACACAAAGGTGAAGTTGATATGCTGGAAGAAACATATCTAAAAATAATCTCAGCTAAAACTGCTGAATTATTTGCAGCATCAACTAAAGTCGGTGCAATTTTATCAGATGCAGAAAATAAAGAAAAAGATGCTTTAGAATTTTATGGAAGAAACTTGGGATTAACTTTTCAAATAGCAGATGACACACTAGACTATAATGCTGAGCTCAAACTATTTGGTAAAAAAATTGGTCAAGATTTTTTTGAAGGAAAAATTACCTTACCAATAATTTTACTTTTTCAAAAATTAGGAAATGATGAAAAGAAAGTTTTATCATATATGTTTAAAAAAGAGTTAAGAACAAAAGATGACTTTAACGAAATTATTGTTCTTATAAATAAGTATAAAATAATTCAGGAATGTTATCAAAAAGCACAGCACTATATAAATTTAGCCTCAAATTCTCTAAGTGTATTTAAAGATACTGAAGAAAAAAATATTCTTAAAAGATTAACATCATTTAGTTTATCAAGAAATTTTTAAGGACTTAATAAAGACTTTGTCCACTTCCCGGAGTTATCTTTATTATATTTTAATCTCTCGTGGATTCTGTTCTCACCATCTAACCAAAATTCAATGCTATCTGGAGATAAAATCCATCCAGACCAGTGACTTGGTCTTGGTACATCTGATTTGTTGCTATATTTTTTTTTGTAATCTTGTATAGATTTTAACAATTGTTCTCGCGAATTTAATTCTTCACTTTGCTTAGAAGCCCATGCTCCTATCCGACTTTCATACGCTCTAGATGAATAATATTCATCTGCAACTTGATCAGAAACTAAACTAACCTTTCCATTAATTCTTATTTGTCTTAGGAGACTTTTCCAATGGAAACACATCGCAGTATACGGATTTTCTTTTAATTCAATTCCCTTTTGACTATTTAAATTTGTATAAAATACAAATCCATCTTTGTTGAAATCTTTAAGTAAAACCATTCTAACTGAAGGAATTTTATTTTTATCTGATGTAGCCAAAGCAACAGCGTTTGGATCATTTGGCTCAGTTTTCTTTGCTTCCTCCATCCATTCATGAAATAAATGAATTGGATCATCTATATCAAGAAAGCAACTATTAAGACCTAAAGAGTTTTTTTGATTCATAATTTAAACAAAATAATCTATATAATATAAATAATGTCATTTAATACTTTTGGAAAGCTATTTCGTTTCACAACTTGGGGAGAGTCTCATGGACCTGCAATTGGCTGTATTGTTGATGGTTGTCCTCCCAACATAAATCTTAAAGAGCAAGATATTCAAATAGAATTAGACAAAAGAAAACCAGGACAATCTAAATTTACAACTCAGAGAAAAGAGGATGACAAAGTTCAAATTTTGTCAGGAGTGTTTGAGGGTAAAACTACAGGAACACCTATTTCTCTCATAATCTACAATAAAGATATGAGATCTAAAGATTATAGTAATATTAAAGATAAGTTCAGACCAGGTCATGCAGATTTTACTTACTTTAAAAAATATGGAATTAGAGACTATAGAGGTGGTGGCAGATCTTCTGCTAGAGAAACTGCAGCAAGAGTTGCAGCCGGTGCAATAGCAAAAGTTGTACTTCAAAAAAAATTAGGTAAAAAATTTAAAGTAATTGGTGCAGTAACTCAGCTAGGAATTTTTGGATGTGATACAAATCAATGGAACGATAAAGTAATTTCAAAAAATCCATTTTTTTGTCCAGATAAATCAATGATTAAATTATGGGAGAAATATTTGCTTGGTGTGAGAAAATCAGGATCATCATGTGGAGCAGTAATTGAAATAAGAGCAAGAGGTATCCCTGTTGGTTTAGGTGCTCCAATTTATTCAAAATTGGATACTGACATAGCTTCAGGTCTAATGAGTATTAATGCAGTTAAAGGTGTAAATATTGGTGCAGGAATGAACTCAGCACAATTAAGTGGAGAACAAAATTCAGATGAAATTTCTTCAAAAGGAAATAAATTTAAATTCAATTCAAATAAAGCGGGTGGAATTCTTGGTGGAATTTCTACGGGCCAAGAAATTATTGCATCTTTTGCTGTCAAACCAACATCGTCAATTTTAACTAGTAGAAAAACTATAAATAAATTTGGGAAAAATACCTCAATATCTGTTAAAGGTAGACATGATCCTTGTGTAGGAATTAGAGCTGTACCAATTGGTGAAGCTATGATGAACTGTGTTTTACTTGATCACTACTTAATGAATAAAGCCCAATGTAGTTAGCTTAAATTAATTTTTCACAACTCTTATTGTTTCCTTTTGAAACAAAATATTAGCAATTCTCTTAGAAATTTGAGAACTATTTAGTCCAGCTTTATCGTACATTTTTTTTGGATCATTTTGTTCAATAAATTCATCTGGTAAAGTCATTGATCTAAATTTTAAACCTTTATCAAATACTCCTCTTTCAGCTAATAAATTTTTAACATGAGAACCAAAACCACCTATTGATCCCTCTTCAATAGTTATCATGAGCTCATGTTCCTTAGCAGATTTTAGTATTAGTTCTTCGTCTAAAGGCTTAGCAAATCTGGCGTCTATCAAAGTTGTTGAAACTCCTTTTGCTTTTAATTCCTCTACAGCTAACTTGCACTCTTCAAGTCGAGTACCAAGGTTTAAAATACAAACTTGTGTCCCTTGTTGAACGACTCTCCCTTTACCAATTTCAATTTTTTCGTCTATTGATGGGAGGTCAACACCTACTCCTGTTCCTCTTGGATATCTAATTGCAGAGGGTCTGTCATTTATATCTACTGAAGTATTAATCATTTTAACAAGTTCAGCTTCATCACTTGCTGCCATTACTACGAAGTTAGGTAAAGTTGATAAGTAAGTTATATCAAATGAACCAGCATGTGTTGATCCATCAGCACCAACTAATCCTGCTCTATCTATCGCAAATCTAACTGGTAAACTTTGAATTGCAACATCGTGGACAACTTGATCATATGCTCTCTGTAAAAATGTAGAATAAATTGCAGCATATGGTTTGTATCCCTCGGTTGCGAGACCGGCTGCAAAAGTTACAGCGTGTTGTTCTGCTATTCCTACATCAAACATTCTATTTGGAAACTCATTTCCAAAAATATCCATACCAGTCCCTCCTGGCATCGCTGCTGTTATTCCTACTATTTTGCTATCTTTTTTGGCATGTTTAACTAACGTGTTTGCAAATACTTTTGTATAAGCTGGAAGGTTTGATTTGCTCTTTAATTGTTCTCCAGTCTCAACATTAAATTTTGACACTCCATGATAATGATCGTTTGCTTTTTCTGCATAAGAATAACCTTTCCCTTTTTGAGTTTTGATATGAATCATTATAGGACCCTCGTGTTTTGATTCTTTTGCGTTTTTTAAAATTGGAACTAGGCTTGATAAATCATGACCATCTATAGGACCTGCATAATAAAAACCCAGTGAACTAAACAATGTACCTCCAGTGACCGCTGAACGGAAAAAATCCTCTGCTTTTCCTGCTTTAGCACTAAATCTTTTTGAAAATGCAGATGTAATTAACTTTAAGGTTTCTCTAAGACTAAAATATATTTTGCCAGTAAATAATTTTGCCAAGTAAGTTCTCATTGCTCCAACTGGTTTTGCAATTGACATGTCGTTGTCATTTAAAATAACAATTATTTTTGTTTTAGATGCCCCAGCATTATTCATAGCTTCATAAGCCATACCTGCACTAATTGCTCCATCACCTATTACAGCTATTACATTGGAAGACTTATTTTCTAATTTATTTGCCTCTGCAATTCCTAATGCAGATGAAATAGATGTTGAACTATGTGCTGCTCCAAATGGATCATACTCACTTTCAGATCTTTTTGTAAAACCTGATAAACCATCGCCCTGTCGTAAAGTTCTAATTTTATCTTTTCTTCCAGTTAAAATTTTATGTGGGTAAGATTGATGGCCGACATCCCATATTAATTTATCATTTGGGGTATCAAAAACATAATGAAGTGCAACTGTCAATTCAACCACTCCCAAACCAGCACCAAGGTGACCTCCTGTTTCTGAAACAGCATCTATCATTTCCTCCCTCACCTCATCTGCTACTTTTTGTAAATTATCTTCAGAAACTTTTCTTAAATCAGATGGAAAGTTGATATTATTTAAAAATTGGTAATTTTTTTTCATTTTTTTCTATTCAATATATAGTCTAATGTTTCATTTATTTTTTCAGATCTTGACCCATATTTTCTTAAATTGTTATTAATATCTTTTATTATCTTATCACAATACTTAAGTGAGTCATCATGGCCTATTAAATTTATAAGTGTTGCCTTGCCTTTTTTTTGATCTTTTCCTGTTTTTTTGCCAGCTTCCTTTGAATTACTTTTCAGATCAATTAAATCGTCAGCTATTTGGAATAATAGACCAATTTTTGATCCAATATCTTCAAAAAATTTAATTTCTTTGATTTTTTTTTTCTTAATTATCGCTGGAGCTGCACAACAAAAACTAAATAACATTCCAGTTTTTTTTATTTCCATTTCTAATATTTTATTCCTTGATATTTTCTTTCTCTCATAACTTAAATCTAAATATTGCCCACCAGCTATTCCTAAATGTCCTGAACATTCTGATAATTTTTTGATTAGGTTGATCTTTATCTTTTCATTTAATTTCAATTTAGGACTTGATAAAATTTCAAAAGCTAAAGTCAGTAATGAATTTCCTGCTAGAACTGCTGTAGACTCACCAAATTTTATATGAGCTGAAGGTTTTCCTCTTCTTATATCATCATCATCCATGCAGGGTAGATCATCATGAATAAGAGAATAAGCATGAATACATTCAACGGCCGACCCAACTATTATCAATGTTTTATAATCTATTGAAAATAATGACCCTAAGTCAATTAAGATTTTAGATCTTATTTTTTTTCCACCTGGAAACAAACCATACTTCATAGGTGACATTAGCTGAGAATATTTCTGTGAATTAATATATTTTTTAAGGAATATATTTGTATGCTTAGCTATTTTATTAAGCTGTTTTTTCATTTTTTTTAGTTATCTCTTTAATCTTTTTATTTGTCTCTTCCGCAATAGATTTAAAATTTTTATGAAATTTCTTTTCAATAATATTATTTAATTTTAGAAGTTCTTGATAACTGTCAACTGAATTGTTTAAGTCATTTTCCTTCTCTAGAGACTCTATAATCTTATTTGCTTTTTCTGTAAGCTCCTCAAATGAATACTGATCATAATCAAGTGGTAATATTTTATCTTTCATATAATAATAATTATTAATACATGAAATCTATTCAATCAAATATCAAAAAAGCAAAAAAATATTTAGATAATAATCATTGTGTTGCGGTACCAACAGAAACTGTTTATGGATTGGCTGCAAACGCTTACTCGAATAGTGCAGTTAAGAAAATATTTAGTCTTAAAAAAAGACCATTAAACAATCCTCTTATTGTCCATTATTACGATATTCAAAGACTTAAAGAAGACTGTGATATAAATGATAATTTAGTAAAACTTTACAAAAAATTTTCTCCAGGTCCGATAACTTATGTTTTGAAATTAAAAAATAACTCAAAAATATCAAAATTTGTCACTAATAATAAAAAAAGTATTGCTGTACGTTTTCCTAAACATAAATTGTTAAGAAATTTATTAAAAGATTTAGATTATCCGGTAGCGGCACCTAGTGCAAATATATCCTCAAAATTAAGTTCAGTTAAACCATCTGATGTAAAAGAAGAATTTGGTTCAAGGATAAAATATATTTTAAATGGAGGAAAAAGTAAAATTGGAGTTGAGTCCACAATACTAAATCTTTTAGAAAAGCCCTCACTTTTAAGATATGGAGGCCTAGATACTAAAAAAATTGAAAATGTTTTAAAAAAAAAATTATTAATTAATACAAATTCAAAAAAAAAATTATCACCTGGTTTATTTCCGTTACATTATTCACCTGGGGTACCTTTAAGAATCAATGTTAAAAAACCAAAAAAAGATGAAGCTTATTTATTAATAAAAAAAAGAAAATCAAAATTAAAAAAACTATTATTATTTATCTAAAGTGAAAAATATAGATGAAGCTGCAAAGAATTTATATTCAACTTTAAGAAAAATTAAAAACGATGGTTTTAAGAAGATTGCAGTTGAAACGATACCAAACAAAGGTATTGGCAAAACAATTAACGATAGATTAAAGAGAGCCTCTAAATATTAATGACAAATTCTATTGAAGTAATTAATCTATCAAAAAAATATAAAGATAAAGAAGCGGTGGCTAATATAAATTTTAAAGTTAATGAAAATGAAATGGTTGGTTTATTGGGGCCTAATGGATGTGGAAAAACTACAACTATTGGAATGATTTTAGGATTATTAAAACCAAGTAGCGGTAAGGTTTTAATCAATGGAGAGAATATTGAAAAAAATAAAATCTCACTTCTCCATAAAATGAATTTTATTTCACCATATATTGAATTACCTAAAAAACTTAAAGTTAAACAAAATTTAATTGTTTATGGAAAATTATATAACATTCAAAATTTAAATGACCGAATAGATCACCTTGCAAATAAACTCAGATTAAAAGATCTTTTAAACAAAATTACTGGAGAACTTTCTTCTGGACAAAAAAACAGGGTAAGTCTTGCTAAAGCTTTAATAAATGATCCAACGGTACTTTTGTTGGATGAACCCACTGCTTCACTAGACCCTGAAACTGGTGATTTTGTTAGATCGTTTTTAGAAGATTATAAAAAGGAAAAAAAAATATCAGTTTTGCTTGCCTCCCACAATATGGAAGAAGTAAAAAGATTATGTAGTTCTGTTTTAATGATGAAAGATGGTTTAATAGTGGATAGAGGAACTCCTGAAGAGTTAATAACAAAATATGGAAGAAGAAACTTAGAGGAAGTATTTTTAGAAATTGCGAGAAAATAAAAATGAATTTAATTAGAATTTATGGTCTTTTTTTAAGACACTTTTATTTAATAACTAGATCATTTCCAAGAATATTAGATTTAATTTATTGGCCTTCAATTCAAATTACTCTTTGGGGATTTATTTCTAATTTTTTTGCAGCTCATAGCTCTTATTACAGTGGTGCAGTAGGAGTTATTCTTTCTTGTGCAATTCTTTATGATTTTTTATTTAGAACCAGTATTGGCTTTAATATGTTATTTTTAGAGGAAATTTGGAGCAGAAATTTTACAAACCTATTTATTGCACCGATGAAAATTAGTGAGATAATTGTTTCTCTAGTTTTTACTGCTTTAATAAGAGCTTTAATTGGTTTGATCCCAGCGATACTATTAACTTCTCCATTATTTGGTATATCTTTGCTAAAACTTGGTCTTCCTTTGGCATTTCTTTTCTTGAGTCTGTATTTATTTGGAATAACACTTGGTCTGTTTGTTTCAGCAGGATTGTTGAGGTTTGGACCATCTTTTGAGAATATTGCATGGTCAACCATGTTTTTATTAGCACCTTTTGGATGTATTTACTATCCAGTTGAAACATTGCCAGAAATCTTCCAATCAATCGCTTTCGCACTCCCATTGGTTTATATTTTTGAGGAGACTAGAAATATTTTGGTCAATGGAATGGTAAATTATGAAAATATCATTAATGCAATCTATCTGAATGGATTTTATTTAATTTTGTCAATATTTGTATTTTATTACTCTTTCGATAAAGCAAGAGATAAAGGAACTTTAATAAATATAGGTGAATAAACTGGTGCGCCTGCTAGGAGTCGAACCCAGAACCTCCTGATCCGAAGTCAGGCGCTCTATCCAGTTGAGCTACAAGCGCATATAGTATTAATATTATATTTTATGGAAAAAAACATTAATTTTATAGTCAAAGAAGATGAGAAGAATTTAAGGGTTGATGTTTTAATTAACAAAAGAGAGGAATTAATCAGTAGAACTAGAATTAAAAATTTAATTTTAAAAGAAAAGTTAAAACTAAATAATGAAATAATTAAAAGTCCTTCAAAAAAAGTCTCAATTGGTGATATAATAAATCTTCAGATTCCAGAACCTGAAATAGCATCCCTTAAACCTTACAAATTTAAATTAGAAATTATATACGAAGATAATGATTTATTAGTAATTAATAAACCTGCCGGAATAATCATGCATCCAGGGGCTGGAAATTATGATAAAACTATTGTTAATGCATTGATGCATTATGATAAGGACTCTTTATCAAATATAGGTGATGAGTTAAGACCTGGTATTGTTCATAGAATTGATAAAAATACATCTGGATTAGTTGTAATTGCAAAAAACAATGAAACTCATGAAAATTTATCAAAACAATTTAGTGAACATACAATCATAAGAGAGTATCAACTTTTATTATGGGGAAAATTAAGACCTTCTTCAGGAAGGATTGAAACATTTATAACTCGTAGTTCAAAAAATAGACAACTTATGGAAGTTAGTAGTTCTAAAGGTAAGAAAGCTATAACAAATTATAAAACACTTGAAATTTTTGAAAATCAGAAAACACCAACTTTAAGTTTAGTTGAATGTAAATTAGAAACAGGAAGAACACATCAGATAAGAGTTCATATGAATTATAAAGGTAATAGTCTAGTTGGAGATGATAAATATAAAAAAAAATATAAAAAATTAAAAAATATTGATTTAGATATCCAAAATTCAATTACTAAATTAAATAGGCAATTCCTACATGCAAAAACATTAGGATTTATACATCCACGTACTAAAAAGGAGATGATTTTTTCCTCACTTTTGCCACAAGATCTAAATAATATTCTCAAAATGCTTAGAAACACTGAAGAATAAATTATTGAAAATTAGGTAAAATTAATTAAATAAACACTGCTATGAGCACAACAGTAAGTAACAATCTGCCAACACTTTCTAATGAGGGTGGTTTATCTGCATATTTAGAGCAGATTAAAAAATTTCCCATGTTAGCTGCAGAAGAAGAGTATATGCTAGCAAAAAATTGGAAAACTACTGGTAATATTAAAGCTGCAGAAAAACTAGTCACTAGTCACTTAAGATTAGTTGCAAAGATTGCTATGGGCTACAAAGGATATGGTTTGCCTATTAATGAAATGATTTCAGAGGGAAATGTAGGTCTTATGCAAGCTGTTAAGAAATTTGAACCAGAAAAAGGTTTTAGATTGGCAACTTACGCAATGTGGTGGATTAAGGCTTCTATTCAAGAATATATTTTAAGATCTTGGAGTCTTGTCAAAATAGGAACTACTACTGCTCAAAAAAAATTATTTTTTAATTTAAAGAAAATTAAAAATCAAATTTCTCCAGAAACTGAAGGAGATTTGAGAGATGAACACGTTAATCATATAGCTAATAAGCTTGATGTAAGTAAAGAAGAAGTTGTTTCAATGAACAGAAGACTTTCTGGGAAGGAGTTCTCACTAAATGCTCAAGTTGGAGAAGATGGCGATGAATGGCAAGACTGGTTGGTTGATAAAGAACTTGATCATGACTTAAAATTTGCTCACCACGAGGAAATGGAGCAAAGAAAAGATTTATTAAAAGACTCTATTAAAGTTCTTAACGACAGAGAAAGAGAGATTTTATACTCAAGAAGGCTAAATGATGACCCAACTACACTAGAAGATTTAAGTAAAAAATATAAAATTAGCAGAGAGAGAGTTAGACAAATAGAAAATAAAGCATTTGAAAAACTCCAAAAGCATATGCTTCTATTAGCTAAATCAAAAAATCTTTTACCCGCAAATTAAACTTCAAAAGGGTTTTCAATTAAAATAGTATCATCTCTTTCTGGACTAGTTGAGATACTTGATACTTTTGTACCAATAAAATCTTCAATAGCAAAAATATAATTTTTTGCATTTTCGGGTAATGAGTCCATATTTTTGACTCCACTTGTAGAAACTTTCCAACCTGGAAAAGTTTCATAAATTGGCTTTATTTTTATCTGGTCTTCTACAGCGGCAGGTAAATAATCTAATCTTTTGCCATCAAGATCATAAGCAACACACATTTTAATTTCATCTAATTCATCAAGTACATCTAATTTTGTTAAAGCAATACCATCAATCCCTGAAACTTTAATAGTTTGCCTCACTAAAACACCATCGAACCAACCACATCTTCTTTTTCTACTTGTGACAGTTCCAAATTCCTTTCCACGTGTTCCTAAAAGTTCACCGATATCATCCGTTAACTCAGTAGGGAAAGGTCCCTCTCCAACTCTTGTTGTATAAGCTTTTGTAATACCAAGAACATAATTTATCGAATTAGGGCCGCAGCCAGTTCCTGTAGCTGCGCTTGAAGCAACAGTATTAGATGAGGTTACAAAAGGATAAGTTCCATGATCTACATCAAGTAAAACACCTTGGGCTCCTTCGAATAAAATTTTCTTTTTTTGTTTTTTAAATTGATCAATCATCAGCCAAACTGGCTGAGAGAATTCTAATATTTTGGGTGCTATTTTAAGCAAATCCAATTTAAGCTGATTTTTTTCAAAAATTTTTTTTCCTAGGCCTTTTCTAATCGCATTATGATGAACTAATACAGAATCTAGTCTTTGATCTAAATTTTTTTCAGATCTTAGATCCATAACTCTTATAGATCTTCTTCCAACTTTATCTTCATATGCTGGTCCAATTCCACGTCTAGTAGTTCCTATTTTGCTTTTTCCTGCTGCATCCTCTCTAATCTCATCCATTTCTCTATGAAAAGGCAAAATTAAATTTGCAGACTCAGAAATAATAAAATTATTTACATTTACTTCTACGCCTTTAGATTTTATTTCTTCTATTTCCTCTAATAAAGCCCATGGATCTATGACAACTCCATTGCCAATAATTGATATTTTACCTTTTCTAACTATTCCAGATGGCAGTAGTCTCAATTTATATGTAACACCATCAATCACTAAAGTATGGCCAGCATTGTGACCTCCTTGGAATCTTATTACTACATCAGCCTGTTCAGATAACCAATCAACAATTTTTCCTTTACCTTCATCACCCCATTGAGAACCAACAACGACTATATTTTTCATTATTTAAATTTTCTGTTTACTTTTAAGGAAGTGAGATGATTAATTGGGCCATGACCTTTTCCATATTTAGGGTTAGATTTTATTGCAGAATTTACATACTTAATTCCAAGCTCACAAGATTTCTTTACTGTTTTTCCACATGATAAAAAAGTTGTAACGGAGCTAGATAAAGTACAACCTGTACCATGAGTATTCTTTGTTTTGTGACGCTCGCTTCTGAAGATCTTTAGATCTTTTGTGTTTATTAAAATATCTAATACATTTTTATGTTTTAAATGACCACCTTTTATGAGTACATTTTTAGCTCCTAAACCTAAAAGTTTATTACCGGCAAAAATCATATCCTCTTTTGTTATAATTTTTGTTTTAGTTAAAATTTCTGCCTCAGGAATATTGGGAGTAATAAGTGATACTTTTTTAATTAGTTTTAATTTTAAAAATTGAACAGCCTTACTATCTATCAGTTTAGCCCCTCCTTTAGCAACCATTACTGGATCTAATACGATTTTTTTAACTTTAATTACATCCAAAGCTTTTAGTACTATTCTAATAACCTCTGAAGAATGCAGCATACCAATTTTTATTGCATCAGGTCTTATATCATTACAACTATAAACAATTTGATTAAAAATTTCTTTTGGATTAATCCCAACAATTGATTTTACGCCTGTGGTATTTTGTGATGTAACCGCTGTTATTGCTGTCATTGCATAAGAACCAAGAGCAGTGATAGTTTTTATGTCAGCTTGAATACCTGCTCCACCAGATGAGTCAGATCCTGCAATAATTAAAATTTTAGAATTAGGTTTCAATTTATTTAATTATTTTCGTAATCATGTTAACACATTTATAAAGAAGAGCTTTGTTTTCACTTTCTCCCATTACTCTTATTTTAGACTCTGTTCCAGATTTTCTTACTAAAATTCTTCCTTTACCTTTAATTAATTTATCTGAATTTTTTATAATTTTTTTTATCTCTGGTTTGTTAATAATATTTTTATCTTTTACTTCTATATTTTCTAAGAGCTGAGGTGTTTTCTTAAACTTTTCAAAAAATTCACTTGCCTTTTTTCCTTTTCTTAAAGCAAAAAGAGCTTCTAAAGCTACTAACAAACCATCTCCTGTAGTTGCAAATTTACCTAAAATAATATGTCCTGATTGTTCACCACCTAAATTAAAATTATATTTTTGCATTTTTTCTTTAACATATCTATCTCCAACATTTGCCCTTAAAAATTTTATTCCTATTGATTTAAAATATTTTTCTAAACCATAATTTGACATTAATGTTCCAACAACTCCTCCTTTTAACATTTTTTTATTTTTCCATCTTGTTGCTAAAGCGGCTATAATTTGATCTCCATCTATTATATTGCTTTTCTCATCACACATAATAATTCTGTCAGCATCTCCGTCTAAAGATATTCCGATATGAGCTTTATATTTTTTTACAGCAGACCTAATATTTCTTGGAAAAGTTGATCCACATTTTTTATTAATGTTTAAACCATTTGGTTTAATACCTATTGCTATCACTTTAGCTCCTAATGATTTCAATAATTCAGGACCTGCCTTATAACCCGCGCCGTTTGCGCAGTCGATAACTATTCTTAGTCCTCTTAAATTGAACTCTTTTGTGAAATTTTTTTTTAATATTTTAATATAATTTTTAGTGCCTGTTTCTAATCTTTTAACTCTTCCTAATTTTTCAGAATGCGAGAGATTTTTTGAGATTTTCTTATCTATGAGACTCTCAATTTTTTTTTCTATTTTATCTGATAATTTCATTCCATCAGGACCAAACAATTTTAAACCATTGTCAAAATGTGGATTATGAGAGGCGGTAATCATTATACCCATATTAGCCTTCATCTCTTTTGTTAACATAGCCAACCCATTTGTTGGTAAGGGTCCTAGGGTATAAACATGCATACCAGCTGAAGCCAAACCTGAGACTAGAGCTGGTTCAAGTGTATATCCAGACAATCTCGTATCTTTTGCAATTATTGCTGTTTGTTTTCTTTTTTTTTGAGATTTAAAGTATGTTCCACTAGCAAGTCCAAATTTAAAGAACATATCTCCATTTATATATTTACTATTTACTGCTCCTCTTATTCCATCTGTTCCAAAATATTTTTTTGCCATTAATTTTTGATTATCTGATTAAAAACTTTAATACCTTGTATAACTTCATTAACATCGTGAATTCTTAAAATCTGAATTCCTTGCATCATTAAATAAATTGATGAAGCCATAGTTCCACCGATCCTTGTTTTGCTATCATTTTTTTTTGATATATCTTTAATAAATCTTTTTCTTGAATTCCCTACTAGTATAGGAAAACCTAATGAATGAAAAATAGAAATACCTCTTATAAGATTCATATTATGTTTCAAATTTTTTCCAAATCCAATTCCAGGATCTAAGATTATATTATTGTGTTTAATACCTTTAGATCTTATTAACTTAATCTTATCTTCAAAATAATCATATATATCTAATAATTCATTTTTATATGTTGGATTCTTTTGCATATTTTCTGGTGTCTTAACTGAATGTTGTATTACAAATGGAATTTTATATTTTTTTAAAACATTTATTGTTTTAGGGTCATAGCTTAATCCAGAAACATCATTAATAAGTTTAACTCCCATACTTATACCATTTTCCATAATTGCGGATTTTCTTGTGTCTAAAGATATTGGTATTTTTTTTACAATTAATTTTAATGTCTTATTAATTCTGTACCATTCTCGATTTTCATTTACTTCCTTCGATCCTGGTCTTGTAGACTCTCCACCAATATCAACTAACGAAGCACCAGTTTTATATAAATTAATAGCATGACTGGCACCTTTATTTTTTTGGTTGAATTTTCCTCCATCGGAAAAACTGTCAGGAGTTAGATTTAAAACACCCAATATATTTGGAATTTTTTTAAAATTTAAATTTGAAAAATTTGATTTTTTTGACCTAATTTTTTTTAAATCTGAATTTATTTTTATTTTTAGTTTTTTTGGTAAGTTTCTAATTTTATTTATTGAAATTTTTCTAATTGTTTTTCTTGTAATTATCTCAACATGGTCAAAAGATATTTCTTTAATATGATGTAAAGGGATAGATTTTTTTTTATTTACTAAAATTTTTGATTGTTTACCGAAATAGAAATTACACGCTCTTGTGTAATATCTTGGCATTATTTATTAATGAACAATTTTTGGTTTCAAACCCATCGCGCCCAAAGCTGAGTCTTGATCATCTTTTGACTCTGGATTATCTAAAATTTTATCTTTAGGATATAAATTTTTATTAATTATATTCTCTATTTCTTCACCAGTTAAAGTCTCATAAGTTATTAAAGCTTTTGCGATTTTATGTAGATCATCTATTTTTTCTGTTAAAATTTTCTTAGCTTGGTTATATCCTTCATCTACAAGCTTTCTTATTTCTTTATCAATTTTCTGAGCAACTTCCTCTGATACTGATTGAGTTTGAGTAACTGATCTTCCCAAAAACACTTCCTCTTGGTTTTCCCCATATTCAACTGGACCCATTTCTTCACTCATTCCATATTTTGTTACCATTGCTCTTGCTAACTGTGTAGCCTGGTTAATATCAGATCCATTTCCTCCACCTGCTCCTGTAGATATGTTGTCTTTTCCAAATATTAATTCTTCAGCAACTCTACCTCCAAAACAAACTGCCAATCTTGCCTTTAAATATTTTATTGAGTAACCGTGTTTATCTCTTTCTGGTAAATTCATTACCATTCCAAGAGCTCTTCCTCTTGGTATAATAGTAGCTTTATGTATTGGATCGTAGCTAGGCATATTAAATGAAACTAAAGCATGTCCTCCTTCATGGTATGCTGTAAGTTTTTTCTCATCTTCAGTCATAACCATTGATCGTCTTTCGGCACCCATCATTACTTTATCTTTAGCTTCCTCAAATTCTAACAATGTTACTATTCTTTTATTCTTTCTTGCTGCTAACAATGCTGCTTCATTAACAATATTTGCAAGATCAGCACCTGAAAAACCTGGTGTACCTCTTGCAATTGTTCTTAAATTAACATCTGGTGCCATTTTTATTTTTTTTACATGAACTTTTAAAATTTTTTCTCTTCCTATAATATCTGGGTTTGAAACTACTACCTGTCTATCAAATCTTCCTGGTCTTAATAAAGCTGGATCGAGCACATCTGGTCTGTTTGTTGCAGCTATAATTATGACACCCTCATTTGTATCAAAACCATCCATTTCAACTAACAACTGGTTTAAAGTTTGTTCTCTCTCATCATTTCCACCTCCTAAACCTGCCCCTCTACTTCTTCCAACAGCGTCAATTTCATCAATAAAAATTATACATGGAGAATTTTTTTTACCTTGATCAAACATGTCTCTTACTCTAGATGCTCCTACACCAACGAACATCTCTACAAAATCTGAACCCGAAATAGTGAAAAACGGAACTCCTGCCTCACCTGCAATTGCTCTTGCTAATAAAGTTTTTCCTGTTCCTGGAGGACCAACAAGCAGAGCACCTCTTGGAATTTTTCCACCTAACCTACTAAATTTTTTTGGGTCTTTTAAAAACTCTACTATTTCTTCTACTTCTTCTTTAGCTTCCTCTACACCAGCAACATCATTAAAAGTAACTTTTCCTTTTAATTCATTCATCATTTTAGCTTTTGATTTTCCAAATCCCATCGCTCCACCTTTTCCACCTTGCATTTGTCTCATGAAGAAAATCCATACCGCAATAAGCAGTAACATAGGAAACCATGATAACAACACGCCAAACAATGAAGGCATTTTTTCCTCTAGAGGTGCTGCTGAAATACTTACGCCTTTTTCTGATAATTTTTCTATAAGATTTGGATCATTAGGGGCATAGGTTGAAAAAGAATTTCCATTTGAATATACACCCTTTATATTATTTCCTTGGATCTCGACCTTTAGAACCTCACCGTTTTCAACTGAGTTTAAAAAATCTGAAAATATTATTTGATTGCCTCCTCTAATATTAGACTGAGGATTTTTAAACATGTTATAAAGGCCTATAGTTAAAAAAACTATTATTCCCCACATTGCTAAATTTTTTAAATTCATAAGTTTAAAATAAGAATTATTATTAATTAAACAAGTGACAAAATATCAGATATTTCATCAAGTTTAATGCTCTTTTGATACTATAATAGTGTTATTTACCTTCTTTATTACACAATTTCCTAAAGTGGTCTTGAATGAGTTATTATTTTTAATTTGATAAACTAGTTTATCAATTTTTTTTCCTCTCACTGGATAGTATTTTTTACCAACACCTTTTAACACTTCTGTGAGAGACCTAAAAACCACTTCTTCTGGCTGAAGAAAAAAGTGTTTATTCAAAATAACAAACTTGGTATTACTTGAAATTGTTGAATTTTCTTTTAAATTATTTTCTACGAAGTATTTAATTGACTTGTTAGCAAATCTTAAATTTTTAATCGTTAGATTAAATTTATCATTATCCAATCCCTCTAATTCTAAATTGTTTATAAAATTTCTAATTTTTACTCTTTTAAATTCATCATTTTTATTCGAAGGATCTTCAACATAATTTTTAAATACTTTTTTGGTAATATATTCTAAATTTATTTTTGAAAATTTTAACAATGGCCTAATCAAATTAATATTTTGTTGATTAGTTTTTTGATCAAATGACACTATACCATTTAAACCACTGCCTCTTAAAATTCTAATAAAAAAATTTTCTATTAAATCATCTTTATGATGACCTAATAAAATATTATTGATTTTTAATTTTTTTGCTTTGTTGATCAAGAGTGAATATCTTTTATTTCTTGCGAGAGATTGAATATTACTTTTTGGTTTTTTACCAACCCAGGTTAAAATCTCAAGATTAGTAGATAATTTTTTTATTAGGAATTTTACAAATTTTGCCTCTTTTGTTGAATTGTTTCTAAGTTTATGATCAACGTGTAAATATTTTACTTTTAGATGTTTTTTAATCGAATAAATTTTTGATAAAAAACACAAAGCTAGACTGTCTGGTCCACCAGAAACCGCTACTATAAAATCCTCATTTAATTTAAAATTTTTCTCAAATTTTTTATAAATTTGAAAAGTTTGTTTATCTTTTAATTTATTTAATAAAAACTTATGAGTCTTGTTTGTTGCATTCAAATTTTTTGGACTCATATTTTGCTTTTTGTATTACAGACTGATTTGCATTGGGATATTGTAACTCTACACCATTTATCATTTTACATCCTTGATCTTTTTCACCAATTTGAACCATAGATACTCCAAGTTTTAATAGATTAATTGCTGCTTTTTTTCCTTTTGGATATTTTTGGTAACCCTCTAAATAAGCTGAAGCTGCATCTGTGTACAACTGCCTAATTCTAAATGTTTCAGCGTACCAATATTGTGCGCTACCAGCTAACTCATCATCAGGGTGAGATAAAACAAATTCTCTAAAAGCCTTTTCTGCTGTACTATAGTCTCCAACCTTTAAAAAGCTCGTCGCAAATTCATATTGCTCCACTGGTTTCAAATCTTTAGGAAGTAATTTTTCTTCAGATTGAAAAGTTTCTGTTACAATTGAAGCTGTTGTATCTACAGATTGAATCTGTTGTGAAGTTTCGTTTGTTTCTGTATCTTTATATGAAATTGTACCTAAATCTTGAGGCTGCGAACTTCCAGGTAAAACTTTTTGTTCATCAGTTTTTGGTTTAGAACTTAATTGGTTTTCCAGAGTACCAATATTACCAGAACTAATATTAGTTTCTATATCTTGAAATCTTATTTGATTGTCAGCTTGAATTTTAGAAACACGGGTAGATAATTTATCTAGCTTGAAGTTTATTTCTTCAAACTTATTAGTAAGTTCTCTAAACTGATCTTCAACTTCAGACAATTTTAATAGATGTCTAGTTAAAACATCTTCTGAATTTTGATTTAAATCTGAAACCGAATTATCTTTGGTATTTGTTTGAAGCTCTATGGATCCAGAATAAACTGCTCTTTCAAGAGTTTTAAGATCATTTTTTATTATTTCTAATGTTTCATAAATATTGTGATTATCTGCAAGAGAAATATTAACAAAAATCAAATTTAAAATGAAAAAAAATTTTAAAATTACTAATTTTAATATTAGTACCATACAAATAGATTTATAGATTATAAAATGGCAAAAAAAAGACCCTAATTCAAAAAAGATTTTAGGGTCTTTAATTTTAAATAATTAATTTGCTTTTACAGTTACTGATCTTCTGTTTTTTGACCAAGCTAATGGATTTGAACCTGAGTCAACTGGTCTCTCTTTACCATAACTTAAAACAGTAATTCTGTCTGACGAGATTCCATAAGTCATTAAATAATCTTTAGCTGCATTCGCTCTTCTTTCACCTAGTGCTAAATTATATTCTCTTGTTCCTCTTTCATCAGCATGACCTTCAAGCACTACATTGATACCTGGATTTTTTCTTAACCATGCTGCCTGAGCTCTTAAAGTTTCTCTAGACGCAGTTGTTAAGATAGACTCGTTTGTTGCAAAGAAAACTCTGTCCGGAACACCATCAGCTAAATATTTAACTGTATCTGTTCCTGTGTAAACATCACCTTGTATTTGACCTTTAATATCTGTTGCTACTTCTTTTTTTGTTGCACAAGCAGATAATACTAGGCAAGCTGTTAATACTAAAAGTGTGTTTTTAAAAATTTTGCTTAATCTCATTAAATTGCTCCTTGCTGCTAATTTCAATTTCTTAACTTTTTCACAAGTAATTAAAGGTTTCAAGTCTAAAAATCAAGAAATTTAAAATAATTAGTCAACTAATTACTTAATAATGATGACCATGATGGGTCAGATGCATCAGTTGGGGTATTAATTTGACGTTCATTGTAACCTGTTAAATCAATAGACCACAATTTAGCAGAAAATCCTTCGCCTTTAGCGTTAGTTTTAGTTTCTCTATAAAAAATAAGCACTCTTCCATTTGGAGACCAAGATGGAGCTTCTTGATAATAATTTTCTGTTAACAATCTTTCACCACTGCCATCAGTTCTCATTACGCCTATATAAAATTTGCCTTTATGTAATTTAGTAAATGCAATTAAATCTCCTCTAGGAGACCATACGGGTGTTCCATATAAACCGTTACCAAAAGAAATTCTCTTTACATCACTTCCATCATTTTTCATTACATAAATTTGCTGGTATCCACTTCTATCAGAATTAAATGTAATAAATTTTCCATCTGGGGAATATGATGGAGAAGTGTCAATTGATGGATGATTTGTAATTTTTTCAACTATTCTATTTTCTAAATCCATCGTATAAATATCTGACTTTCCATCTTTAGCAAAACTCATTATTATTTTTTTACCATCTGGAGAAAAACGTGGTGCGAATGTCATCCCTGGGAAATCTCCAACAACCTCTTGTGTGCCAGTTTCAATATCTAATAAATAAACTCTTGGCATATTTTTAAAGTAAGACAAATAAGTAACCATTTGGCTTGCTGGATTAAATCGAGGGGTTAAAACTAATTCATTTCCTAATGTCAAAAATTTATTATTAGCTCCATCTTGATCCATGATTGCTAATTTTTTTATTCTTTGTGTTTTTGGTCCTTCTTCTGATACATAAATTATTCTTGTATCAAAATAACCTTTTTCTCCTGTCAGTCTTTCATAAACTTTATCAGAAATAATATGCCCTACTCTTCTCCAATTATTAGGGACTGTTGTGAATGCTAAAGCCATCATTTCTTTTGCAGCTAAAACGTCCCATAATCTAAACTCAACTCTAAGCTTTTCATCAACAAAATTTACTTTTCCAGTAATGAGTGCTTGAGCTTTAATTAAATTCCAATCCTCAAATCTTGGTTTTAAATTTGCAATGTCAGGAGCTTGTAAAAAAGCCTTTTTATCAAGAGGATTAAATAACCCCGAGGTTCTCAAATTATTCTCAACTATATTTGATATCTCAGTTCCAATATTTTCTTTTTTAAGTATTTTTTCAAAACTTTTTCTAGATTCTTCATCAATTGATAGAGGTGAAACAGCTAATGGTAGTGGATTTAAATTCCCCCGAGTTATATCAACTTCTATTAAAGCATTTACGTTGATAGGTATTAAAATAAATAAAAAAATTAAAATTTTTTTTGTCATTTAAATATACTACCCTTCTAACATCTCTCTTGCATCAAAATTTAGTTGTAATTCTTTCCATCTTTCATATCCAGTCGTTGGAACTCTTAATGGTTGGCATAGCTTAACAGCTCTCAAAGCACTTTCCGCTAAAACCTTGTAAAATCCTTGACCTGGTTTATTCATCCTTGCATGATCCAAAATTTCAGTTTTTGATACTGTTCCATCAGGTTTTAATTTTAATTTTATTCTTACCAATAAATTTTCATTATATGGTAATCCTAATGGTATACTCCAACATCCAAATATTTGCGCCTTCAGAGCATCTTCTTCACTTAATGTGAGACCAGCATTTTCTACATTTCTTTCTTGATCTTGAGTGATGTCATCTTTAATTTTTAAAACTTCCGCACTCTCTTCTTTTGATTTATCAATTAAAGCGGCAATATTATTTGGATCAAATAAATCTTTTTTTTCAAATTCTGATACCTGTTTAACTTCATTGTCTACTTTTTCAGGATTTTGCTTTTTTTCCTCTTTTGTTTTAACCTTTTTTAAAGTTTTATCCGGAAGTGGAATTGCTTCAGGTGTTTCGTTCTCTATTTTTTTATTATTTTGATCAGGAGCGAGAACAGTTTTTGTTTTTGTTTTTTCTACTTTTTTTGGTGGAGCTTGTTCTGAAACAAGTTTTTTTTCTTTCTCTTTTACTTTTTCAATTATTTTTTTAGCCTTTGGTGCAAATGGAACATTAGTTTTTTCTGCTATTTGAATTAACTCAACTGATACAATCGGTGGAATATCAAGTGGTTTCTTAGCCAAAAAAGGTAAGCTCATAGCTGTAATGAAAATTAACATAGCATGCAAAACAGAAGAAATAATTAAACTTCTATTCACTTTAATTACCTTTGTTTATACGGTTCTGATATCAATGCTACTTTAGTAAAACCAGATCCTGATAATAATCCCATTATCTCTAAAACTCTCCCATAATTTATAGTTTTATCACCTCTAACATAAATTCTAGTATCAGTTCTATTTTTTGAAACCGCTAAAACTTTTGCAATAATATTGTCGTATTCAACTTTTGCTTCTTGAATAAAAATTTCACCTTTTGCATTAATTGACAATGTTAAAGGTTCTGTTTCTTCAGGTAAAGAGTCTGCGGAACTTTCTGGTAAATCAACTTGAACGCCTACCGTTAACAATGGTGCTGTTACCATAAATATAATTAATAATACCAACATAACATCAACGAATGGAGTAACATTTATTTCACTCATAGGTTCTTTTGATGAGCGATTAAATTTGAAAGCCATTTGTTAGATTATAGTTAAAAATCTTTTAGAAAAGTTTTCTAATTTTTCAGAATATTTTTTAGCGTCATTATTAAATTTGTTATAGGCAACTACTGCTGGTATTGCAGCCAACAGACCAAGTGCAGTTGCAAATAAAGCTTCGGCTATTCCAGGCGCAACTATCGCAAGACTTGTGTTTCTTGAAATAGCTATAGATTGAAAAGAATTCATAATTCCCCAAACAGTTCCAAACAATCCAATAAATGGTGCTGTTGAACCTACTGTTGCCAAAAAAGTAAAACCTTTTTCAATTTTTGTCATTTGTTTTTCAATTCCAGCTTCTAGAGAAGCGCTCATTCTTTCACTAATGTTAGTCCTTGTTTTTTTTTTAAGTAGTCCTTCCATTGCATCTTGAAACACAAGTGACATTGGATCCTCAAGTTTACTAGGTAAACTATTGTAAAAAGTTTCGGCAGATTTAGAATTCCAAAATTTTTCTTCAAATTCTTCTGAAGATTTAGTTATTTTTTTAAATAAACGAAACTTTTCAATAATTACAGCCCAAGAATATATTGAGCACAATATTAATATAATCATTACAGACTTAACAATTATGTCTGCTCTAAAAAATAAACTGAACAATGAAAAATCAGTATTTGTTCCTAATTCAACTGCTTTAGCTGCTATATCTGCTTCCATACTTACTCATCACACGTAAATGTGTCATGATTTTGTCTTTTAATTTAAATTGATTATTCATCTTTTTGATAAGTTTCGTAGAAAAAACTAGCTATTAGAATAGCATCTGCCTTGTTGTTATCTTTTTTTTTTGACAATTGTGATGAAAAATATGGAAAAATTTCAATAGCTCTTGTTCTGCTCGCATCTTTTTCTAAATTAATAAGGTTAAAATATTTTTTCCACTTAGCAGGCCTAACATAATAAACAGGTAAATGCATTGCGCTGCATATTCCTTTTAAAATACCAAAAGATTGACCAAAATTAAACATACTGGTAACGCCTTGTCCAGGCATTGCAGAAACTTGTTCAATTACAACTTTTATGTTTTTTTTATCAAATTTGCTTATCCTTTCACTAATTTCATTAAATATTTGAGCACCATTTACTTGTCTTTTATTCTTCTTACCATCTGTCATGGTTGGCATTTCAATTACATCTTTTATTATACCATCTTGAAAAAAACAGATTGAACCTGAGATGCCTGGATCAATTCCAATAATCATCATTAAATACCACCTAAATTAACGTTTGAATAAACGTTCTGAACATCGTCATCTTCTTCAAGAGTTTCTAAAAAATCTACTACACTATTTTTATTATCTATATTTACTTCAACACTATTTAATGGGACCCATTCAATTTCTGTAGAAATAAAATTCACAATAATTTTCTCAAGATTTTTTTTTACATTATATATTTCGCTCATTTGACACTGGACCTCATGATAATCCTCATAAGAGAAACATTCATCAGCTCCTGACTCAATCGCTAAATCTAAAATTTTTTCGTCAGATATCTCTTTTTTATCAATTTTGATTATACCCATTTGTTGAAAATTGTGAGATGCTGAACCTTGAGTTCCTAAGCTCCCACCATTTTTTTGAAAAATGGTTCTAATATTTGATGCAGTCCTATTTTTGTTGTCTGTTAAAGTTTCAACTATAACAGCAATCTTTTCTGGTCCAAACCCCTCGTATCTTAAATTTTCAAAATTTGCTCCTGTAGCTGCAGAAGATTTATCTATTGCTCTTTCAATGTTATCTTTAGGCATATTTGCGGATCTTGCAGCCTGTACTGCAGATCTTAGTCTGGGGTTCATTGCTGGATCTTTGTCACCAAGTTTTGCCGCAACAGTAATCTCTTTAGATAATTTTGAAAATATCTTTGATCTTTGCTTGTCAGCCTTACCTTTTTTATGTTTTATACCTGCCCAATGTGAATGTCCTGCCATGATCTTTAAATATTTTTTAGTTGATCTCCATATACATAACTTTTGATGTCTATTGCTAAACCTGTTTTTATATCACAATCTACTATAACACCACACAAAGTAGCATCTCCAGTAGCGGGAAAATGTTTCACTGAATTCTTTTTTAAAAATCTATTCAAGGAATTTTCTTTATTCATTCCAATCACTGAATCATAATCCCCACACATACCTGCATCAGTTTGATATCCAGTGCCATTATTAAGTATTCTGGCATCATTTGTTGGAATATGAGTATGGGTTCCAACCACGAGAGTTGCCTTTCCATCAAATAAATGTCCTATAGCATTTTTTTCGCTAGTAATTTCACCATGGAAATCAACTATAAGTAAATCAAAATCCTTTTTCATTTCATTTTCTTTTAAAAATTTTTGAGAAGCTTCAAAAACATCTTCACACTTTTTCATAAATACGTTGCCCATCAAATTTAGAACTCCAATTTTTATATCATTCTTTGTTTTATAAATCTGAAAACCTTTTCCTGGTGCAGGTTCAAATAAATTTTTAGGTCTTAATAATCTTTCTTCTTTATCAATAAATTCCATAATTTCTTTTTGATCCCAAACATGATTGCCAGTTGTGATGACATCAACTCCACAATTAAAAAAATCCTTACATATTTCTTTGGTTAGCCCTACGCCTTGAACTGCTGCATTTTCACCGTTTACTATTACAAAATCGATTTTGTTTTTATCAATTTCATTTAATAAATTACTTGTTAATTTAGAACATCCTGAAATTCCAACAACATCTCCTAAAAATAATATTCTCATTGTATAATTTTTTTCTCGGTTATTATTAAATCAAGTTTCTTATCATGCTTGTTGATAGGTATTTTTTTTATCTCCTGGTATGAAAATCCTAATCCAATTTTAAATATTTTTTTAATTTTAGATACTTTTTCTAAATAACGATCATAAAATCCTCCACCATAGCCTAATCTATTCAAATCATCATCATAAGCTACTAAAGGAACAAATATTATATCTGGGTAAACTTTCTTTCCTAAAGTTGGCTCAGCAATTCCATACTTATTAATTTTTAAAGGATCTTTATTTGTCCATTGAAAAAAATCCATTTGATTATTTTCTCTAATTATTGGTAAGGAAATATTTGCCTTTTTGTGTCTTAAAAAATAAAGCATATCCAAATCACCAATCTCATGATTACAAGGGTAATACCCTCCTACATTTTTGAAATTAATTTTATTTTTTTTTAAATATCGATAAATTCTATCAGGATTGAGACTAAGTTTTTTATTCGAATTTTTTTTTCTAAGATTTAAAATTTTACTTCTTAGCTTAGATTTACTCACAGACCTACTTTGAAATGTTTTCTAATTTTGCTTTTTTTACAAAATTTGATATTTGATCAGCAGCTTCATCAATTAAATTTTCGTATTTTTTTTGATTATCGTCAATTTCTAGTTTTAAATTTTCATGATCAAGATTTAGTTTTTCAATTTCAGATTCTTTTGTGTCCCTATAATCGTAAATTAGAGATTTAAGTTCTTTAAATTTTTTTGATAGATCATTTAATTCTTCTTTTTTTTGATCTACTTTTTTCTTAGTTTCGTAATATTCATCCATTATTTTTACAGCTGTAATTAATAATAATTTATTTTCACCTAGATTTCCCAAATCATTTTTTAAATTATTAAACTTTTTGTTAATCTGAATTAACAACTCTTCTAAGTGTTCCTCTTGTCCATCTTCACAAGCTAGCAAAAACTCTTTATTGTTAAATTTTATACTTACATTTGCCATTTATCTATTTCATCTAATAGTGTCTCGGTTTCTTGATTAAGTTCGTCAATTTTTTCAGAAAATTCAATTTGTTTTCTTTCCTCCAACTTTTCTTTGTTTTTTAAATCCTCAAGTTTTTTTGATAGATTTTCATGTTCCTCGAGCAACGTTTTATATTTTTCTTCAATCTGTGTTTTTTCAATTTCTAATTGATTTTGTTTTGTGCTTAAATTTTCGATATTTTTTTGTAATTCAGGATTTGTTAGATCTAAATTTTTTAATTCCTCTAATGCAATATTTAATTTTTTTTCTTTTTCGTTTATAGAATTCATATATATATGTTTATATTATTAAATAGATTCTTCTTAGTCTAGTCAGGATAATTTTGAGCAAAGTACACAATGATTTAGCTAATTGCATCAGATTTTTATCAATTGATGCTGTTCAAAAAGCAAATTCAGGTCACCCAGGAATGCCAATGGGTATGGCAGATGTTGCAACAGTATTATTCAAAAATTTTTTAAGATTTAATCCAAAGAATCCAGATTGGTTAAATAGAGATAGATTTGTTTTGTCTGCTGGTCATGGTTCTATGCTTTTATATTCTTTGCTTTACCTAACTGGATATAAAAGCATATCAATTAATAGTATTAAAAAATTTAGGCAGCTTAATTCTATTTGTGCTGGACATCCTGAATATCATCCGAAAACAGGTATTGAAACTACAACAGGTCCTCTTGGACAAGGTATATCTAATGCAGTTGGTTTTGCGATAGCTGAAGAAATTTTAAAAAATAAATTAGGTAAAGATTTAATTAATCACAAAACTTATGTTTTAGCTGGAGATGGATGCTTAATGGAAGGAATAAGTCATGAAGCGATGAGTTTAGCAGGACATTTAAAACTTAAAAATTTAGTTATGCTATTTGATAACAATTCAATTTCAATTGATGGTCCAACAAATCTCGCGGTTTCAGATAATTTTAAAAAAAGATTTGAAGGATATGGTTGGGATTATATTTCTATCAACGGTCATAATGAAAAAGAAATTTTTAAAGTACTAAAAAAAGTTCAAAAAGCTAAAAAACCTACTGTGATTTCTTGTAAAACAAAGATTGGATATGGTTCACCAAATAAATCAGGAAAAGCATCGTCCCATGGAAGTCCATTGGGAGTAGACGAAATCAAGCTTGTAAGAAAAGCCTTAAATTGGAAAACCAAACCTTTTGATATCCCAAATAAAATTTTAAATGAATGGAGAAAAATTGGCCAAAGAGGTGAAATTTTAGAAAAAAAATGGAACAAAGCATTAAAAAGAAAAAAAATAAAATTTAATCAAACTTTAAAAAATAATTTTACTACGGTGCTTAAGAAAGAAAAAGAGAATGCAATAAAGGAGCCAAAAAGTTTAGCTACTAGAAAATGTTCAGAAATGACACTGAATGCATTAACAAAACAAAAAAATAATTTAATTGGTGGCTCTGCTGATTTAGCGGGATCAAATAATACAAAAACTAAAAACCATAAAATAATTAAACCTGGAGATTTTACTGGTGACTACATTCATTACGGGGTGAGAGAACACGCAATGAGTGGGGTTATGAATGGTATCGCACTTCACAGTAATCTAATTCCTTATGGAGGTACTTTTTTAATATTTTCTGATTATTGCAAACCTTCGATCAGATTGTCTGCCTTAATGAAAAAAAGAGTCATTTATGTAATGACTCATGACTCTATTGGGCTCGGAGAAGATGGCCCTACCCATCAACCTATAGAACAGCTTTCAGGCTTACGTGCTATACCTAACCTAAATGTATTCAGACCTGCAGACAGAATTGAAACTATCGAGTGTTGGGAACATGCATTAAAAAGCTCAAAAACACCTAGCGTGCTATCTTTAACAAGACAAAATTTAAATCCAATAAGAAAAACATACCCAAATAAAAACTTATGCTCATTAGGTGCTTATGAGGTTTTAAGAACAAATAAAAAAATTAATCTAACAATATTAGCCAGTGGATCTGAAGTTAATCTAGCTTTAGAGGTTAGCCATAAATTAGCCAAAGATAAAGTATATTCCAAAGTGATATCAATGCCCTGTATGGAACTTTTTGAATTACAATCAAAATCTTATAAAAATAAAATTTTAAAAGAAACAAAATTTAAAATATCTATTGAAGCTGGATCAAGCGATTGTTGGAAAAAATATGTAGGTGATAACGGTATTGCTTTTGGAATTGATGAATTCGGAAAAAGCGCACCCTATAAAGCTATTTATAAATATTTTGGACTTGAGAGTACAAACATTAAAAATATCACTAAAAAATTATTAAATAAATAAAATGACAATTAAAATTGGAATTAATGGAATGGGACGGATTGGTCGTATGGTTGTTAGATCAATTTTCGAAAGTAAAAATAAAAATTTAAAAATTAATCACATAAACAACAGGTCAAATTCAGAAACTACATCTAAATTAATCAAATATGATTCTATACATGGAAAATTAAATGCTGATTTAGAATATGACCAAAATCATTTAATAATTAATAAAAATAAAATTACATTTTCTCAAGAAACAAAAATTGAAGACATAAATTGGAAAAAACATGATGTTGATTATGTTTTCGAATGTACTGGAAAATTTAATTCGAAAGAAAAACTTCTTGCTCATATAGAAAATGGTGCAAAAAAGGTGATCGTTTCTGCTCCATGTAAAAATGCTGATAAAACAATAGTTTTCGGTGTTAATGAAAATATAATTACTAAAAAGGATAAAATAATATCTGCAGCTTCGTGCACAACCAATTGTTTAGCACCAGTAACCTGTGTTCTTGATGAAAAATTTGAAATTGAAAAAGGTTTTATGACTACAATTCATGCGTTTACTAGCGATCAGAGAATTTTAGATAATTCACACAAAGATCCAAGAAGAGCAAGATCAGCGAGTCAATCAATAGTTCCTACCTCAACAGGAGCTTCGAAAGCAATAGAAGAAATAATACCAAACCTTAAAGGGAAACTAGAAGGTGTTGCGATGAGGGTGCCCACTCCTAATGTTTCTCTTATTGAATTAGTTTTTTGTACAAAAAAAGATATTAATATAAAAAAAATTAATGATGCTTTTGAACAAGCATCAAAAAATAAATTAAAAAACATCTTAGAAGTTACTCATGAAAAATTAGTATCTATAGATTTTAATCATCATCCTGCTTCCGCAATAGTAGATGCTTCTTTAACAAATGTAGTTGGAAGTAATATGGGTAAAATATCAGCTTGGTATGATAATGAATGGGGTTTTTCTAATAGAATGTGTGATATAGCTGAAACTCTGCATAAAATCTCTTAATGAGAAGTATTTTAAACGAAAGAAATCTAAACAATAAAAAAATATTATTAAGACTAGATTTAAATGTTCCTTTGGCAGGAGACAAGATAACAGATACAACAAGAATCGATAAAATTCTTCCTACATTAGATTTTTTGATTAAAGAAAAAGCTAAAATTATAATTTTATCTCATGTTGGAAGACCAAAAGGTAAAATTGTTAAAGAACTCTCCCTAAAACCAATTTGTGAAGAATTGCAAAATAAATTAAAAAAAAAAGTAAAACTCATTAGTGAGAATATAAAAGACATAAAAAGTAAAAATTTCTTTAGTGACTATAATGAAGATATTTTTATTTTAGAAAATATTAGATTTTATCCTGAAGAAGAGCAAAATGACAATAAGTTTGCTAAAATGATCTCAAATCTTGGAGATATATATATAAATGACGCTTTCTCTTGTTCGCATAGAGCTCATGCCTCAATTTATGAAATTCCAAAATTCTTACCTTCATTTTCTGGGTTACAGCTAGACTTGGAAGTGAATGCGCTTAACAAAATAACATCTGAAATTACCAGGCCAATTACTTGTATTATTGGAGGGTCTAAAATTTCAACTAAGATTAATGTTATTAAAAATTTAATTACTAAATTTGACAACATTATAATTGTTGGAGGTATGGCTAATAATTTTATAGAATATTTGGGAAACAGTATTGGAAAATCTATTAAAGAAAAAAATTGCGATAAAATAATTAAAGAAATCATTTCTCTTTCAAAAAAAGAAAAATGTAAATTAATCTATCCAGAAGATGTTATCGTATCTAAAGATTTAAATGGATCTTCTCAAAACAAAGATTTGAACGAAATATCGTCTGATGAAATGATATTAGATATTGGCCCAAAAACAATAGATAAAATAACAAAAATTATTGATAACAGCAAAACTATACTTTGGAATGGACCCGCAGGATATTTTGAAAATCCAAATTTTGCTCATGGAAGTATTCAAATAGCAAAAAAAATAATTGAAAAAAATAAAGCAAACAAAATTTTTTCAGTTGCTGGTGGCGGAGATACAGTTTCTTTATTAAATAATTTAAATGCTGTTAATGAGTTTAATTTTGTTTCAACTGCAGGTGGAGCTTTTCTAGAATATCTTGAAGGTAAAAACCTTCCTGGTATAACCGCATTAAATTAATATGTCTGAATTAAATAAAATTGCACTTAAAATAATTTCCAATGGCAAAGGTATACTTGCTGCTGATGAAAGCAATGCAACTATGACTAAAAGACTTGAAGCAGTAAATGTCAAATCAACGCCAGAAAATAGGCGTAACTTCAGAGAAATTCTTTTTTCATCAGATAGAATGAAGGATTGTATAGGTGGAGTTATTCTTTACGATGAAACCATAAATCAAATTTCAAGCACAGGAAAGTCAATACCAGATTTAATATCTAGTTCAGGTGCAATTCCTGGAATTAAAGTTGATACTGGTGCAAAAGATTTAGCAAATTCTCCTAAAGAAAAAATTACAGAGGGATTAGATGGCCTTAGAGATAGATTAAAAAAATATTATGATCTTGGAGCAAGATTTACAAAATGGAGAGGCGTATATTCTATTAGTGAAAATTATCCAAGCAAAATGGCAATTAGTAGTAATGCTCATGCACTTGCAAGGTACTCTGCACTAGTTCAAGAAAGTGGAATGGTTCCAATAGTAGAACCTGAAGTATTGATGGATGGAAACCATTCTGCTGAAGTTTGTTTAAGTAAAACATCAGAAGTAATTAAAAAGTGTTTTGAGGAGCTAATTTTATGCAAAGTTGATTTATCAGGAATAATATTAAAACCAAATATGATTTTGTCTGGCAGCCTATCAGAAAATAAAATTTCTAGTGAAGAAGTTTCTATCAAAACTTTAGAATGCCTTAAAAATTCTGTACCCAATGAGGTTCCTGGAATAGCTTTTTTATCTGGAGGGCAATCTGAAATTGAAGCTACAGAAAATTTAAATTTAATTAATAAAAATAATAATACAAACTTTATAATGACCTATTCATATGGAAGGGCTCTTCAGCAAAGTGCTTTAAAAGTTTGGTCTATTGATATTAAAAATGTAGAGGCAACTCAAACTACTTTTAATCATAGAGCTAAAATGTGTACATTAGCTGCTCAAGGAAAATGGTCTAGCGAACTTGAAAATAAATAAAAAAAAATTTATTTATCTTATTTCTCCTAACAAAATACCTTATACTTTCTATAATAATCTAAAGTTAGTTTTAAAAACTGGAAAAGTAAGTTTTTTTCAGCTCAGACTTAAAAGTTACTCTCAAAATAAAAAGATTATAATTGGAAAAAAAATCAAAAATATTTGTAAAAAACATAAAGTAAAATTTATAATTAATGATGATCCTTTGCTTGCTTTAAAATTAGATGCAGATGGTTGCCATCTTGGTCAAAAAGATATGAATATTAAGATAGCAAAAAAAATACTTGGTAAAAAAATTATAGGAATTACTTGTCATAATTCTGTGTATTTTGCAAAAAAAGCAATTAAAGCTAAAGCTGATTACATTGCTTTTGGTGCTTTTAATCAATCTAAAACTAAAAAAACTAAATATGTGGCCTCAGAAAAGATTTTAAATAAAGTTAAAAAATTTACAAAAACTCCAACAGTAGCCATTGGTGGAATTAATGATGTTAATTATAAAAATCTATTATTGAATAATGCCAATTTTTTAGCTATCTCAGGCTACATTTGGAAAAATAAAAAATATAAACCTTTACAAGCTATAGAAAGATTAAAATGAAAATTAATGCTGGAGAAATAAGAGTTGGAATGCTCTTAGAATATAAAAATGACTTGTGGCAAGTTTTGAAAACCCAACATGTAAAACCAGGAAAAGGTGGGGCATTTGCCCAAGTTGAAATGAAAAGCTTGAACAAAAATACAAAGTTAAATGAGAGATTTAGATCAAGTGAAACAGTAGAAAAAGCATCATTGGAGGAAACAACTTTCAATTATCTTTATAGCGATGAAGCTAATTATTTTTTTATGGATCCAAAAACATTTGAACAAATAGAAATAAAAAAAGAAACTGTGGGTGATAAGGGCAAACTTTTAACTGAAAACCTACAAGTTTCTGTAAATTTTTATAATGAAAAGCCTTTATCAATTGAATTACCTAACCAAGTACAGTGTAAAATTAAAACTACTGATGCAGCTCTTAAAGGACAAACTGTGTCATCATCTTATAAACCTGCAATTCTTGATAATGGTTTAAATATTCAAGTTCCTCCATTTATTGAAGCGGGTGATGAAATTGTAGTGGATACTAGAAATTTAGAATACATTAAAAAAATCTAAAATGATCTCTATATCTTCAAATTTAAATATTATGATCAAAGCAGCTGAAAAAGCTTCCAAGTCTGCAATAAGAGATTTTGGAGAAGTTGAGAGTCTACAAGTATCTAAAAAAGGACCCCGAGATTTTGTTACAAAAAGTGACAAACAAGTTGAAAAAATTCTAATTGAAGAACTTTCTAAAACAAAAAAAAATTATTCTTTTCTATCAGAAGAAGTTGGTTCAATTAAAAACAAAGATAAAGATAATATTTGGATCATCGATCCAATAGATGGTACTACAAATTTTCTACACGGTATTCCTCATTTTGCAATTTGTGTGGCTCTTGAATCTAAAAAAAAGATAATTTGTGGTTTAATTTATGATCCTATTAAAGATGAAATGTTTTATGCAGAAAAAAACAAGGGAGCATATTTAAATAATAAAAGATTACGAGTATCAAAAAAAAATTTAATAGAAGAATGTTTGTTTTCAAGTAATCATGAAGGAGTAAAATTCAGCAATTTAAATATGAGATACAGCGGATGTGCAGCTTTAGATTTGGCTTATGTGGCTTCAGGTAGACTAGATGGTTTTTTCCATAATAAAATTAATATTTGGGACGTGGCTGCAGGAGCGTTGTTGGTAGAGGAGGCAGGTGGGATAGTTAATAATTTAGATAAATTCGATAAGAATAATATAGATATTCGAGCATCAAATGGGGCAATTAATGATAAAATGCTTGAAAATTTAAAGAACTTTTAATTGTGTTCTAAGTTTCTTTTGCTATAAGTCTCGATATGAAAAAAGACATACATCCAAACTACCACACTATAAAAGTTGAAATGACTGATGGTACTCAATTTGAAACTAAATCAACATGGGGTACTGAAGGCGACATATTAAAGTTAGAGATTGATCCTAAATCTCATGCTGCTTGGACTGGTGGAAAGCAAAAATTAATGGATAAAGGTAGAATAAGTAAATTTAATAAAAAATTCCAAAATTTTAAATCGGAAAAAAACAACTAAATGTCAGATGCACCCTTAATGCCAATGGCAACTGCCGTATGGTTAGTAGAAAATACCACATTAACTTTCAAACAAATTGCAGATTTTTGCAAATTACATGAAGTTGAAATACAAGGAATCGCAGATGGTGAAGTAGCAAAAGGTATCAAAGCATATAATCCAATTATATCTGGTCAACTTTCAAGAGAGGAAATTGAACTATCGTCAAAAGACGAAAATAGAGCATTAAATATTAAAAGTAGTGATATCGAAATTTCAAACAACCAAAAAAATGTAAAGAAATATATTCCTCTATCAAAAAGACAAGATAAGCCCGACTCTGCTTTATGGTTAATAAAACAGCACAATATATTAAAAGATTCTCAAATAGCAAAGTTAGTTGGCATTACTAAAAATTCTGTGACATCAATTAGAAATAAAAGTTATTGGAACTATAATAATTTAAATCCAAAAGATCCGGTTGCTTTAAATTTATTCACTCAAAAAGATTTGGTGGAAGCTATTGAAAAAGCTGAAAGAAGATTAAAAAGAGAAAAAAAAGAAAAAGAAAAACAAAATAAATCAACCCAGGCATCTGTTTGATGAATAAAACTAATAGACATAAATTTATAAAAGTGTTATTTAAGCGCTTTTTTGGAGGTAGTTATTAAAATAGAAGTAAAAGATAATAATGTTGAACAAGCTTTGAGAGTTTTAAAAAGAAAACTTCAAAGAGATGGGTTCTTTAAGGTTATTAAACTAAAGAATACTTATGAAAAACCATCAGAAAAGAAAAAGAGAATTCTTCAAGAAAATATAAAAAGAGTTAAGAAGTTAAATAAACTCAAAAATAGAATTTAAAAATACCGCGGGGTGGAGCAGTCTGGTAGCTCGTCAGGCTCATAACCTGAAGGTCGGCGGTTCAAATCCGTCCCCCGCAACCAATTTAGTTATATTTTGAAATTAGATTTCTTGCTATCAACAAGAAAAGCCTTAACTGTTTCTATTGTTAACTGATTGAATGATTTTCCAAATTTTTCTATTTTTTCAATTATAACTGGAGGAATAGTAATTATATGGCAGCCCAATTGTTTAGCTTGTACATAATTATATGGCTCCCTAACACTTGCCCATAAAATTTCTACATTTTTAAATTTCTTTGCTAATTTTATACTTTTAGTAAATTCTGGGATTGGATCCTTGCCAGCATCTCCTGCTCTTCCAGCAAAAATTGAAATTATTACTTTGGTTTTTTTATTAATTAACTTAAGTATTTTTTCAGTTTGCTTGGCTGTATATACTGCTGTGATATTTAACTTAATATCTTTACTATTTAGCTCTTTTATTACCTTTCCTGAGAATTTATTTTTTGAATTAACCACTGGAACTTTTACATACACATTTTTTCCCCAACTATTTATTATTCTTCCTTGTTCAATCATATAATCTTGATCGTCAGCAAATACCTCAAAAGATATAGGCTTGTTTCTACAAACTTTAAGTATTTTTTTAGAATAATATTCATAATCTTTTGCACCAGCTTTTCTCATTAAACTTGGATTAGTGGTAAATCCTTTTACAATTGATTTATTATTAAATTTTTTTATTGAGGATAAGTCTGCAATGTCACAAAAAATCTTTGTATTCATATAATCTACAAATTTTTTGTAATATCCTCTGTCATTTTTTTTGCATCTGCAAACAACATCAAGGTATTTTCTTTATAGAACAAATCATTATCTATTCCTGCATATCCAGGTGATAAACTTCTTTTTACAAACAATACTGACTTGCATTTTTCAACATCTAAAACTGGCATTCCATAAATTGGACTTTGTGGATCTGTTTTTGCAACTGGATTGGTAACATCATTTGCACCAATAACAAAAGCAACATCTGCATTAGCAAAATCATTATTAATTTCCTCTAATTCAAATACCTCATCATATGGTACATTGGCTTCAGCGAGTAAAACATTCATATGACCTGGCATTCGCCCTGCAACAGGATGGATTGCATATGATACCTTAATGTCGTTTTTTTTCAGTGTATCAACCATCTCTCTTAAAGCATGTTGTGCTTGGGCAACTGCCATTCCATAACCAGGCACAATTATAACCGAAGAAGCATTTTTCATTAAAAAAGCTGCATCATCTGCATTTCCACTCTTAACAGGTCTTTGCTCTTTATTTTGGTTTCCTGAAGCTTGTTCTGTTGCACCGAAACCACCTAATATAACATTGAAGAATGATCTATTCATTCCCTTACACATTATGTATGAAAGTATAGCACCAGATGATCCAACTAGCGCACCTGTTATAATTAACGCAGTATTTTCCAAAGTAAATCCAATTCCAGCCGCAGCCCAACCTGAGTAAGAATTAAGCATTGATATTACTACTGGCATATCTGCACCACCAATTGGAATGATTATTAAAAATCCTATTAAAAAAGAAACAGCAATTAAAATCCAAAATAAATTAGATGATTGTGTTGAACAAAGATAAAAAGTTAATATTAAAATTAATATCAATAATAATGCATTTAATAAATGCTGACCTTTAAAAGTTATAGGTGCACCTGACATTATTCCCTGCAATTTTAAAAAGGCTATAACAGATCCAGAAAAAGTAATCGCACCAACAGCTGCTCCTATTGCCATTTCTATTAAGCTTGCAAGTTTAATGTTTCCTGGTGTTCCAAGATTAAATGCAACCGGATTGATAAATGCTGAAATTGCTACAAATACAGCTGCTAAACCAACTAAACTGTGAAAACCTGCAACTAATTCTGGCATTGCGGTCATTGGTATACGATAAGCAATAAAAGCACCTACGCTTCCACCAATAGCCAAAAATATTAGTACAAAAATAAATCCAGTTGTAAAATTTCCAACCGAAAGAAATGTAACAGTCACAGCTATCAGCATTCCAATTATTCCAAATAAATTTCCCTGTCTCGAAGTTTCTGGAGATGATAAGCCTCTTAGAGCTAAGATAAATAAAACTCCAGAAATTAAATATAAAATTGCGGATAAATTTGCAGACATTTATTATTTATCCTTTTTCTTTTTTTTATACATAGCTAACATTCTTTGGGTAACTAAAAATCCACCAAAAATATTTACAGCCGCTAAAATAATTGCTAAAAAACCATAAATACTAGATGATGAGAAAACTACTCCATCATTTCCAGATAAAGCCGCAATTATTGCCCCTACTATTATTACCGAGGAGATTGCATTAGTAACTGACATCAAAGGTGTATGTAATGAAGGTGTAACACTCCATACAACATAGTAGCCAACAAATATTGACAATATAAATATACTTAATCTGAATATAAAAGGATCTATTTCCATAATACTATTTAATCAGTGTTTTTTCTATTATTTCATCATCTAAATTAATGTTTAATTTCTTATTTTCTTTATCATATAAATTAGAAATAAAGTTAAATACATTTTTTGCGTAAAGATTAGAAGCTGAAACTGGTAATTTATTTAATATATTTGCCTCACCTAAAATTTTAACTCCATCTTTTTCAACAAGCTTATCAACCTCAGTAAAAACCGTGTTTCCCCCTTGGACTGCCGCTAAATCATATATGACTGAACCTTTTTGTAAATTTTTAAACATTTGCTCTTTAATAATTTTAGGTGCTTCTCTTCCTGGAATTAAAGCAGTACAAATTATTATATCAATTTTTTTTAATGTTTCTGAAAGTAATTCTTCTTGCTTCTTTTTAAATTCATCTGATGCTTCTTTTGCATACCCGCCCTCAGTTTCTAAATTTTCTGAACCTTCAACAGTTAGAAATTTACCACCTAAACTTTCAACTTGTTCCTTTGAAGCCATTCTTACATCTGTTGCAAATACTACAGCTCCCATTCTTTTAGCTGTTGCAATAGCTTGTAATCCAGCGACACCCGCTCCAACTACCAATACTTTTGCTGCTGGAATTGTACCGGCCGCAGTCATCATCATTGGAATCGCTCTTTCATAAACTTGGAAAGCTTCTATTACTGCTTTATAGCCGGCAAGGTTAGCTTGTGATGATAAAATATCCATTGATTGTGCTCTTGTAATTCGTGGAAGTAACTCTAATGAAAAACAATTTATTTTTTTTAAATTTAAATTTTTTAATTTTTCTTTATTTAAGAAAGAATTTAATGAACCAATTAAAGTTTGATTTTCCTTAAATAAGGATAATTTTACTTCAGTTGGTAATCCTAATTGAATAATGATGTCAGAATTCTTTATTATTTCATCTTCATTGTCTAAAAAATCAACTCCTGAATTTTTATAATCTTCATCGCTAAAACCTAAATTTGCTCCATAATTTTTTGGTAAAAATAAATTAAATCCTAAACTAATATATTTTTTTGCTATCTCAGGAGTAATTGCTATTCTTTTTTCAACATCTCGATTTTCTGAAATTGATGCTAAATTCATAAAAATTTTAATGATATTACAAAAGAAATATTGCCATTAAGATTAATACACTAATTACAGCAACTGTACCCCAAAGGACAAATCTGGTAAAATTATTCCAAGTATTTTTATGGTTTTCATTATCCATAAAATTATTTCTGTCTTGCTTTAAATTTAGGGTTTGTTTTATTGATGACATAAACTCTACCTCTTCTTCTAACGAGTTTAGAATTTAAATCTCTTTTTTTAATTGACTTTAAGGAGCTTTTAATTTTCATAATTAGCAAGACTTAATAAAGGAACTTATATAATCTTTCAATTGTAATTTTCCATATTTTTGTATTATATGATTATTATAAGAGATTTTGGTCAAAGCTGAGGCATATCGCTCCCCTAATCTAGGTTTTAAAAATACTATCCTGCTATTAAACATTTTAGCAACATTTAAAATGGAGTAAGATTTTGTATTACTAATACTATAATATTTACACTTATTTTTTTTAAATGCTTCGAAACATATTCTTACAGTATCATGAATATGAGTAAATCTTCTTGTTTGATCTCCAGGTCTAACAACACTTAATGGTTTTTTATTTTTATACTGGTGCTCGAATATTCCTATAACTGTTGCCATGTCTCCTACTTTAATTTGTCTTGGCCCATAAACATTATAAAAAAAAACTACTTCGAATTTAAAATTAAACCATTTTTTTAAATTTTCTAATAATTCTAAATTTTTTGATTTTGTAAATGCATAAGGTGAAAGATTTTTATCTTTACCATTATTTCCTAAAGTAGCAGATGTTGCTGAATAAATAAGCTTAACATTATTATCTAAACAAAATTTAAATACTGCTTTTGAACCAATTGAATTAGAATTATAACATTCATCAAAATTTTTAAAACTTTGATAAATTCTTGAAAATTCACCAAAATGAAAAATTGAGTTAATTTTATTTTTATATTTTTCTAAGATTTTTTTTATATTTATTGTATCTCCTTTTAAATATTTGACTCTATTATTTTTAATATGATTTTTTTTATTTCCAGAAGAATAATTATCTAAACTTATAATTTTAAACTTTGTTTCCCTTACTAATAATTCAATAAGGTTGGAACCAACAAACCCTGCACCGCCTGTAATTACAATGAGATTTTTCATTTTAGAATAGCCTGGCAATGTCCTACTCTTCCATGTCTTAAGACAAAGTACCATTGGCGCAGAAAGGCTTGACTTCCGAGTTCGGAATGGGATCGGGTATTACCCTTTCGCAATAATCACCAGGCAATTCTTTATACACAAAACTTTTATTTTGTAAAATTATTTTTTAATTTATAACTTATACTTTTAGTGATTTTTTAATGTATTTTTATCTTTTGATCTTTGCCAGAGTAATAATCCTATAGGAAAATAGTATACGATTGACATCCAATTATTAAAAAAACTTCCACTTGGGGAAAAAGGCCACAAACTAATTAATAAAGCACTTAATAAGCATACCTCGAAATCATTTAATAAACTTTTTTTACCTTGAATAAATTTATATATAAAATGCTTTATTGAAATAAAAACTATCAAAATAAAAATTGTAAAAACTATTAAAAAAGAAAAAATACCACTTTCAGATAGAAGTTCTATATATGTATTATGAGGATGTGTTTCACATGAATATTCTGATACACTGTATTTATCACAAATATTCCTAAATTGACGTGGCCCAACACCAAAAAACTTATTATCTAAAAAAATTCGATAAGCAGTTACATACATGTCAGTGTGTGGTTTTGAAAATATGTAAACCTTATCAGTATTTCTTGTAAAATCTTTAACAGTCTGATCAATAAATCGTTCTTTTGAATTAGGAACAAAATTAATTAATACTAATATTAGAAACAAAGATGCAATATATGTCCAAAGTCTATAAACTTTATACTCCTTAATCATTAATACTATATATACAGCAGATAAATTCATGAAAAATAATGCTAATCTTTCTCCACTTACAAAAATTAGTCCCTCAGATAATATAAAAATAATTGTCATTATGAATAACATTGATTTTTGTTTTTTTTTATAATCAAGTAAAACAAATAACCCAAAAAAAATTGGAAAGAATCTTGCAAGATAGCTTCCTAAAATTAATTCTGAACCAAAAAAACTACTAACTCTGTAATCATTATATAAAGCGTAACCAAATAGATTTTTTCCAAAAAAATATTGAAAATATCCATCAACTACTAATGATGAATAGCAAAGTAACATTGAGATAAAAAGGTATTTTAATAAAAAATTATTTTTTTCAAGTAAATACCAAAAACATAATGAAAATATTCCAAAACGAAAATAAAATAAAGAATTCTTTAATGAGATCAAAATATTATCTGATAATAAAGAGCTTGATATTAAAATTATGCAAAAAATTATAAAAAATTTAAAAAAATAATTATTATAATATTTTATTAATTTATTTTTTACTGAATTAATTAAAAATAATATTGTAACCAATGATATACCCAAGTCCGATAAAAAAGGACCAGATATTAATAAGACAGGCATTAAAACTATTATCCATAGTGGAACTGTATTAAAAAAAAATGATTGACTTCTCATAATCCTATAAAATTTAGTTTTATTAATTATATTACGAAATTATTTTCTATTTTCGGTTTTGTATAGCATTTGATGTCAGTGCAACAATTATTCCTGACAATGCTCCAAGTATTATAATTACTAAATAATACTTTTTTACTGAGCTTTGTCCAAGGTCTACATATTGTGTTGAATCATAAATTATTTTTGCAGCATAAAAATTTTCTTTGTTTGATATAGGAGAACTATCAAATATATCTTTCATCCTCTGAATATACTTATTCGCAATTAAAATATTTTTCTTTTTTTCTAATGAAATTCTCTCACTTTCATCTTCGGTCACAGATAATTGAGTTTGAATATCCTCAATCTCAAATTGCTTTATTGCTTCAACGTAGTTGATATAATTTTCAAACATTGATGATAAATCTTTTTGAATTGCTAAATTTGTACTTTTCTCAATAAATTTTAAAAAACTTTCCCAATTTTCTATATTTAAAGTTTCATATTTAATTATCACAGGAGTTTCTTTTTCATATGCCACTCTATCTGTATTTAGTATTTTTATTGATGATGCTAATTTTATTATTGCATTCTCATATTCAAGCTTAGTTGAGTAATCATCTTGCTTTAATAACTTAAACTCTTTAACCAAATTTATTAAATTGGATTTTTGGTTAAGTCTATCAACAAACAAATCAAGCAGAAATTTTTTATCAATATTATTAATTTCCAAGTCTTTAATATTTGTGTCTACAATTTTAAATGTTTTAGCAGATAATTTATCAGTATTTGTTTGTAATTCACTAAAACGGTCATTTACATAATAAGGTTTGATCGTATTTATAATTGAATTATAAATTTTATATTTAGCTTCATCCATTACCGAAATAGATCTCACTTCAGTCAAAACTTTAGTTTTACTAGCTCCTTGTGTTGATTGAAGAATAAATGCTATAATTATACTCAATACTATAAAAAAAATAACTGTGATTTTTTTTTTCCAGAGAATTATGGTTATATCTAATAAATCAATCTCATCTTTAGGTAAATTTTTTGACATAAGTTTATTTTTTTATTTATTATAATTAAATTAATAATGCAATTATTTAATAAGATTTATTATTTTACTATCTTTATGATTGCTTAATTCATTATCATTGTCTGTATTGGTAGATTGGTTTCGCTCATATTTTCTAATTATTGATTTCTCACAATATATATGATCAACTATTTTAGAATTAGATTTATATAACTTAATTAATCTTTCTAAAATTTCTTTAACATCTTTTATTTTGTTTGCATCTAAAAAATTTCGTAATTCATGCAAATCTTTTTTCAATTCCGAAAAAGGTATAAATGAATCGTTTGCCTTTTTAATTTTAAAATGATCTGTTTTTTCAGGATTATCTCCTATTAATAATTCTTCATATAATTTTTCTCCAGATCTTAATCCGGTTATCTTAATGGCAATATCTCCACTTGGATTTTTTTCATCTCTAACAGTAAATCCAGACAAATTAACCATCTTATATATCAAATCTTTAATTTTTATACTATCACCCATATCAAGGACAAAAACTTCAGAATGTTTGCCCATTGCTCCTGCTTGAATAACCAATTCAGCTGCCTCGGTTATAGTCATAAAGTAACGTGTTACATCCTCGTGAGTTAGGGTTACTGGTCCACCTTCTTTAATTTGTTTTTTGAACTTTGGGATTACGGAACCAGAAGACTCTAGTACATTACCAAATCGAACTATAGAAAAATTTGTGCTTATATCTTTGGTATTCCAATACACACCCTGCATACAAAGTTCAGAAAGTCTCTTCGATGCACCCATGATGTTAGTTGGCCTAACTGCTTTATCACTTGAAATTAGCACTAAATTTGAAACATCTTTATTTACTGATGCCATAGCAACAGACAAAGTGCCGAATACGTTGTTTTTTACACCTTCACATATATTTTCCTCCACTAAGGGCACATGTTTATATGCTGCAGCATGATAAACGGTATCAACTTTAAACGTTTCAAATATTGTCTCTAGTTTCTTTTGATCTTGAACATTAACAAGTAAAGAAACTATTTTTAAATTTTTATTTAAAGTTAATAGTTCTTCATAAATTTTATAAAGAGCATACTCATTTAACTCTAAAAGTATTAGTTTATTTGGTTTTAGCTTCACAATTTGACGACTTAATTCAGAACCTATTGACCCACCAGCACCTGTCACAAGTACTATCTTTGAATTAATATTTTTATTTAATAACTTAAGATCTGGTTTCACTTGTTCACGATTCAATAAATCATCGATATTTAAATCCTTTATATCGGATACAGTTATTCTTCCATCTACAATTTCAGATATACTAGGAAGTGTTTTGACTTCTAATTTATATTTATTTAATTTTCCAATTATTTTGTTTCTTTTACTTCTGTTAGTTGTTGGAAGAGCTAGAAAAACTAAGCTAATATTTTTGGATTTAATTAATTTGTCTAATTTTAAAGGTGAATAAATTATTTGACCTAATAAAATTTGTTTATGTAGCTGCTCATTATCATCTAAAAAGCCGACAACTTTAAATTCAGGACTATTTTCTAAAGCAGAAACTAATTGACGTCCAGCATCCCCTGCCCCATAAACTAATACTTTCTTCTTATCAAAAGATTTTTTAAAACCAACATTGACTTCAAATAAATATTTAACAGCTAATCTTGAACTCAAAACAGCAAAAAATAATAACATAGGTTGAAAAAAACCAATTGGTCTAGGTACTAATTGAATTCCATAAACACCAATTGTAAAATATAATAATCCATATACTAAAGATGACATTAGAATAGTAAAAAATATAGAAAAGCCTGTATAACGAAATATAGTTCGGTATAACCCAAATAGCCAAAAAATTGGTATAGCGATCATTACAGATATTAATGCTGAATAAAGATTAAAATCCTCAAACAAAGTTAATATTTCTATTTCTGGTTTAATTGTAAGCCAATATTTAGATCTTACAGTAAAAGCCAACCAAGTACATAAAATACACAGGAATGCATCTGTTATCATCGCGATGGATCGTTTTGTATATCGATGAAGAGATAAAGTATAATTTGAAAATTCTTTAAAATAATTACTCATGAAGATTTGTAATAAGATTATTAATTTTTCTGAACTGTGTCATCTAAAATATTTTTAAACACTTTTGATCCTACTGCAGTCTTTACATTTTTACCTATGTTAATCCCTGGATGAACAGATGTGCCCGTACCTAAGTGAGAAAATTTTCCAATTTTTACACTGCCTGATAATGAACAATTAGGCGAAATATGCGCAAAATCCTCGATCACACAATCATGATCTATAGATGCACTTGTATTTATAATCACTCCATCTTTAATAACTGCACCAGTATTAATTACTGCATTTGCCATTACGCAAATACCATTACCTAATGTTGAAAATTTACTAATGGTCGATCTAGGATGTGTTAAACTCACAATATTCATTTTTTTTTCCCTAAGCCATTCTATTATTTTAAACCTGATTTTATTTTCTCCAATTGCAACAAAAAAAGCATCATAATCATTCAAATGCTTTTTTAAAAAATTTATGTTACCAGAAATAGTAAATGGAAATTGATTTATCTCATTTTCATTGTCATCATAAAAATCTATACTTTCATAATTATTTAAGTGAGCAATTTCTCCAACAACTTTACCATGTCCTCCAGCACCTATTATTGCTAATTTTTTATTCATAAAATTTTTTAAAATCTTTATATTGTTTTTTTTGAAACAATACCAATTCTACTGTTTTATAAATTATTTTTATATCTAAAATAAAACTTACATTGGCAGCATAATAAACGTCTAATTTAATACTTTTTTTCCAAATTTTAACTCCTGATGCGTCAGGATTTACTTGTGCCAAACCTGTAATGCCTGGTTTAACTAAATGTCTTTTTTTTTCAAAATTTGAATATTTGTTAAGATATTCTACCAAAAGAGGTCTTGGGCCTACAAAACTCATATCATTTTTGAATATATTAATTAGTTGTGGTAACTCATCTAAACCTGTTTTACGAAAAAAATTTCCAAGTTTGCTTTGTCTTTTTTTTTCAGATAGATTTTTTTTAACATCGTATAAAGTTTTAAATTTATATAATGTAAAAATTTTTCCATTTAAACCTGGTCTTTTTTGTCTGAAAATTGGAAATCCAATAAAGCACCAGATTAAAAAAAAAATTAAAATCATAAAAGGAAGTGAAAGTAAAAATAAAATTAAACTTAAAACAATATCTAATAATCTTTTAAAAAATTTTTGATACATAGATTTACAGGTATTTATTTAGTACTTTCTTGATACTTTTAATTTCTAACTTTACCTTTGTTATGCTTCTATTGGGGTCAATTGGAAAAGTTATACTTGTTTCACCAAGTAATTTTGCATTTGATAATCTTTTTTTTGGATGCAATTTTAAGTCCTTAAATACTTTTTCTCTATAAATCTCTGGACATGAGCCAACACCACAATTAATTTTTTTTAGATTAAGCTCCTCTAATAGTTTCAGCTGTTTAATCTTCTTTTTATTTATAAATAAATTTAAACGGTAAAATGCATGTATATTTTTACTGCTTAATTTTTTATCTTTTACTTGTGATGAATAAATATAATTAAAATTTGGTTCTTTCAAAATATCATATTTTTTGTAATAATCTTTGAGCCCATTTAAATATAAATTAGCAATTATGTTCCTTTTTTTTATTTGATTATCTAATATTTTTAATTGTGCTCTTCCCAAAATAGCTTGCATCTCTGTCATTCGATAGTTTGATCCCAAATTATCATGGTGCCATCTAAAGCCTATTTTATGTTTTTTAAAAAAAACACTATTATAATTTTTACCATGATCTTTTAATGACCAGCATTTAAGCCATAGTTGTTTGTTATTAGTTGAAATCATCCCACCCTCACCACCAGTAGATATAATTTTATCTTGGCAGAATGACCAGGTAGATATATGCCCAAATGAACCGACTTTTTTTCCTTTATAAACTGCTCCGTGCGCTTGTGAACAATCTTCAATTAAAAAAATATTATTTTTTTTAACAAACTTCATAATTGGATCCAAGTCACAAGGTAGACCATTTAAATGAACCACAATTATTGCTTTTACTTTATTGTTATATACTTTTTTAATTCCCTCAATATTTAAATTGCCATCATCATCTACATCTGAAAAAATAGGTTTTAATCCTAAATTTATTGTACAGCTAGCTGAAATAATAAACGATCTTGGAGTAACTATAATCTCATCTTGTTTTTTTAATTTTAAAGCTTTAAGAGCCATTTCAAGAGCAACACTTCCATTGCTTAATCCTACTGAATATTTGTTTCCTAGATAATTTGAAAATTCTTTTTCAAATTTTTTACCCTCGTTTCCAGACCAATAATTAACTTTTCCACTTCTAAGCATTGGTCCAATTTTCTGAATAGATTTATTAGAATAAAAAGGCATATTTAGTTTTTTTTTTCATTTACTATAGTTAATTTTTAATAATTGACTGAATAAACTCTAAAAGTTTTTCACTAATTAAATTCTCATCAAAGTTTTTTTCAACTCTCAATCTTGATTTTTGTCCAAATTTTTTAAGCATTTTCTTATTTTTAATAACAAATAACATTTTTTTTTTAATATCACTAATGCTGCCAACTTTATGTAGAAATCCTGTTTCATCTTCTACAATAGCATCATTGATTCCATAAATATTTGAACCAAGTGTAGCTAAATTGCAAGATCCTGCTTCAATAACTACTACCCCAAAGCCCTCTCTATGGCTTGGTAAACAAAAAATATCTCCTAAAGAGAACCATTTTTGCGGAGTTGAAGTTTCACCAGCATAAAGAACTTTTTTATAATTTTTTATTAATTCATTAATATAAAAATCTTCCATAGGACCAACTAATACAAGTCTTACTGCTTTATAAATTCTTTCGACTCTTGTAAATGCCTCTATAAGTTCAATTATTCCTTTGTCTTTATTAATTCTTCCTAAATATAAAAAAGTAAAAATATCTTTTGAAATTTTCAATTTCTTCCTTAGGTACTTTCTGTTTGTGATTTTATATTTAAATTTTTTAATATTTACTCCTCCAACAGAGCCCTTTAATAATACAGTAGATCTATTTTTTGAAATTATATTGTTTAATAGTAAAAATTTCCTTTGAGAATGACTGTCTACAAGAACATGATGACAAAGATTAAAGATTATACGATCTAAAATTTTATAAAAGTTTCTTATAAATCCTTTTTTTGTAACCCAAACCTGTCCCGTGAACCAATGAATACGATAAGGAACTCTAGATATAAATGAGGATAAAGCAGTTATTAAGCCTGCTTTAGGGGATATTGATATAGTCAAATCTGGTTTATTTTTTATCAATAGAGATAATAATTTTAAAAAAGTTATTAAATCTATTATTGGGCTTGGTTGTCTTTTAAAATTTATATCATTTAATACAATGTTTTTGGGAAGTAATTTTTTTAAAGATAAAGCATTATTACAAAAAATTAAAAGATTATAGTGTTTGCTCAATTTTTTAATATTATTTAACATAAATACATTGATTGTATATGCTGTGGTAGCAACCAAAACCAATGTTAATTTTTTTTTCATTAATAATTATTTTTTTGCTAAAGAATATTTGCAATGAAAATTTAATTCTTTTTTTATCCTATTATTATTATAAGTTACTTGTGAAGAAATAGTTAAGAATAGATTTAATAGTATTTTAGGTATAGGAATATTTTTAATTATTAAGTTCAAATATTTTAATGAAATTGGAAAAATGAATAATTTAGAATTATATCTTTTTGAATAAATTTTATGTAATTGAATTTGATTAATATCATCAGAAACATTATAAATTTTGTTTCTAGATTTATTAAAATACGAAATTGTCAGAAAAACTGATAGAGCAACATCTTTAGCATGAATAAAATGATATTTAGTTAAATCTGAACACTTAAACCAAATGCCTTTTTTAAGTAAAAAATGAATTAGTCTAAATGAATTAGAATTTTTAAATTCACTAAAAACATTTGCTATTCTTAAAATTGTAAAAGAAAAATTTGTTTTATTAATTTTTGATATTTTTTGGATATAAGAGTCAGCTTCTAATTTACTTTCTGAATATATATCATAAGGAACAGTAATAGATTTTTCCCCTATTGTTTTTATTTTAGTTATATATTTTTTTTCTGCTCCATAAACACTAACACTACCTAAATGAATTAAACGTACTAAGATTTTATTAACATTGATATAATTTATCAATTTTTTTATAAATTCAACATTCATTTTTTTAAGATTTTTCATATCACTATTAGTCTTACCAATACAATTAATTATGATACATTTTTTTTTTAAAAAATATAATTTTGATTTACTAAATTCAGTAAAGTTCCATTTAATATATTTTATTTTTTTATTTTTAAAGGGTTGAAAATTGATTTTTCTTCCCACACAAATCAAATTAAATTTTTTACTTTTATTAATATTTTTTGCTAGTAATTCTAAAATATTACGACCAATAAGACCATTATATCCTAATATTATAATTTTCATTTAAGTACTTTTAAAATTTGTATATTTTTTTTTTCCATCTTAACTCAGATGATATCATTTTTTTTAGATTTGAATGCTTAGGTCTCCAATTAATGATTTTATTTAGTTTTTTAACATCTGCTACCATATAGCTTATGTCTCCAGATCTTTTTTTATCAAAAGTATAACTAAAATTTGTCTCTTTTTTTTTTAAGAGGATATTAACAACTTGTTTTATTGAATAAGCCTTGCCATATCCACAATTACAAATTTGATTTTTTTTATATTTTATAAGATGTAACAAAGATTTATAATGAATATCTGCCAAATCATCTACATGGATAAAGTCTCTAACTGGTGTGCCATCTTCAGTGTTGTGATTATTTCCAAAAATTTTAAAATCTTTTCCCATTATAATTGATTTATATAAATTATTTGAAAAACTATTTATTTTTAATCCTATTGGTCCATACTTTAAATTTTTATCAGCACCTAAAACATTAAAATATCGCAATGAAAAAAATTTAAATTTTTTATCTGAAATCTTGCTAAGATGTTCTTCTATTTTTTTTTTAGTTAATCCATAAATACTTATTGGCTTTAATGGAGAATTTTCTAAAACTTTTTTATTATTTTTTAAATTGCCATAAACTGCTGCACTTGAAGAAAAAATAAAGTTATTAACACCACATTTTTTACAGCAATTTATAAATTTTTTTGTAATTAAATAATTATTATCATAGTATTTTTTAGGTCTTTTTATAGACTCCTGAACATCCTTATAAGCTGCAAAATGAATTACAGAATTTATATTATATTTTTTTATAATTTTTTTTATTTCTTTTAAATTTGAAATATTGATTTTGAAAAAAGTGCTTTTTTTTGGAATTATACTATCATTTTTATAAATTAATTTATCTAATATTATTGGTTTAATTTTTTTTTTTATTAATAAATAAGATGTTGCTGATCCTATGTATCCTGCCCCACCTGTTACAAGTATATTCATCTATTTCTGAACATTTTTAAATTATAACTTAAAAAAATAATTTAATTTTTAAAAAATAATAATTAATTATTATGAATTTTATCAAATCATAATAAAAAAATATTAATCTAATATTTTTTCTACTCTAAAAGCTTCTGCATACTCTGTAAATACTTGACCCCCTCTAACTTTTGATAAATTAAAAATTGCTTCTTTTGATCTTGGGTGAGGAAATTTTTTAATTTGAGATTTGTATTTTAAAAATGCTTTTATTTTTTTATTTATATCTGATTTAGATAATTTTATAAAGTAATTCGGACTAAAAAATTTTCCATCTTCATTCCATTCAGTCTCAGATAAGACTTCATAAGATAAAATTTTTTTTAAATTGTTTTTTTTATTTGGTCTCATTGAAACTTTTGCAGCTTTAAAAATTATTTTATGATCATCATGGATGTCATTTTTAGATGGTATAAATACAATCTCAGGATCAATTTTTGTAAGATAATTATCAATAATATTTGTAATTTTATAAACTGGATAATTATTTAAATTTACAGCTGGTAAATTCTCAAAAAATAATCTGTGAGTTCCAATTAAATTGTTAGCTTTTTTTGCCTCATCTCTTAAAGACTTAATTATTTCTGGCGGATAAATTTCAGGTGCGCCCTTATTGGCATTTGTTAAAACTAAAACATTTATTTGATAATTTTGTTTTGAATACTTAGATATGAAACCTCCACATCCTAAAATTTCGTCATCTGCGTGTGGAGATAATATCAATACCTTTTTTTTCATAATTTTATAAATAATTTAAAATTATTTAAGTTATTAATTAAATTTTTATATATATTAAAATATATTTAACACAAATTAAATTGTTATAAAAAATTGAAACTAATTACTTTATTATCGAAGTTTTATTTTTAAAAAATCTTTTTACAAGAATAAATGGTGTCTTTAGCAAAATAATAAAATAATTAGATATGGTATAATTATTAATAAACTTTAAATCTAATTGAATTTTTTCAATTAGACTTCTTTTTTTTCCAGTATAATTTATTTGGGACATGCCAGTTATTCCTGGTAAAATTTTTCTTCTTTTAATTTTAAGAGATTTTTTAATTTTTTTTTCAATATTTTCCGGTAAAGGTCTAGGTCCAACAATTGACATATCTTTTTTCAATACATTAATTAACTGTGGTAATTCGTCTAGGCTTGTTTTTCTTAATATTTTACCAAAAAAAGTTAACCTTAACTTTTCATCTTTTACAATTATATTCTTCATCGTCCTAAACTTATAAATTAAGAATTTTTTACCCTTATGGCCTATTCTTAATTGATTATAAATTATAGGCCTTCCATCAGAAATAAATAAAAGAATTGAAATTATTACCATAATAGGTGAAAAAAAAATTAATATTATTACAGCAATTAAAATATCAAAAAATCTTATCATCTAATTTATAATTAATACAAATAAAATTTTTTATTTAATTATCTCCAG
>CACEHR010000009.1 GCA_902559395.1 uncultured Pelagibacteraceae bacterium
TGATAAGTTTAAATAAAAAATCAAAAAAATTATTACTCTTGCAGCGAAATGAGTTGCTTACAAAAAAACAAATATTTTTAAGAAAAAAATTTGGAAGGTTTTTGTTTACAAATTTTTTAATTAATTATTTTGAAGATAAAAATTTAGAAAAAAATGCTTATGAATTATTTGACCAAGAATTTAATACATTTAAAGATTTTTTACCAAGCAAAGCAGAAAATATATTAGACATTGGATGTGGATTAGGAATTGCTGATATTTTTTTAAATAAATTTTTTTCAAATACTTCAAACTTTTATTTATTAGATAAAAATCGAATAGATAAAAAGATTAAATATGGTTTTAGCTCTAATTACGAGAGTTACAATGATTTAAACGAAACTAAAAATCTACTGTTAAATAATAACATAAATCAAGATCGCATTAACTTGTTTAATGTTGATAAAAAAATCGAAATTAAAACCAAAATTGATTTAGTCATTTCTTTAAAATCTATGGGATATCATTATCCATTGAACACATATATTGAATTATTTCAAAATTGTTGCACTGCAGAGACTATTTTTATTTATGATGTTGGCGATAATCAATATAATGAAGAATATTTAAAAACTTTTTTTGGCAGTATTCAAATTATATATGAAGAAAAAACAAATAATATTTTAAGAAGATTATGTTGTACAAATTTTAAAGTTTAGGATAAATACTCATGAAATTCATTAATGCCCTCGTGGTGAAATTGGTAGACACAAAGGACTTAAAAAACATAGGGTAGGGATCTCTTATAGTCTCACACAGTCTCTTACAGTCTTAAATCCCATTAAATCCTACACTTTAAAAAAATTATTAATTATTTTTATTGTAAAATAAGGAAAGTAAATTTTCTCAAACTAGAAGTAGACTAGAAGTCAGATACATAAAATATATAGTAGGTAAATGTCAAAATTTAAAAAAAAGAAAAATATAAGAAAAAAATCTTCGAATAGTTTAATTAGATATCTTGATGATCACTGGAGAGGAAATCTAACTTTGCCACAAAGTTTTTGGGTTAATGGATTTTTACTAAATATTGTTGTCGCATTACCATTAATTTATGCTGAGATGTCTATTAATAAAATAAGTGAAACACTTGCAGTAATTTTTTTAGTTTATTTTTTATTATATTTTATTTATTTTGTTTGGGTAAATATTGGAATATGGAGGAGTTCAGGAAATTATATTTCAAATAAAAAGAAATCTTCATTTTGGGGTTATGCGGCACGTTTAGCGGTAATTCTATCAGTTATAAGAGCTGTTGGACAATCAGTTGCTAGTTTTTTAGTTTGATGAAAAAAACTTTTCTATTTATTTTAATTATTCTTTTAACATCAATTAATTTTACTGCAAAAACTGATGAGCAAAACCCTTTAGACTCATTGTATTTTGAGGATTTAATTGAAATGAAAAAAAATGCAATCGAGTCAAAAAATTTACTTCCAAAGCCTTTAAGAAAAAGAATATTTGGCATCTATGACAAGGAAATAACTATTACAGGCACTAATGTTGCATCAAAGATGAATTTTATTTTTGATGGTAAAATGATCAACATTAGAGATGTAGATTTAGAAATTAAATTCGATGAGTCACCAGCTTTTATGACTATTCTGTACTGTGAAATTGAGGAATGTTTACAAGATAAATCAGAAAATTTATGGGGTTTTGAAAAAAATAGAATTATTTATGCCCAAGGTTATGAAGTCATGGATTGGTCATTAGAAAATAAAGATAATTTTAATATTGTGATTAAAAAATTAAGACGAAGTGTTTGCAGGGTATACAATAAAACATATGAGCAAGATTGTAACGAAAACTTAATTAAAATAGAGAATGATAAAGATTATATTAAACTATCTTTTGATTTACAGGATTTTTCCTTTTTAATGGGCAAAGGTCAATCTATGAATGCTAAAAAATTTATTAGTAATAACGACATAAAATTAATACATAATTCAAAATTAAGATACTGGAACATAAGAAATCCAAGATTCGATTCAGCTAAAGTAAGTTTAGAAACTTTAAGCAAAGTTAGAAAATATATCGTAGAAATCCCCAAAGAAAAAAAAATCGATGATGAAATTAATGAAGAGGATCAGTTCAAACCAAAAATATTATTAGAGAAATTATTAGGAGTAAAATAAAGGATTTTATGGGATAACTAGAAGCCAACTAGAAGTCAGAGAGATAAAATAAAAAAATTTTACTTATTAACCTTGTTCAATTATAAATATTAGCATAAACACTCATGAAATTCACAAATGCCCTCGTGGTGAAATTGGTAGACACAAAGGACTTAAAATCCTTGCCGCTTGCGGAGTGCCAGTTCGAGTCTGGCCGAGGGCACCACTAAATGAGTAAATTCCAAATAATTTCAGATAAAAATAAAAAATCCTCACAGATTAAAAATTTATTATTAAAAAAAATTAAATTACATAAGTTTAAAAAAGAAAATCTTATAATTGTTATTGGTGGTGATGGTTTTATGCTTCAAACACTTAAAAAGAATAAAAATTCAAATAAACAATTTTATGGGATTAATTCAGGAAACTATGGTTTTTTAATGAATAAATTTTCCTCTAAAGATATTTTAAAAAACTTAGTAAAGGCAAATTTAGTTTCAATTTCTCCGTTAGAAATGATTGTAAAAAATAAAAATAATCAAACCAAGAGATCAATAGCAATAAATGAAGTGTCTGTGCTTAGACAAAGTAGACAGGCTGCTTCATTATCTATTAAACATGGTTCAAGACAAATTATAAAAAATTTGGTTTCAGATGGAGTGTTAGTTTCAACACCCGCTGGTAGTACAGCTTATAATCTCTCAGTTCATGGTCCTATTTTAAGTCTTCATTCAAAAAAATTATCGATCTCACCCATAAGTGCATTTAGACCAAGAAGATGGAAAGGCAAGATTGTAAATGACAAATCGAAGATCACAATAATAAATTTAAATCCAAACAAAAGACCTATAAGTGCAGTAGCAGATAACTTAGAGGTGAGAAATGCTAAATTAATAATAGTAAAAATAAATAATAATATAAAATTTAATCTTCTTTATGACAAAAATCGAAGTTTGCAAAAAAAAATTAAAATTGAACAATTAAGAAAAGAAACTAGTTAGAATAATTTAAAATTAATGGTTATCAGTAAATCATTTGAAATATATACAAGAGAACTTTTAACTTATTATCAAAATAAAGACTTTGCTAAAGCTCAAGATTTAGCAAGAATAATGATAAAAAAATTCCCAAAAAATAATTTAAGTTGGCAAATAATCTCATTTATATATTTAGAAAAAGGAAAAATAAAGGAGGCTTATGAAGCCTTAAGCAAAGCTAATAAAATAGATCCTAAAGATTTTAAAGTGCTTAATAATTTAGGATCAATACTTTTTAAACTTGGCCTATTTGATGATGCTATTACAACATTTAAAAAAGTCTTAAAGATCAAAAATGATAATTTTTCAGCCTATATTAATCTTGGTGCTGTTTATCAAAAAAAAAATGATTTTAAAAACGCTGAGTTAAATTATTTAAAGGCAATAAAAATTAATCCAAATTCTTCAATTGTTTATAATAATTTAGCCAATACATTAAAGGATTTAAATAGACTAGAGGATGCTGAAATTAATTATAAAAAAGCTATAGAAATTGATCCTGATTATAAAAAAGCATTAGACAATTTAAATATGTTATTAAAAGAAAAGAAAATACTAAATATCCTCCATATTAATAAAAATGAAAAAAAAAATACTCAAAGATTATTAAAAAATCCATTTATAAAAAAAAGGAAAGTTGAGCAGGAACTTGTTGATATTTTATATAAAATAAATTCTCTTGAATTAAATAAAACAGAAGGAGGTCCTTTATTTGGAAATGGTAAAACTACAAACTATCAACTTTTTAATAATAATAACCAAATTTTAGATGCTGTGAAACAAGATTTAATTAAAATTATGAAAGTTGCTGTTAACTCAGAAGTTTATATTGCTGAGTCATTTTTAAATATTTTGAGAGAAGATAGTGGTTCATTTCCACATACACACATAATGCCTTTTGATAAAAATAATAATCTAATCAGAAAAAAATTTAGTCTTGTTTATTATGTTTCTGTAGGAGATCAAAAATCATCAAAGCCAGGTATATTTAAATTAGAAAATCCTATAGAGGAAATTTTACCAGAAGATGGTACAATTATTATAATTCCAGCTGATAGAATTCACTCTGCAGTCTATAATGGAAAAAAAGACAGATTAATGATTGGTATAAACTTTTATTCTTTAAATTAGATTGATGGTGCCCCCGCACGGATTCGAACCGCGGACCTATTGATTACAAATCAATTGCTCTACCAGCTGAGCTACAAGGGCATGCGCAATAATTATTAACTATTTGTTAAATAATCAACTCTTTTTTTTTAAATAACTAAGGTGATGAAACACTATTGCAGCACTATTTGAGATATTTAAACTTTCTATATCTTCATTAATATTAATTTTAACAAAAAAATCTGCATATTTACCCGTATGCTGTCTCATACCAAAACCTTCAGATCCAAATAGAAGGATATTATTTCCTTCCCATTTTATGTCTGTAAAATCTTTTCGACCTTTTGCATCAAAACCATAAACCCAGAAATTTTTTTCTCTTAAATTTTTTAAAGTGGAATTAATATTAGAGACTTGAAATATATTCATGTACTCCATGCATCCACTAGCTGATTTATACATCAACTTACTATCACGTGGAAAATGTCTCTCTTTAATTATCAATCCATCAATATCAAATGATGCAGCACTTCTGATTAATGAACCAATATTTCTTGGATCAGTAACCTCATCAAGACAGACAAATGTTAAATTATTTTTATCTTTTATAAATTGTTTTAGATCTGGTTGATCCAAATGTTCAATCTCCGCAGCATAACCATTATGCATTAATTGTTCTTTAGAAGTATATTTGTCTAATTCTTTTTTAGATTTAAAGTAAACTTTAACATCATCTAAAATGTTTTTATTTGGGTTTTTTCTATGAATATTTTTTTTAGACTCCTCTGTTAAAAATACTCTTAAAACCTTTCTTTTAGGATTTCTAAGAGCTTCAATAACTGCGTGTTGACCAACAATGAAAAATGATGATTTATTCATAAATTAGTATCTGTTTTATACGGTTTTTTTCATATTTTCCTATTAAATCACGTGTTGCATTTGCATAAATAAAATATATAAAACGCTTGTTATTTGAAGCTTTATTGAACAAGGGGACACTTCCCCAAAGGAGGGGTTCCAGAGCGGTCAAATGGGGCGGGCTGTAAACCCGTTGACTTCGGTCTTCGAAAGTTCGAATCTTTCCCCCTCCACCATTTAATAAATTTTAGATAACATGGAGTGTTACTCTTGGGGTTGTGCGGGTGTAGTTCAATGGTAGAACGCTAGCCTTCCAAGCTGGATGTAAGGGTTCGATTCCCTTTACCCGCTCCAAGAAAATAAAATTGAAAATGAAAACAAATAAATTGAGGTAAAAACGTAATGTCAAAAGAAAAATTTGTAAGAAACAAACCCCACTGTAACATTGGGACTATTGGTCATGTCGACCATGGTAAAACAACTCTTACTGCTGCGATTACAAATGTATTAGCACAAGCGGGCGGCGGAACTGCAGTTGCTTATGATCAAATTGATAAAGCACCTGAAGAAAAAGAGAGAGGTATAACAATTTCAACAGCTCACGTTGAGTATGAAACTGAAAAAAGACACTATGCTCACGTAGACTGTCCTGGTCACGCTGACTATGTTAAAAATATGATCACAGGTGCTGCACAAATGGATGGAGCAATCTTAGTTGTTAATGCAGCTGATGGTCCAATGCCACAAACAAGAGAACATATTCTTTTAGGAAGACAAGTTGGTATTCCTGCAATTGTTGTTTACTTAAATAAAGTAGACCAAGTTGATGATAAAGAAATGATCGAACTTGTTGAAGAAGAAATTAGAGAGCTTTTAACTTCATATAAATACCCAGGTGATAAAACACCAATCGTTAAAGGTTCAGCTTTAGCAGCAGTTGAAGGTAGAGATGACGAAATTGGAAAAAATTCAATTTTAGAATTAATGAAAGCTGTTGATGAACATATTCCACAGCCAGCTAGAGAAGTCGATAAACCATTCTTGATGCCAGTTGAGGACGTATTTTCAATTTCTGGAAGAGGAACTGTTGCAACTGGAAGAGTTGAGTCAGGGGTTATCAAAACTGGAGAAGAAGTTGAAATAGTTGGAATTAGAGAAACTAAAAAATCAGTTTGTACAGGAGTTGAAATGTTTAGAAAACTTTTAGACTCTGGTGAAGCTGGTGATAACGTAGGAATTTTATTGAGAGGTATTGAAAGAACTGATATTGAAAGAGGTCAAGTTCTTTGTAAGCCTGGATCAATTACTCCACATACTAAATTTGAGGCTCAAGCTTATGTGCTTAAAAAAGACGAAGGTGGAAGACATACTCCATTCTTCACTAAGTACAGACCACAGTTTTATTTTAGAACAACAGACGTCACAGGTGAAGTAGAATTACCAGCTGGTACTGAAATGGTCATGCCAGGTGATGATGCTAAATTTACTGTTAAACTTATTACACCAATTGCTATGGCAGAAAAATTAAACTTTGCTATTAGAGAAGGTGGAAGAACTGTTGGAGCAGGAGTAGTAACTAAAATTATAGAGTAACTCTATAAATAGGAGTGTAGCTCAATTGGTAGAGCGCCGGTCTCCAAAACCGGAGGCTGAGGGTTCGAGTCCCTCCGCTCCTGCCAACTTGAGCTTAGAAATTATGAGAAACCCAATTAAATTTATACAGGAAGTTAAGCAAGAAGCTTTTAAAGTTACATGGCCGACATGGAAAGAGACTTTACAAGGTGCTTTAATGGTATTTGTTATGGCAGTTGTAATGTCTTTATTTTTCCTTCTTTTAGATCAGGTTTTAAAATTTTTCTTAGAACTTTTACTTAAAGTGAGTATTTAATGAAAAACTGGTACATAGTTCAATCTCATTCTAGCTTTGAAAACAAAGTTGCTTCTTTAATCAAAGAAGAGGCAGACAAAGCTAAAATTGCTGATAAGTTTGAAGAGATTATTGTACCCACTCACGATGTTACCGAGGTTAAGAGAGGTAAAAGAATTCAAAGAAAAAAGAAATATTTTCCTGGATATGTACTAATAAAAAGTGAGATGGATAATAATATTTATCACATGATAAAGAATATAAAGAGGGTTAGTGGCTTTTTGGGTACAAAAGGTATTCCTGTTCCAGTTTCAGATAAAGAAGTAGAGAAGATTTTAGGTCAGATTAAAGACGGTGTTGCTCAGCCAAAATCAGGTGTAGATTACAGTGTTGGAGAAAAAGTTCAGGTTGTAGATGGTCCATTTGCTTCATTTACTGGAATGATTGAAGAAATTGATGAAGAAAAAGCTAGACTTAAGGTGTCAGTTTCTATATTTGGTCGTCCTACACCAGTAGATTTAGAATATAATCAGGTTGAGAAGGTAAGTTAATGGCAAAAGAAATTAGTGGATTTATAAAACTACAAATTAAAGGCGGACAAGCTAACCCAGCTCCTCCAGTTGGCCCTGCATTAGGTCAACGTGGTGTAAATATTATGGAGTTTTGTAAAGCTTTTAATGATAAAACTAAGTCAATGGCAGGTAAGCCTGTACCAGTAGAAATTACTGTATATAAAGATAAAAAATTTGATTTTAAAATTAAATCACCACCAGCATCTTTTTATATTAAAGAAGCAGTAAAACTTAAAGGTGGATCTAAAGAACCAGGTAGAAATATTGTAGCTTCAATTTCTAAAAAACAATTAGAGAGCATAGCTAAAGAAAAAATGAATGATTTAAATGCTCATGATATTGAAGAAGCTATAAAAATTATTGCAGGATCAGCAAGATCAATGGGCATTGAGGTTAAAGAATAATGGCATCTAAAAGATTTAAAAAATTACCTGAAAAGACTAAAGACTTAAGTGCAGAGACTATCGAAAAATTGTTACCTAATCTTAAGAAAAACTGCACAACTAAATTCGATGAGTCTTTAGATTTAAGTTTTCAAATAAACAACAAACAAAAGAAAAGCGAAGTTAATATTAGAACTGTAGTCAATTTGCCAGGTGGAACAGGTAAGAAAGTTAAAGTTGCTGTAGTTTGTGAGGATAACAAAGCTCAAGATGCAAAAGACGCTGGCGCTGACATTGTGGGTGGTGATGAGTTTGTTGAAAGAATTAAAGGTGGAGAATTAAACTTCGAAAAATTAATTTGTACACCTGGAATGATGATTAAACTTTCTAAATTAGGAAAAGTTTTGGGTCCAAAAGGATTGATGCCTAATCCAAAGCTTGGTTCAGTTTCTGAAAATATTAAAGAAGCTGTAACAAATGCTAAATCTGGCCAAGTAGAAATTAGAAATGATAAAGACGGAAATATTGGAGTTAGTATTGGTAAAAAGTCTTTTAGTGATGATCAATTATTAAAAAACTATAATGCAATTTTAGATGCTTTAGAAAAAGAAAAATCAAATAACACTTTAAAAGGTGACTTAATTAGAAGTGTATTTGCTACATCAACAATGGGTGTTTCATACAAAGTTAAATTAGGGAAATCGATATAGTTATGATGAACAAAGAACAAAAGAAAAATTATATTGAAGAAATGACTAGTAAGTTTGAAAACAGCAAAGCTATTATGGTTACTCATTACCAAGGTTTAACTATGACTCAGTTAGATGAATTAAGAGCCAAAATGAGAGAACATGGAATCATATTTAAAATAACAAAAAACAGAATTACAAAATTAGCTTTAGAAAAAACTAAGTGTAAAGATTTATCAAATTTATTTACTGGTCCTACAGCAGTAGCATTTGGAGAGGATGCAATAATGTCTGCAAGAATTCTTTCAAAATTTGCAAAAGATAACGAAAACTTAAAACTAATTGGTGGAATCATGGATAATGAGGTCTTAGATCAGGCCGGTGTCCAAAATGTAGCTAGTTTACCTACATTAGATGAAGCAAGAGCCAATATTGTGGGTATTTTGAACGCTTCTGCATCTAAATTAATCAGTATTTTGCTTGCACATTCAGAAAAAATGAGTAGTTTGTCCGCAGAAAATTCTGAAACACAACCCAAAGAGTAATACATATGCCTGACCTAAACAAAATTATTGAAGACTTATCAAGTTTGACTGTTGCAGAAGCAGCTGAACTATCTAAACAATTAGAAGAAAAATGGGGTGTAACTCCTATGGCAGCAGCAGCTCCAGCGGCAGCAGGTGGTGCAGCTCCAGCAGAAGATAAAGATGATTTTACAATCATGTTAGTTTCTGCAGGTGACAAAAAAATTAATGTTATCAAAGAAGTAAGAGCAGCTACTTCATTAGGTTTAAAAGAAGCTAAAGATCTTGTAGAGGGAGCACCAAAAGAAGTTAAATCTGGTGTAAATAAAAAAGATGCTGAAGAGATCAAAGCTAAGTTAGAAGCTGCTGGCGCTAAAGTAGAACTTAAATAAATTAAATAGAAAGAATTCGAATACTGATTATTTTTAATCAGTATTTATAAACATAGATGCAATTATCTTTTACTGAAAAGAAAAATATTAGAAAAAGTTTTGGTAAACTAAAAGAGAGTTTATCTATACCTAACTTAATTGAAGTACAAAAAAATTCCTACAAAGAATTAACAGAATTTAATGTTGAGGCTACAGAACTTACTAAAGGTTTTGATAGAGTATTTAAAAGTATTTTTCCTATTGAAGATTTAAATGACAAGGCAACTTTAGAGTATGTTTCATATAGACTAGAGAAACCAAAATTTGATGTTGAGGAATGTATAGCAAGAGGACTTACATACTCATCAGCTCTTAAATGTACTTTAAGATTAGTAGTTTACGAAATAGATCAAGAAAATAATACAAAAGATATTTTATCAGCTAAAGAGCAAGAAGTATATATGGGTGAAGTTCCTATGATGACTAATAGCGGAACTTTCATAACTAACGGTGTTCAAAGAGTTGTAGTAAACCAAATGCACAGAAGTCCAGGAGTATTTTTTGATCATGATAAAGGAAAAACTCATGCAAGTGGAAAACTTTTATTTAATTGTAGAGTAATACCTAATAGAGGTTCATGGTTAGATTTTGAGTATGATGTTAAAGATTTTCTATATTTTAAAATTGATAGAAAAAAGAAAATTTTTTCATCAACTTTATTATTAGCTTTAGGTTACTTAAAATCAGAAATAGTAGATGAGTTCTATGAAAGTGAACAGTACACTTTTGATTCAAAAACAAAAAAGTGGAAAACTAAATTTAATCCTGAAAACTACAAAGCAAAAAATTTCTCAGAGGAAGTAATTGATGCAAAAACTGGTGAAGTGGTAATTAAATTAGGTGATAAGATTAATTTTTTAAATGCAAAAAAATTAGCTAACGATGGTCTTAAAGACATACTAGTTTCTAGAGAATCTTTGTTTGGTAAATTTTTACACAGAGATGTTAAAGTCAATGAAGAAGAGGACGGTGTATTTAAAATTGGGACTGAATTAAATGATACAATTATTCAACAAATTTTAGATGCAAATATACACACACTTCAAATTTCTGTTACAAACTCTATAAATAAAGGACCTTATCTACTTACAACTATTTTAGCTGATAAAAATAATACTAAAGACGAAGCTATCACGGAAATCTATAAAATGTTAAGACCTGGAGAACCGCCAACTATAGAGATAGCAACTCAAATTTTTAATAATCTTTTCTTTAGCTCAGACAGATATGATTTGTCTGATGTTGGAAGAGTTAAAATGAACTCAAGACTTAACCAAGAGTGTTCTGATAAAATTACCATATTAAGAAATGACGACATCATTGCAATTATTCATAAAATGTTGGATTTACGTGATGGTAAAGATGATGTCGATGACATTGATCACCTAGGAAATAGAAGAGTTCGTTCTGTTGGAGAGTTAGTTGAAAACCAAGCTAGAATTGGCGTTTACAGAATGGAAAGAGCTATTAAAGAAAAAATGACAACTCTAGATGTTGAGTCAGCAATGCCACAAGATCTAATCAATGCAAAACCATTAACAGTTTCATTGAAAGATTTTTTTGCAAGTTCACAACTATCTCAGTTTATGGATCAAACAAATCCTTTATCTGAGATTACTCATAAAAGAAGAGTTTCAGCGTTAGGTCCGGGTGGTTTAACAAGAGAAAGAGCAGGTTTTGAAGTTAGGGACGTCCATCCAACCCACTATGGAAGAATTTGTCCAATTGAAACACCAGAGGGTCCAAATATTGGTTTGATTAATAGTTTATCCACTTATGCAAAAATTAATAAGTATGGCTTTATAGAAAGTCCATACAAAAAAGTTAAAGACGGTGTTGTTCAAGATAAAGTTGAATACTTATCAGCAATGGAAGAAACAAAATTCACTATTGCTCAAGCAAATACAAAACTAGATAAAAATGGAAAAATCACTGAAGAACTAGTTTCATGTAGACAAAACCTAAACTTTCTTTTAGCAAAACCTGACTCTATTGATTACATTGACGTATCACCAAAACAATTAGTTTCAGTTGCAGCATCTTTAATTCCATTCTTAGAAAATGATGATGCAAACAGAGCTTTAATGGGATCAAACATGATGAGGCAAGCAGTTCCATTGTTAAAACCTGAGTCGCCACTTGTTGGTACAGGAATTGAAAGTGATGTTGCTTTAGATTCCGGGGTAACTATTGTTGCTAAGCGTGATGGAGTTGTTGATAAAATAGATGGTAAAAGAATTGTTATAAAAGTAACTGAGGAAACAGACTTTAGTAAGTCTGGTGTAGATATCTATAACCTTCAAAAATTTAAAAGATCAAACCAAAATACTTGTATAAATCAAAGACCATTAGTTAGAGTTGGTGATAAAGTTAAATCTGGAGATATTATTGCAGATGGACCTTCAACAAAATTAGGTGAACTTGCTTTAGGTAAGAACGTTACTGTAGCATTCATGCCGTGGCAAGGTTATAACTTTGAAGACTCAATCTTAATTTCAGAAAGATGCGTTACAGATGACGTATTCACATCTGTACACATTGTTGAATATGAAATAATGGCAAGAGATACAAAGCTTGGTGAAGAAGAAATAACTAGAGATATACCAAATGTAAATGAAGAAGCTTTAAAAAACCTTGATGAATCAGGAATAGTTTATATTGGTGCAGAGGTTAATGCTGGTGATATTTTGGTTGGTAAAGTTACTCCAAAAGGTGACTCAGCATCTGGTCCTGAAGAAAAATTATTAAGATCAATATTTGGAGAAAAAGCTATCGATGTTACAGATACATCTCTAAGAATGTCTAGAGGATCAAGTGGAACGGTAGTCGATGTAAGAGTATTCAATAGACATGGAATTGAGAAAGACGAAAGATCAATAACAATTGAAAGAGCTGAAATTGAACAAGTTCAACAAGATAAAATTGTTGAGGAAGAAATATTAGAAAGAAGTATTAAACAAAGGGCTTCACAATTCCTGTCAGGATCATCTTTAACTAAAAAGGTAAAAGATTTATCCGAAGGATCTAAGTTAGATTTTGATACAATTAATAAACTGTCAATTAATGATGTATTCAAAATCACTGTAGGAAATGTAAATGACGAAGCAACATTAGCTCAATTAAAAGATCAATATAATAAAGCAAAACAAGACATAACAGAGAGATTTGAAGATAAAGTTTTAAAAATTAGAAGTGGTGATGATTTATTACCAAGTGTTATGAAAATGGTAAAAGTATTCGTTGCTATAAAAAGAAGATTAAGACCTGGTGATAAAATGTCAGGAAGACATGGAAACAAAGGAGTTGTGAGTAAAATTGTACCTGTTGAAGATATGCCATATAGAGAAGATGGTAGACCAGTTGATATTGTATTAAACCCTCTGGGTGTCCCAAGTAGAATGAACGTTGGACAAATTCTAGAGACACACTTAGGTTGGGCATGTAAAGAATTTGGTGAACAGGTTAAAAATTTAGTAAACGAAAATAACAAAAAAATAGAGAGAACAGAAAAAATCGAAAAATTTTTAAAATCTGTTTATGGAGAAGAAATTTTCAACGAAAAAGTAGATAAATTAAGTAAGAGTGAATTCAAAGATCTTTGTGAAAATTTACAAAATGGTATCGCAATCTCAACACCTGTTTTTGATGGTGCTAAAGAAAAAAATGTTACAGATATGCTTGAACTAGCAAATTTACCAGGATCTGGACAAACTTTTTTATGGGATGGAAGAACAGGAGAGAAATTTGATAGACCGGTTACAGTAGGAATTATTTACATGCTAAAACTTCATCACTTAGTTGAAGATAAAATTCATGCAAGATCTACTGGACCTTATAGTTTGGTTACACAACAGCCACTTGGTGGTAAAGCACAATTAGGTGGTCAAAGATTTGGTGAAATGGAAGTGTGGGCACTTGAAGCATATGGTGCATCATACACATTACAGGAAATTTTAACTGTTAAATCTGATGACGTTGCAGGAAGAGTTAAAGTTTACGAGACTATAGTTAAGGGTGAAGAGAACTTTGAGTCTGGAATACCAGAGTCATTTAACGTTTTAGTTAAAGAGATTAAATCATTAGCATTAAATGTGGAGCTTAATTAATGAAAAAAGAATTAACAGATCTATTTAAGGGCAGCGAAATTTCAGAAGCTCAAAATTTTAATAGTATTAAAATTTCACTTGCTAGCCCCGAGAAAATTAAATCTTGGACATTTGGTGAAATTAAAAAGCCTGAAACAATTAATTATAGAACGTTTAGACCTGAAAAAGATGGTTTATTCTGCGCAAGAATTTTTGGACCAATAAAAGATTATGAGTGTTTATGCGGTAAGTATAAACGAATGAAATTTAGAGGAATTATCTGTGAGAAATGTGGAGTTGAGGTTACAAAATCAAATGTAAGAAGAGAAAGAATGGGCCATATTAATCTTGCTACACCAGTAGCACATATTTGGTTCTTAAAGTCTCTTCCAAGCAGAATTGCTTTAGCAGTAGACATGAAATTAAAAGAAATAGAGAGAGTTCTTTATTTTGAAAACTTTATAGTAATAGAACCTGGTTTAACTGGTTTACAAAAAAATCAACTCTTAAATGAGGAAGAATTAGCAAAATACCAAGATGAGTTTGGTGAAGAAAGTTTTACAGCGGGAATAGGAGCAGAAGCTGTTCTTGAGATGCTGAAAAATTTAGATTTAGAATTAGAAAGAAAAAATCTTGTTAGCTTTATAAAAGAAACCAAATCAAAAGTTAACGAAGAAAGAGCAATTAAAAGATTAAAATTAATAGAGTCATTTATTGAAACAGGTCAAAAACCTGAGTGGATGATTATGACTGTTGTACCAGTTATACCACCAGAATTAAGACCATTAGTTCCTCTTGATGGTGGAAGATTTGCTACTTCAGATCTTAACGATTTATACAGAAGAGTGATTAACAGAAATAATAGATTAAAAAGATTAATGGATCTTAAAGCTCCAGATATCATTGTTAGAAATGAAAAAAGGATGCTACAAGAGTCTGTCGATGCTCTTTTTGATAACGGAAGAAGAGGTAGAGTAATTACAGGCACAGGTAAGCGACCACTCAAATCTCTTGCTGAAATGTTAAAAGGTAAGCAAGGAAGATTTAGACAAAATTTATTAGGTAAACGAGTTGATTATTCTGGAAGATCAGTAATCGTTGTTGGTCCTGATTTAAAACTACATGAGTGTGGTTTACCGAAAAAAATGGCTCTTGAGTTATTTAAACCATTTTTATATGCAAGATTAAATAAATTAGGCTTAGCTTCAACAATTAAACAAGCTAAAAAATTAGTTGAAAAAGAGACAAATGCAGTTTGGGACGCTTTAGAATTAATAGTTAGAGAGCATCCTGTACTTTTAAATAGAGCACCAACACTTCATAGGCTTGGAGTTCAAGCGTTTGAGCCAAAATTAATTGAAGGAGATGCAATTGAATTACACCCTTTAACTTGTGCAGCATTTAACGCTGACTTCGATGGTGACCAAATGGCAGTTCACGTTCCATTGAGTTTAGAAGCTCAATTAGAAGCAAGAATATTAATGTTATCTACAAATAATATTCTTTCTCCATCAAATGGTAAACCAATTATAGTTCCAAGTCAGGATATGATTTTAGGAATTTACTATCTCTCACAAGAGCCTATATCTGATAAACCTGCTGGATACTTTACAAATTCAGATCAAATTGAATTTGCATTATCATCTGGTCAAATAAATGTACATAGCACAATCATTTCAAGATACGAGACTGTAGATGAGCAAGGGAATAAGAAAATAGAAAAATACACTTCTACAGCTGGAAGATTTTTATTAGCAAACTTATTGCCTAAGAATAGCAACATTAAATTCTCTTTAGTAGATAGATTGTTACCTAAAAAAGTAGTTTCAGAAATAATTGATGTAGTATTTAGATTTTGTGGTCAAAAAACAACTGTAATTTTCTGTGATAAGCTTAAAGATTTAGGATTTAAACATGCATTTAAAGCGGGAATTTCCTTTGGAAAAGACGATCTTGTAATCCCTGCAAATAAAACTCAATTAATTGATGATACTAAGAAGTTAATTGCAGATTATGAAACTCAATATGCTGAAGGTTTAATTACAAGAGGCGAAAAATATAACAAAGTTGTTGATGCTTGGTCTAAGTGTACTGATAAAGTTGCTGGAGAAATGATGAAAGGAATTTCAGCTACAGAAAAAACTGATGAAGGATTGAAAATAAATTCTGTATTTATGATGGCTGACAGTGGAGCAAGAGGATCTGCTGCTCAAATGAAACAATTAGCTGGTATGAGAGGTTTGATTGCTAAACCGTCAGGAGAAATTATCGAAAGTCCAATTATTTCAAACTTTAAAGAAGGATTAACTGCTTTAGAGTATTTTAATTCAACTCACGGAGCTAGAAAAGGATTGGCAGATACAGCTCTAAAAACAGCTAGTTCTGGTTATTTAACAAGAAGACTATGTGATGTAGCTCAAGACTTAACAATAACCAAAGTTAAATGTGATGATCCTGGATTTATTGAGCTTTCTGAAATTTTAGAGGGTGGTAATGTTGTTGTAAGTTTATCTGAAAGAGCATTAGGAAGAGTAACAGCGGCTGATGTTAAGAACCCTTTATCGGGTGAAGTAATTATTAAAAAATCTGAAATGATTGATGAGGCAGGCTGCGATAAAATTGATGCTGCAGGAGTTAAATCAATTAAAGTTTATTCTGTAATGACATGTAGTTCAAAAAAGGGTGTTTGTGCTACTTGCTATGGGCGAGATTTATCAAGAGGTAAAATGGTCCATGTTGGTGAAGCTATTGGAATGATATCTGCTCAATCAATTGGAGAACCAGGAACACAGCTAACAATGAGAACGTTTCACGTTGGAGGAACAGCTTCAGTTAAACAAGACTCTCAAATAGTAACAAAAAGTGATGGAACTTTGAAAATAATAAATTCAAATATTTTAGAGGACTCTAAAAAGAATTTAATTGTTATGGGAAGAAACACCCAACTTTCCATAGAGGATGATAAAGGAGTTCAGATTGCAGTTTATAAAGTTGCTTATGGTTCAAGATTATTCTTTAACAACGGTGATAAAGTCAAAGCAAATACTAAAATATGTGAATGGGATCCTTACACAACACCAGTTATAGCAGAGAAAAGTGGTACAGCCAGTTATGTAGATTTAATTGATGGTGTATCAATTCAAGAAACTACTGATGATGCAACAGGAATTTCTTCTAAATCAGTAATTGATTGGAGAGGTCAATCAAAAAGTACTGATTTAAAACCTAGAATTACTTTAAGAGATGAAAAAGGAAATGTGATTAAAAAAGCTGATGATAATGAAGCAAGATATTATTTAGTACCAGATTCAATTTTATCAATTAAAGACGGTCAAAAAGTTTATGCAGGTGACGTAATTGCAAGATTACCTAAGGAAACTACAAAAACAAAAGATATTACAGGAGGTCTTCCAAGAGTTGCTGAGTTATTTGAAGCTAGAAAGGCTAAGGATAGTGCAATCATTGCTGAAAATGATGGTAGTGTTGTTTTTGGTAAAGAGGTAAGAGGTAAACAAAGAGTATCTATTGTTCCTGAAGATGGATCAGAACCTTCAAATTATTTAATTCCAAAAGGAAAACATATCAATTTTAATCCTGGTGAAAAAATTCAAAAAGGAGAGTATCTTTTAGATGGCCAACCACTGCCACATGATATTTTAAGAATTTTAGGAATCAAAGAATTAACAGAATATTTTGTTAATCAAGTTCAAGAAGTCTATAGATTACAAGGTGTAATAATAAACGATAAGCATATTGAAACTATTTTAAGACAAATGCTTAAAAAAGTTGAAGTTAAAGTATCAGGTGACTCAAGTTATTTACCTGGTGAAGTGGTTGATAGAATTAAGTTTGATAATACTAATGAAAAATTGGTTGCAGAGGGAAAAACACCAGCTGTTGGCGAAAGAGTTTTAATGGGTATTACTAAAGCATCGCTTCAAACTGAATCATTTATTTCAGCTGCTTCGTTCCAAGAAACAACAAGAGTATTAACCGATGCTGCAATTAAAGGAAAAGTTGATCCATTAAATGGCCTAAAAGAGAACGTAATTGTTGGAAGATTAGTTCCTGCAGGTACTGGTAATATTAAAAATAGATGGAACAATAAAGCTCTAGAAGATGATAATAATTTCTTAGCAGAGCAGGATAAAATAGAAGCTTCAGAACCTGAAGAAACACCAGCAAATCAGTAAAAAAATCGCCTAAAAATTGCAGTTTTAGTTTGACAAAGGGCTATTATTAAGTATTTTGGCGATGTTTTTGGTTGGAATGTAGTGCTTCTAACGGTACTAAACGCTGCCACAAAATAACCTGTCAGTTATTTTCATCTAAAAATAAATTAATTAATTTTAAAAAATTTATGCCAACTATTAATCAGTTGTTAAGAAAAAAAAGAGTGAAACCAGCAGCAAGGAACAAAGTTCCTGCTCTACAAAAACAACCTTTAAAGAGAGGTGTTTGTGTAAAAGTTTATACAACAACTCCTAAGAAACCAAACTCTGCATTAAGAAAAGTTGCTAGGGTAAGACTATCAAATGGATTCGAAGTTACAGCTTACATTCCTGGTGAAGGTCACAATCTACAAGAACACTCAGTAGTACTGATAAGAGGTGGTAGGGTAAAAGATCTACCAGGAGTTCGTTATCATATTCTAAGAGGTAATCTAGATACGCAAGGTGTTGCAAACAGAAAACAAAGAAGATCTTTATACGGAACAAAAAAAGGTAAATAATGTCTAGAAAAAAAACTCAACCAAAAAAAAATGTAGTTCCAGATCCAAAATTTAAATCAACTATAATTCCAAAATTAATCAACAACATCATGTACGATGGTAAAAGAGGTATTGCTGCTAAAATAGTTTATGACGCTATCGATAAAATTAAAACAAAAACTAAAGATGAGCCAATTAATATTTTTAATGAAGCAATTAATAATATCAAACCAACTGTAGAAGTTAGATCTAGAAGAGTAGGTGGTGCAACTTATCAAGTTCCCGTTGAAGTAAAAAGTAAAAGAGCACAAGCCTTAGCAATTAGATGGTTAGTAGAATCAGCAAGAAAAAGAAAAGATAAACATATGGCAGATAAAATTTTTAATGAGCTTTATGATGCTTATGAAAAAAAAGGAGCTGCTGTTAAAAAAAGAGAGGATGTACATAAAATGGCAGAGTCCAACAAGGCATTTGCTCATTTTAGGTGGTAATAAGATATGGCTAGAACTCATTCATTAGACAAATATAGAAACATTGGGATCATGGCCCATATAGATGCTGGTAAAACAACTACTACTGAAAGAGTTCTTTATTATACAGGAAAGAGTCACAAAATTGGTGAAGTGCACGATGGTGCTGCAACAATGGATTGGATGGAGCAAGAACAAGAAAGAGGAATTACAATTACATCTGCGGCCACTACTTGTTTTTGGAATGATCACAGAATTAATATTATAGACACACCTGGTCACGTTGATTTTACCATTGAAGTAGAAAGGTCTTTAAAAGTTTTAGATGGTGCTGTTGCTGTTTTTGATGGAGTTGCAGGTGTAGAGCCGCAATCCGAAACTGTATGGAGACAAGCCGATAAGTATAAAGTACCAAGAATTTGTTTTGTAAACAAATTAGACAGAACAGGTGCTGATTTCTTTAGATGTGTAGACATGATTAGAGATAGATTAGGTGCCAAACCTTTGGTTGTGCAAGTCCCTATAGGAGCTGAAGCCTCTTTATCTGGTGTAGTTGATCTTGTTAAAATGAAAGCTCAAGTTTGGAAAAATGAGGCACTAGGAGCTGAATGGGAATACAAAGAAATTCCAGAAGATTTAAAAGAAATTTCAGAAAAATACAGAACAGAATTAGTTGAAACAGCTGTTGAACAAGATGAAAAGCTAATGGAAGCCTATTTAAATGGTGATGAAATTAAAGAAGAAGATTTGGTCAAATGCATAAGAAAAGGAACTCTAAATTTCAGTTTTGTTCCAGTTTTGACAGGTTCAGCATTCAAAAACAAAGGTGTTCAGCCTTTGCTTGATGCTGTTGTTAATTATTTGCCAAGTCCTGTAGATATTGGATCTATCAAAGGAACTAAATTAGGTAGTGATGATGAGATGGAAATGAAATTTGAGGATAGTGTTCCATTTTCTGCTTTAGCTTTTAAAGTGGCTAACGATCCATTTGTTGGCTCACTAACTTTTATTAGAATCTATTCTGGTACAATCAAAACTGGTACTGCAGTCTTTAATTCTTCTAAAGAAAAAGAAGAAAGAGTTGGAAGAATGCTTTTAATGCATGCAAATTCTCGAGAAGATATTAAAGAGGCTAATGCAGGTGATATAGTTGCTTTAGCAGGATTAAAAAATACTATTACAGGACATACTTTATGTGACAAAGAAAATTCAGTTCTTCTTGAACCAATGGAGTTCCCTGATCCAGTAATTGAAATTGCAGTAGAACCAAAAACAAAAGCGGACCAAGAAAAAATGGGTGAAGCATTAGGCAGGCTAGCTAAGGAAGATCCTTCTTTTAGAGTTACTTCAGACGAAGAGTCAGGACAAACAATTATTAAAGGAATGGGTGAACTACACTTGGATATTATTGTTGATAGAATGAAAAGAGAATTTAAAGTAGAGGCCAATGTTGGAGCTCCACAAGTTGCTTATAGAGAAACTATAGAAGCTGCTTCAGAGGTTGAATACACTCACAAAAAACAAAGTGGTGGTGCTGGTCAATTTGCAAAAGTTAAACTTTTAGTAGAGCCTCAAGAACCTGGGAAAGGTAGAGATGTAGAGAGTAAAATTAAAGGTGGTGCGATTCCAAAAGAATTTATCCCTGGTGTTGAAAAAGGAATAGAAACAGTTTCAGATTCTGGAATTTTAGCTGGATTTCCAATGATTGATTACAAAGTAACTATCTTAGATGGATTGCATCACGATGTTGACTCAAGTGTATTAGCATTTGAATTAGCAAGTAGAGCTTGCTTTAAAGAAGCTTGTACAAAAGGTGGACTAAAATTATTAGAGCCAGTAATGAGAGTTGAAGTAGTAACACCTGAAGACTACATGGGTGATGTTATAGGTGATTTAAATAGTAGAAGGGGTCAAATCAGCACTCAAGAGCAAAGAGGTAACGCAACCGTAATAACAGCAATGGTTCCTTTGGCTAACATGTTTGGTTATATAAATAATTTAAGATCAATGTCTCAAGGTAGAGCACAATATTCAATGTTTTTTGATCATTATTCAAAAGTACCACAAAATGTTCAAGACGAAGTTACTAAGAAGATTGCAGGTTAATCATGGAAAAACAGAATATAAGAATTAAATTAAGAGCATATGACAATAAAGTTCTAGATGCTTCCACAGAGGAGATTGTAAATACAGTAAAAAGAACTGGAGCAACAATTAAGGGACCAATACCATTGCCCACTAGAATTGAAAGATATACAGTTTTAAGATCACCACATATAGATAAGAAAAGTAGAGAGCAATTTGAGTCAAGAACTCATAAAAGATTAATAGATATTATTGAACCAACACCACAAACTGTAGAGGCATTAATGAAACTAGATTTAGCTTCTGGTGTAGATGTGGAGATAAAAATTTAATTATGAGTGAGATAGCTTTAATAGGAAAGAAAATAGGCATGACGAGAGAGTTCTATAAATCTGGTCAATTAGTTCCTGTGACTGTACTTAAGGTCGAAAAAGCTAGAGTTATTCAGGTTATTGAAGAAGAAAAAAGAGGGTACAAGGCTGTTCAGCTTGGATATGGGAAAGTTAAAAATTCAAAATTAACTAAAGCTATGAAGGGTGTTTTTGCTAAAAAAAATACTGAAGCTAAGAAAAAATTAAAAGAATTCAGAGTAAACGATACATCTGTTTACAAAGAAGGAAACGAGTTTGGTTTAGAAATATTCAAAGATATTAAATTTGTAGACACAAGATCAAAAACAATTGGTAAAGGTTTTGCAGGCGCTATGAAGAGACATAATTTTGGTGGTTTAAGAGCCAGTCATGGTGTTTCTATATCTCACAGAGCACATGGTTCAACAGGACATAGTCAAGATCCAGGAAAAGTTTTTAAAGGAAAAAAAATGGCTGGTCATATGGGAGATAAATTGAGAACTATGCTAAATATTGAAATTATAAAAACAGATTTAGAAAACGAGCTTCTTTATTTAAAAGGGTCAATTCCTGGTTCTAAAAATGCAGAGGTTATTGTTAAAAAATCTGTCAAAAACATCAGTAAAATGACTATTGGTGAGAAACATGCAGCTGCTGAAGAGGCTAAAAAAACACCTGAGAAAAAGAAAAAATAATGAAATTAGATAAAATTAGCATAGACGGGAAAAAAGATAGCATTGAAGTTTTGGATAAGATTTTTTCTGCTAAAATTAACCATAAATTAGTTAGCGCTGTTCTTTATAAAACAAATGCTAATTACAAAGGAAGACATGCTAAAACTAAACAACAAAATGAAGTAAAAGGACCAACTTCAAAAATATATGCTCAAAAAGGGACTGGTGGTGCAAGACATGCTAGTAGAAAAGCCCCTATATTTGTTGGTGGTGGTATTGCTCATGGACCCAAAGGTGAATTGGCTTATAAAAAAAGAAAACTAAACAAAACTGAGAAAAAACAAAGCGTAGCTTCATTAATTACTGAAAAAAATAATAATAAAAATTTATTAATTTTAAATGACTTTAGTTCTGAAATTAAAAAAACTAAAGAGATGAACTCAATTATTAATAAACTTGAAATTACAAATTCACTAATAATTTTAGATAAAAATTCTAAAGAAAAAATTGAAAAATCAGTAAGAAATATTCCAAATGTTAAAGTTACAGATGTAAATCATTTTAGCGCTTACGATATTATTAAATTTAAAAAAGTTGTTTTCACAGAAAGTTCAGTGAAAGAATTAGAAAAGAGATATTCATAAAATGGAAAAAATACACTTATACGACAAAATTCTATCACCTGTGGTTACTGAGAAATCAACTAACTTGTCTGAACTGAATAAAATTGTATTTAAAGTTCCAGATGGTGCAAATAAGAAAAATTTAAAAAAAAATATTGAAAAAATATTCAAAGTTAATGTGACTAAAATAAATATTATAAATAAACAAAACAGAACAAAAGTTACCAGAGGCAAAAAAGTAAAAGTATCTGGATATAAAAAAGCAATAATTACTTTAAAAAAAGGTCAAAGTATTGATCTAACAACAGGAATTTAATAAATGGCATTAAAAACTTTTAAACCATATACAAAATCTACAAGAGGTACTATTTTAGTTGATAGAACTGGTTTATGGAAAGGTAAGCCATTCAAGACCTTAGTTTCACCTAAAAATGCAATGAAAGGTAGAAATAATAACGGTCATATTACCTCTATTAATAGAGCTGGTGGACATAAAAAAATGTATAGACATGTAGATTTTTATCGAAAAAAATTTGACATGGAAGCAACTGTTGAAAGAATTGAATATGATCCTAATAGATCATGCTACATTATGTTAGTTAAATTTGAGGATGGCACTCACTCATATTTCTTAGCACCACAAAAAATTAAAGTTGGAGACAAAGTTGAAAGCGGTTCTAAAAAAGAAATTAAAGTAGGTAATTGTATGCCATTACAAGATATACCAGTGGGTATCAATATACATAATGTTGAAATACAACCAGGTGGTGGTGGAAAAATTGCTAGAGCAGCTGGTTCATCAGTTACTATTAGTGGTCTAGATGGAAACTATAGTTTAATAAAATTAGCCTCAGGTGAAGTGAGAAAGATAGATTCAAGAGCTTTAGCCACAATTGGAATTTTAAGTAATCCAGATCAAAAAAATATTAAAATTGGAAAAGCTGGTAGATCAAGATGGTTGGGTAGAAGACCTCATACTAGAGGTGTTGTTAAAAACCCAGTTGATCACCCACATGGAGGTGGTGAAGGAAAATCTGCTGGAGGAAGACATCCAGTTTCGCCTACAGGACAATCTGCTAAAGGTTTAAAAACTCGAGATAATAAGAGAACAGATAAATTTATAGTTAAGAGAAGAAATAAGAGGAAGGATACTAAGTAATGGCTAGAGCAGTGTGGAAAGGACCGTTTGTAGAGGAAAGCTTGATGAAGAAAGTAGCCAAGTATAAAGACGATCCAAAGAAAATTCCTATTAAAACTTGGTCAAGAAAATCTACAATTTTGCCTGATTTTGTAGGGGTAAGTTTCCAAATTTATAATGGAAAAAAATTTATACCAATAACAGTTTCTGAAGATATGGTTGGACATAAATTGGGTGAATTTGCACCAACAAGAACATTTTTTGGTCATACGCCAGCTGACAAGAAAGCTAAACCAGCAACAGCAGAGAAGAAATAATTATGGGTAAAAAAAAGAAAATTGATAAAACTAACGACAAAACAGTAAAGTCTGTTAACAACGGTATTAGATCAAGCGTCAGAAAGCTAAATCCAATACTAAAAAGCATAGTTGGCAAAAAAGTTGATGTTGCAATTAGAGATTTACAGTTTTCAGAAAAAAGAGTTACTAGAGATGTTAGAAAAACTATCAGTTCAGCTGTAGCCAATGCTGAAAATAATTTTCAATACGATATTGATAAATTAATAGTTAAAGAAGCATATTGTGGAAAAAAAATAGTTATGAAAAGATTTAGACCAAGAGCAAAAGGAAGAGCGGCACCAATATTAAAACCTTGGTCAACTGTTACAATAATTTTATCAGAAGCAAAACAAATGGAGAAGCATGGGGCAAAAAGTTAATCCTGTAGGTTTTAGATTAGGTGTCAACAGAGGATGGGACTCTGTATGGTATGCTAAGAAAAAAGATTTTGGAAATTACCTAATCGAAGATTTTAAAATTAGGGAATATATCAAGAAAAATGTAATCAACTCTGGTGTATCTAAGGTAATGATCGAAAGAACATCTAATAAATGTTATGTTACAATCTATACTTCTAGACCTGGATTTGTTATTGGAAAAAAAGGAAGTGATATAGATAAAATTAAAAATAATCTTTCAAAATTCACAACAAATGAAGTTAATCTAAATATTAAAGAAGTTAAAAAACCTGAAACTAATGCTTATTTAGTAGCTGAAAACATAGCTCAGCAGCTTGTTAAAAGAATTTCATATAGAAGAGCTATGAAAAGAGCAATGCAATCATGTATTAGACTAGGAGCAAAAGGAATTAAAGTTTCTGTAAGTGGAAGACTCGGCGGAAATGAAATAGCTAGAACAGAGTGGTTAAGAGATGGAAGCATTCCATCACATACTTTAAGAGCTGATATAGATTATGCAGAGGCAGAGGCTCTTACGACATATGGAATTATTGGTATTAAAGTTTGGATTTATAAAGGCGAAGTTTTTGCTAGAGAATTTAGCCAAGAAACTAACAAGGTAACACCAAAGGAAGGCAAATAAAACAGCAATTGCTCCAACTGCTTCAATCTCAATTATTTGTGGAGGAGCATCACCAGGAGTAGAGCCTATTGCCGCAAACAGTTACACACACAAAACTCTTTCAGGGTCTTTTAATGTTAGAAATAGATATTTAGAAGAAATTCTTCAATCTCATGGAAAAAATGATGAAGAAACCTGGTCTAGTATTACTACTAATCAAGGATCTGTTAATCATCTAGATTTCCTAACTGATCTAGAAAAAGATGTATTTAAAACTGCATTTGAACTTAATCAAAATTGGATAATTGAATTAAGTGGGGATAGAACTCCATTTATTTCTCAAGCGCAGTCCGTAAATCTATTTTTACCAGCAGATGTACATAAAAAAGAATTACATAAAATTCATTTTGATGCTTGGAAGAAAGGCTTAAAAAGCCTTTATTACTGTAGATCAAAATCAATTCAAAGAGCTGAGAATGTTAATGATTCAAAATCAACTGATATCTTAGCAAATGTTTACAAAAATAAATCAAATGAAAGTCAAGAACAAGAGTACGAGGAGTGTTTATCATGTCAGTAGCAGAAAATTTAAAGAAAGAAGCAGTGCAAACAAAAAAAAATAATAATGGTTTGTTAGTAGCTAACCCAGTTTATAAACCGTTTAGATATCCTTGGTGCTACGATGCTTGGTTAACACAACAAAGAATTCACTGGTTACCGGAAGAAGTTCCATTAGGTGATGATGTACGAGATTGGCAAAAAAATCTTAGCCCATCTGAAAAAAATTTATTAACTCAGATTTTTAGATTTTTCACTCAAGCCGATGTTGAAGTAAGTAATTGTTACATCAGACATTACATGAATGTGTTTAAACCAACAGAAGTTTTAATGATGATGTCGTCTTTTGCTTCTATGGAAACAGTACACATTGCAGCTTACTCACATTTATTAGATACAATTGGAATGCCAGAGTCTGAATATTCAGCTTTCATGAAATATAAAGAAATGAAAGATAAGTATGATTACATGCAAGGCTTTGATGTTAAATCTAATCATGACATTGCAAAAACAATAGCTGTGTTTAGTGCGTTTACGGAAGGTCTACAATTGTTTGCGAGTTTTGCAATCTTATTAAATTTCCCAAGACATAATAAAATGAAGGGAATGGGTCAGATCGTTACTTGGTCTGTAAGAGATGAAACTTTGCATTGCAATTCAATGATCAGATTATTTAAAGATTTTATTAAAGAAAATCCTGAAACATGGAATCCACAACTAAAAAAAGAAATTTATGAAGCTTGCAGAACTATAGTAGAGCATGAAGATGCTTTTATAGATTTAGCATTTCAAATGGGTCCAATGGAAGGATTAACGGCTGAGGATGTTAAAAAATATATTCGTTTCATTGCAAACAGAAGATTAAGTCAATTAGGTTTAGAAGGAATTTATGATATTGAAAAAAATCCTTTAACTTGGCTTGATACTATGCTTAACGCGGTTGAGCATATGAATTTCTTTGAAGGTCGTGCAACAGAATATTCTAAAGCATCAACACAAGGTACTTGGGCAGAAGCTTTTAGTTAATCTTAAAATTATCTTTGGTTTAACTGCATCACTTTTCGATGCTTGTTACCTTTGTAGCTAGCCAAAGGTCTTATCAGTTTATTTGCAGCGTGTTGCTCCATTATGTGAGCAGACCAACCTGTAATTCTAGAAATTACAAATATTGGAGTGAAAAAATCAGTATCAAACCCCATTAGATGATAAGTAGGTCCTGTTGGATAATCTACGTTTGGATGAATATTTTTCTGTTTAATCATAACTTTTTCAACAATGTCATAAATTTTCTCAAATTTTTTATCTTTCTTAAGTTTAGCGACTTTACCAAAGTATTTTCTCATAGTTGGAACTCTTGAGTCACCTGATTTATAAACTCTATGACCAAATCCCATTACTACTTCCTTATTTTTAAGTGCATTATTTATCCATTTTAGTGCATTTTCAGGTTTTTTAATTTTGTTCATCATATGCATCACTTCTTCATTAGCCCCGCCGTGAAGTGGGCCTTTTAAACTTGCAATTGCACCTGTAATTGCTCCGTGTATGTCAGATAAGCTACTGGTAATTGTTCTTGCTGTAAAAGTTGAAACATTAAAACTATGTTCTGCATATAAAATTAAAGATACATCAAAAGCTTTGACTATCTCTTTTTGGGGAACTTTTCCAAAGCACATATAAAAAAAGTTTTCAGCAAAGGTTAATGTTTTTTTAGGTTTAATTATTTTTTTACCTTTTCTTATTCTATAAAAAGCAGCTAAGGCAGTTGGAGTTTTTGCAAATATTCTTAGAGCTTTTCTCATATTTGCTTCTGGTGAAGAATCTGTAGTTTCTTTATCCTCTAATCCCATTACACTCACAGCTGTTCTTGCAACATCCATTGGATGAGATTTCTTTGGCATGTGTTTGATTATTTCATATAAATTTTTTGTTAGTTCTCTGTTGTTTCTTTCTTCTTTTTCAAATTGTCTAAGTTGGATAGTGTTCGGGAGATCCTTATTAAGAATAAGATATGCAACTTCCTCAAATCTACAATATTCACATAAATCTTGAGCTGCATACCCTCTGTAAGTAAGAGAATTTATTTCTGGCATTACTTTTGAAACTTCTGTTTCATCTACAACAATACCTAGTAAGCCTTTTTTAATATCATCACTCATTATTCATGTCCTTCCGTACTAAAATTATAAATTTTTTCATCTAATGAATTATATTTTTCATAATCGACTAATTCGTAAAGTCTTTTCCTAGTTTGCATCTTATCAATAATATTATTTTGATGTCCATTTGCATAAATGTCTCTTAATCCATCTTCGACATTTTTCATTGCTAATCTTTGTGAGGTTACTGGATAAATAACTATATTATACCCAAAATTTTCTAATTCTTTGTAATTAAACAATTTCGATTTACCAAATTCAGTCATATTAGCTAACAAGTAACCAGACAATTCTTTACGAACTTTTTCAAAATCTTTTTCATCTTCAAGAGCTTCTGGGAAAATAATTTCAGCACCAGCATCAATGTAGGCTTTGCATCTTTCAATCATTTTATCTAAACCTTCAACACTTTTAGCATCTGAACGTGCAATAATTTTAAAATTTTGATCTTTTTTAGTAGCAACACATTCTTTAATTTTTTTAACCATAGCATCAGTTGAAATAAGTTCTTTATTATCAAGATGCCCACATCTTTTTCTTTCAATCTGATCCTCTAAGTGGACACCTGTTATTCCAAATTCTTCAAATGTTTCTATGGTTTCTTTACAAGATTTAAATCCTGTATCGATATCAACTATTGTTGGAAGATTAGTTACTCTCGAAATTAGATAAGATCTTGTGCTAACATCTTGTAGAGTTGTTAAACCAATATCGGGAAAACCAAGATCATTAGCCATTACTCCACCGGATATATAAACTGCATCATATCCAATTTCTTCTATAAGCTTTGCTGTCAAAGGATTGTATGCACCTGGAACTCTTAATATTTTATTTGATTTTAATTTTTGATCAAAATCTAATCTTTTTTGACTTGGTTCTTTTTCTACAAAGTGCATTAAAAAATTCCTTTTTTATTATTTTGTTTTAATTTATTTCTTCTTACTTCAATATTCAATTTATGAAGTTGACCTGATTTTAAATTTCTTAAATTTTGTACTGTTTTTAAAAAACGATTGCTTTCTTTTTTATCCAAAATACCTTCAGTTAAAGTTAAAAATTTATTTATATAATTTTCTCTCTTAAACGGTCTTGCTCCATATGGATGTGCGTCTGCTCTATCAAGTTCCTCTATTATTTTTTTTCCATTGTTAAGTGTTACAACTACTTTAGCTCCAAAAGCTTTATTTTTTGGATTTGGATCATGATATTTCTTTGTCCATTTTTTATCTTCATATGTTTTAATTGATCTCCAAATTTTAATTGTACTTTTTCTATTTGCTCTTGCTTTAGTATAAGATTTAACATGATGCCAATCTCCGTCTTCTAAAGCTACAGCAAATATATACATTATAGAATGATCTAATGTTTCTCTACTAGCCTTGGGATCCATTTTTTGTGGATCATTAGCACCTGTTCCAATCACATAATGAGTGTGATGACTTGTAAAAATATCAATTTTTTTAATATAATTTAAATTATTAATTTTTGTTTTTAGCTTTTTAGCTAGATCTATTAATGCTTGCGATTGATATTCTGCAGAATATTCTTTTGTATATGTCTCTAAGATAGCTTTTTTACTCTCACCTTTTTTTGGTAAAGGGACTTTGTAGTTTGCTTTTTTTCCATCCAATATTCTTGCTATTACACTATCTTCACCCTCATATATTGGACTTGGAGCACCTTCACCTCTCATAGTTCTATCTACAGCTTCGATAGCAAGCTTACCAGCATGAGCAGGAGCATAAGCTTTCCAACTTGAAATTTCTCCTTTTCTAGATTGTCTTGTAGATATTGATGTATGTAATGCCTGTTGAACTGCTTGATATATAGTTTCAGTATTTAATTTTAGCATTGTTCCTAATCCAGCAGCAACACTAGGGCCTAAATGAGCAATGTGGTCCACCTTGTGCTTATGCAAACAAATACCTTTAACTAAATTTACCTGAACTTCATATGCAGTAATTATTCCTCTTAATAAATCCAATCCGCTTTTTTTGTTTTGTTGTGCTACACTTATAAGAGGAGGAATGTTGTCACCTGGATGACTATAATCAGCAGCTAAGAAAGTATCATGAAAATCTAATTCTCTAACAGCTGTACCATTTGACCATGCTGCCCATTCACAATCAAATTTTAATTTTGAGTTTACACCAAATAAAGTTGCACCATTTTTTCTAGGGTGTCTTAAAGCCATTTCTCTAGATGAAATTACTGGTTTTCTGTTTAAAGAGGCGATTGCAACAGAAGCATTATCAATAATTCTATTGATAACCATTTCAATAGCATCTTTATCTAATTTAGCGTTATCGCTTGATATCTCTGCAATTTTCCATGCCAGCTGTTTCTTCTTAGGAAGATTAATTTTTGATGGATATACTTTAACTGTATGTAATAACAAAATTACTCCTTATTTGTGATTTTGTTTTAATAGTTAAAATAAATTAATCAATATTAAAGATATTCCGATACTATTTTCTCTATACCTACAAAGTCTTTTATAATGTGATTATGATAAATTTCCTCAGATCTTATTTCTGTATATCCATATTTTAGTAATATTATTGGAATTTCAGCGGCCTTAGCAGCATTAGCATCAGTTTCACTGTCACCAATCATCAATGATTTATTTTTATCTCCATCTAATATTTCTATAGTAGTTGTTAAATGTCGAGGGTCTGGTTTGCAATATTCAAAAGTATTATAACCAGCGACATACTCAAAATAATCATAAATCCCAATTTTTTTTAAAAGATCAACCGCCAAGTGTTCAGTTTTATTCGTACATACTGCCATAGAAATATTTTCATTTTTACACCAATTTAAAAATTCCTTTACACCGTTGATTAATTTACTTTCATGTAAAATATTTTTCCCATAATAAGATAAAAATTCATCAGTCATTTCATTTTGAATTTTTTCATCAAACCATTTCCATTGACCATTAGCCTTTGCCATCATAGCTTTTGCTCCTTTGCCAACTGCATTTTTTAATTCTCCTAAAGTTTTTGTAGGATAACCAAATTTTTTCATTACATGGTTATGGGCGCGGATTAAATCTGGAGCTGTATCCACTAATGTGCCGTCTAAATCAAATAAAATTGTAAATTTTTGTTTCATTTTAAAAGTATTTTAAAGAAATAAATTGTGAATTAATCAATACATATTCTTAATGTAAATCAATTCTAAATGAAAGTTTTAAATCAAAAAAAACTAAGAGAGAAATTTATAAAATCAGGAGTTAAGATGATTAGTCCTGAAACTATTTTTTTTTCAAAAGATACTAAGATTGGAAGTAATGTAACTATAGAACCATATGTTGTTATTCGATCTAAGGTTAAAATTGGGAATAATGTAATTATAAAATCTTTTTCACATTTAGAGTCTTGTAAAATTGAAAATAAAGTTGAGATTGGTCCATATGCTAGAATAAGACCCAATACAATTTTAAAAGAAGGATCCAGAGTAGGTAATTTTGTAGAGATTAAAAAAAGTACTTTAGGAAATAAATCTAAAGTTAACCATCTATCATATGTCGGTGATGCTCAAATTGGAAAATCAGTAAATATAGGTGCAGGCACAATTACTTGTAATTATGATGGTATAAATAAGAATAAGACAAAAATTAAAGATAAAGTATTTATAGGCTCAAACTCTTCTTTAGTTGCTCCAATTACCATAAACCAAGATAGTATTGTTGGAGCTGGATCAGTAATAACAAAGAGTGTTAAAAAAAAATCTTTAGCACTAACAAGATCGCCACAATTAGAAGTTAAGAATTATAAAAGAAAGAAAAAATAATTTATGTGTGGAATTATTGGAATATCTAGTAACAAACCTGTTTCCGCAAATATAATTAATTCATTAAAAAAATTAGAATACAGAGGATATGACTCGGCGGGTATAGCTACACTTTCAGATGGTGAAATCAATGAAGTTAAATCAGAGGGTAGAGTAGATAATTTGGAAAATAATTTTGATTTAAAAAACTTAAGAGGAAATATTGGTATAGGGCATGTAAGATGGGCAACTCATGGAATTCCAAATAGTTTAAATGCACATCCTCATTCCTCTCATAACGTTTCAGTAGTTCATAATGGAATTATTGAAAACTCTACAATATTAAAAAAACATTTAATTAACAAAGGTCACAAATTTAAATCACAGACAGATACAGAAGTAATCGTTCATTTAATAACAGATCATTTAAAGACTTCAGAATTAGAAGAAGCCATTACAAAAACGTTAAAACAACTTCATGGTAGCTTTGCTCTTGGAATTGTTTTTAAAGATATGCCAGACTTAATAGTTGGTGCTAGAAGAGGGTCACCACTAGCTGTTGGCTATGGTCCAAATGAAAACTATCTAGGATCAGACTCTTATGCTTTGAAATCTATGACGAATAAAATTACCTATCTTGATGATGGTGAATTTTGTGTTGTAAAAAAGGATCAAGTTCTTTTTTTTAATGAAGAAGGAAAAAAAGTTAATAAAAAAATATTAGAATTATCATCAGATGAAGCAAGTTATGACAAAGGTGATTTCAAACATTTCATGGCAAAAGAAATTGAAGAACAACCAACAACAATTAAAACAGGAATAAAAGAATACGTAGATAATGTAAATAAAGAGATAAATATTTTTAATTTTCCATGGAAAATAGAAGAGATTAATTCAATAACTTTAATTGGATGTGGAACCGCATACCATTCTTGTTTAATGGCCAAATATTGGTTTGAGGAGCTTACAAACTTAGATGTTAACATAGATATAGCATCAGAATTTAGATATAGAAAAAATAGGTTCAAAAAAGATACTTTATATGTTTTTGTTTCACAATCAGGAGAAACAGCAGATACTTATGCAGCCTTAGATCTTTGTAATAAAAATAATATGAAGACATGTGCGGTAGTCAATGTAATTGAAAGCTCAATTGCAAGAGACTCTAATTTTGTTTTACCAATTCATTGTGGTCCTGAAATAGGAGTTGCTTCAACAAAAGCATTTCTAGGTCAAATACTAGTATTGTATATTTTAGCCTTAAAACTTGGTTCATTAAGAAAAGAAATTGAAAAAAAAGAATACCAAGAAAAGATTAGAGACTTAAAAGATCTACCGGGATTAATAGAAAAAACTTTACTACATGATAATGATATTCAGGCAATATCCTCAACATTTAATGAAGCTAAAGGTTCAATGTTTTTAGGAAGAGGTTTTTCATATCCGATAGCTTTAGAAGGTGCATTAAAACTTAAAGAGCTTTCATACGTTCATGCCGAAGGATATCCGGCTGGTGAAATGAAACATGGGCCATTAGCTTTAATTGAAGAGGGAATGCCTGTAGTAGTTTTGGCTCCTAGAGATAATTATTACAAAAAAACAATTTCGAACATGCAGGAAGTTATTGCTAGAGGAGCGAAGGTACTATTGATAACCAACAAAAGTAAAGATGAAGTTGTGTCAGAAAATATTTGGGAAACTATTGAAGTTGAGAATACAAATGATGACTTGCTTCCATTCCTTTTGACTATTCCACTTCAAAAACTTGCTTATTACTCTGCTCTTAAAAAAGGTTATGACATTGATAAGCCTAGAAATTTGGCTAAATCTGTCACTGTTGAATAAACTTTAAACTCTGTTAAAACACCTCTAGGTTGAATATGAAAAGTTGGAAAAAAAATAGTTGGAGAAAATATCCTGTAAAACATATTCCAGAATATCCAGATAAAAAAGAACTGGACAAAGTTTTGGATAAGATAGGAACATTTCCTCCGTTAGTATTTGCTGGAGAAACAAGACATCTAAAAAGTCAGTTAGCTGATGTTGTGGATGGAAAAGCATTTTTACTTCAGGGTGGAGATTGTGCTGAAAGTTTTGCAGAATTTAATCCAGATAATATTAGAGACACTTTTAAACTAATGTTGCAAATGTCATTAGTTTTAACTTACTCTGCATCATTACCAGTAGTAAAAGTTGGAAGAATAGCTGGTCAATTTTCTAAACCTAGAAGTGCACCAACAGAAATAAAAGATGGGGTAGAGCTTCCAAGCTATTTAGGTGATAACATAAATGCTATGGAATTTACTGAAAAGGCTAGAGTTCCAGATCCTAAAAGATTATTCAAGGCATACTCACAATCAGCTGCAACTTTAAATTTAATCAGAGCATTTTGTCATGGAGGTTTTGCAGATCTTAAGAATGTTCATAATTGGAATTTAGGCTTCATTAAAAATTCACCTGAATTAAAAAGATTTAAAGAATTAGAAGATAATATTGCAAATGCATTAGCTTTCATGGATGCATGTGGAATTAATTCAGATTTTAACAGAAGATTGAAAACCGTTAACTTCTGGACATCACATGAGGCATTACTGCTCCCTTTTGAAGAAACAATGACAAGAACAGACTCTACAACAGGAGAAAATCATGACACATCAGCTCACTTTGTTTGGATTGGAGACAGAACAAGACAACTTGATGGTGGCCATGTTGAGTTTTGTAGAGGTATAGAAAATCCAATAGGAATTAAATGTGGACCAACCTTAAAGGCTGATGATTTAATTAATCTTTGTAATAGAATAAATCCTAAGAATGAAAAAGGTAAAATCACACTAATATCAAGATTTGGTGCCGATAATGTTTCAAAATTTTTACCTAAATTAATTAGGGCAATAAAAAAAGAAGGTTTAAATGTAATTTGGTCATGTGATCCTTGTCATGGAAATACAGTAAAAGCTGCTACAGGATTTAAAACAAGACCATTTAACAGTGTGTTAAAAGAAGTTAAAAATGTTTTTGCATGTCACCAAAGCGAAGGAAGTTACGCTGGTGGTTTGCATATAGAATTAACTGGTCAAGATGTAACTGAGTGCATTGGTGGAGCTCAAAAGATATCAGAAAAAGACTTATCATCAAGATATCACACTCATTGTGACCCAAGACTAAATGCAAACCAAGCTCTAGAATTAGCTTTCTTGATTTCAGATGAGATTAAAAAGAATAGCTCTTATTCTAAAAATGCAGATAGAGCGGCATCTTAAGACATTGTAAAATTTTAAATATCTAATAATTTTAAGTCATGAACGCTTCAAAAAAAGTAAATTTTATTTCTAATTGGATTAAAGATTATGCAAATAATATGCCAACTAAGGCAGAGTCGTTGGTTATAGGAATTTCTGGAGGAATAGATTCGTCAGTTTCTAGTACATTAAGCGCAATGACTGGTTTAAAAACTATTGTTTTGTCAATGCCAATCAAACAGAAATCACATCAACATGATTTAAGTTTAAAGCATCAAGAGTGGCTAGTTAAAAATTTTAAAAATGTTGAGGCACATACTATCAATTTAGATGAATTATTTTTGGCTTTTAGTTCTAGTTTATCAAATTTTAACAATGAACATGGAATGGCAAATTCTAGAGCTAGATTGAGAATGACAACACTTTATCAAGTTGCTGCAGCAAATAAAGGAATAGTAGTTGGAACTGGAAATAAAGTTGAAGATTTTGGTGTTGGGTTTTACACAAAATATGGAGATGGTGGGGTAGATATCTCTCCTATAGCTGATTGCAATAAAACAGAAGTTTGGGAGCTTGGAAAAGAGCTTGGAATTTTAAAAGAAATTATAGATGCGGCCCCTACTGATGGTTTATGGGACGACGGAAGAACTGATGAAGGTCAACTTGGACTAAAATATGAAGAATTAGAAGAAGCTATGGATAATCCTAATTCAGCTAATCGAGCTAAATACGAAACTATTAGAAAACAAAATTTGCATAAAATGGAGCCAATTCCTGTGTGCAAAATTCCAAATTAATCAAATAGATTCACAAATCTATTTTTTAAGTATATTCCTAAAATAATGAGTAAAGATATTTTTTTAACAAACAATCTAACAAATAAAAAAGAGAAGTTTGTTCCACTAGATAAAAGTAACATTAGAATGTATGTGTGTGGTCCAACTGTTTATGATGATCCTCATATTGGGAATGCAAGACCAATAGTCGTATTTGATATTCTATTTAAAATTTTTAAAAAAAATTATCCTAAAGTTACTTATGTGCGAAATATTACAGATGTTGATGATAAAATTATTCAATCTTCAAAAGAAAATAATATTTCAATTTCAGAATTAACAAGCAAAGTAACTAAAAATTTTAGTGAAGATTGTAATTACTTAAATTGTGAAGAGCCAACCCATCAACCTAAAGCAACAGAAAATATAGATTTGATGGTTGAAATGATTTCAGAATTAATAAAAAAAGGATTTGCTTATGAAAATAATAAGCATGTTTATTTTGAGGTTAAAAAATTCAAGGATTATGGTCAACTATCAAATAAAAAATTAGATGAGCTAATTGCTGGATCCAGAGTAGAAGTCAGTGAAAATAAAAAAAATTCAGAAGATTTTGTTTTATGGAAACCTTCAGAAGACGATGAACCTTCATGGGAGTCTCCCTGGGGAATAGGAAGGCCAGGATGGCATCTAGAGTGTTCAGCAATGTCAAAGAAATTTTTAGGAGATGAGTTTGATGTTCATGGAGGTGGTATAGATTTGTTATTTCCTCATCATGAAAATGAAATAGCTCAATCAAGATGTGCAAATGATACAAAAATATTTGCAAAATTTTGGATGCATAATGCATTTATAACTATGTCTAATGAAAAGATGGCTAAGTCTCAGGGAAATATTTTAAAAATAAAGGATTTTAGAAACAAGATAAGTGGTCAAGTTTTAAGATTAGCTCTACTGAGTGCCCATTATAAACAACCATTAGATTGGAATGATAAACTTCTGGATGACTGTCAAAACACGATAAATAAATGGTACAATTCATATTTAGATATTGAAAATAATTCTAAAGTTTCTGATGAAATTCTTCAGCCACTTTACGATGATTTAAACACTCCTGGATATATTGCTAATTTACATCAATTATATGACAAAGCTCAAAAAGGTAACGATGAAGATAAATCCTCATTTGTCTCTGCTTGTCAATTTGTTGGACTATTAAATGAAAGTAAAGAAAACTGGCTTAGATTTAAAATTAGTAAAGCTTTAATTTCTGAAAAAGAAATTTTACAAAAAATTCAGGAAAGAAATAAGTCTAGAGAGAACAAAAATTACGAAGAAGCTGATAAAATTAGAAAAGAGCTTTTAGATAAAGGTGTTTTAATCGAAGATAAAGATGGTAAAACGACTTGGAAATTTAAATGAGCAAGGAACAACTTTATATATTTGACACAACACTCCGTGATGGCGCACAAACACAAGGTGTAGATTTTTCAATTGATGATAAGGAAAAAATCTCATCAGCTTTAGATAAATTGGGTGTGGATTATGTTGAAGGAGGTTGGCCAGGTGCAAATCCAACTGATACTGAGTTTTTCAATAAGGATCATAATTTTAAAACAACGAAATTAACTGCATTTGGAATGACTAAAAAATCTGAACACAGTGCAGAAAATGACCCTATGCTCTCTTCATTAATTAATTCAAAAAGCACTTCTGTTTGCTTGTTTGGAAAATCATGGGATTTTCAAGTGGATGTCGCTTTAGGGATAAGTAATGAAGAAAATTTAATAAATATAAGCGAAAGTACAAAACATATTGTTAAATCTGGAAAAGAGTTCATGTTTGATGCTGAACATTTTTTTGATGGATATAAAGCTAATCCAGAATATGCAATGTCATGTTTAAAAGCTGCTTTTGATAATGGTGCTAGATGGATTGTATTATGTGATACTAACGGCGGTACACTTCCACATGAGATAACAGAAATTGTATCTAAAGTAAGTCAGCAAATTCCGGGAAAAAATTTAGGAATACATGCTCATAATGATACCGAAAATGCAGTAGCTAATAGTCTTGCAGCAGTTCAAGCAGGTGTTAGACAAGTACAGGGCACAATCAATGGTTTGGGTGAAAGATGTGGAAATGCTAATTTGATGTCATTAATTCCTTCTTTTTTTTTAAAGAAAGATTTTTCAAACAAGTTTGAATTAAATATTAAAAGAGAAAATTTAAAAAACTTAACTCAATGCTCAAGGTTATTAGATGAGATATTAAATAGGAAACCAAATAAACATTTACCTTATGTTGGAGCTTCTGCTTTTTCTCATAAGGGTGGAATGCATGTTTCAGCTGTTCAAAAAGATCCTAAAACCTATGAGCACATAAATCCAGAAGAAGTTGGAAATTCTAGGAATATAGTCGTCTCAGATCAATCGGGCCAATCAAATATAATGTCAAGATTGAATTCAATAGGAATTAAAGTTGAGAAAAGTGATCCAAAAATTAAAAAACTTTTAGATGAAGTGAAAGATAGAGAATTTATTGGTTATAGTTATGATGGTGCTGATGCATCCTTTGAGTTGTTAGCTAGAAGATTAATGGGCGAGATACCAAGATATATTTCAATTAATGAATATGATGTTTCAGTAAAGAAAGACAATGCAGGAGAAATAGTTTCATATGCAAAAGCTCAATTAGAAGTAGATGGAGACAAAATTTTGTGTGAAGGACAAGGAAACGGACCTGTTAATGCTCTAGATAATGCAATTAGAAAGAATGTTAACAAGCTTGCCAAATATTCAGAATATTTAAAAGATTTAAGACTAGTTGATTACAAAGTGAGAATTTTAAACACTGGTACAGAAGCTGTAACAAGAGTGAGTATTGAAAGTACAGATTCGAAAGGTGTTAATTGGTTTACTATTGGAGTATCACCAAATATCATTGATGCATCTTTCAAAGCTCTTATTGATAGTTTAGATTATAAGTTGTTTAAGGATAAAGCCCCTGGAAGTTCGTAAGAATGAAAATTAAAAAATTTTCAGAAAAACCATCTGATCTAAAAGATAGAATAGGAGCCAAACCAATAGTTTGTTACCCAAATACAAATATTGAAGAAAAAAATTTAAGTATTTTACATTCCGCTCGAGAACACTTGGTTAAAAAAGAGGAATTAATAATACCTCCAAGAGATGCAAAAACGTTTGAAGTTAGATTTGGTGAGTTTTTTAGAATTGAAAGTGTAGAGGGACCTCAAGTAGGCGATTTAAATTTATTTAATTTGAATAATTTAGAGGAAAAATTCTACTCAGGAAAAACAAGAGCACTGTATGGAACTCATCTTTCTGTTGGAGATAAAATGTTTAGTAGTTTTCCCTATCTTAGATCTTTAGCAACAATAACTTGGGATACTTTAGACTGGTATGATTATGATAACGATGGAGGATCAGTTCATGATGTAATTGGTACCAGATGTGATCCCTATACATCAAAACTTTTGAGCGATAACAATTATCATTATTGCTGTCATTCAAACTTAACAAGAGCTTTAGTTAAAGAAAAAAAAATTCAATTAGATCATGCAGAAAAAATAGTTCATGATGTCTTAAATGTTTTTATGTTAACTGGATTTACCAATGATACTAAACAATATTTTATGAAAGCAAGTCCTGTAAGACCTGGTGATTATTTAGAGTTTTTTGCTGAAACAGATTTGCTAGGTGCTCTCTCTGCTTGTCCAGGAGGTGATTGTGGATCTGAACATTCATCTGATGTAGCAAAATGTTATCCATTAAAAGTTTCTATTTGGACAGTAGATCCAAAATATTTAAATAATATCAAACCATCAACTATTTCTAGTTATAACAGAAATCATGGCATAGATTAATGTCTGTTAACAATATTTCTTTTATTTTGCATAAACCTCAACTCTCAGAAAATATTGGGGCATGCGCAAGGGGTATGAAAAATTTTAATTTTAATAAACTTATTGTTGTTGATCCTAAACCAATATTTCCAAATGATAAAATTTTAGCAACCTCCGTAGGAGCAAAACATATAATTAACAAAGCAAAGAATTTTAAAAACTTAGAAAAACCTTTAAAAAATATTGATATTGTAATTGCAACATCAGCACGATTTAGAAATAAAAATATTAAACATATCCAATTAGAAGATTTAAAAAAAATAAATTATAAAAAGAAAATAGCTTTTTTATTTGGTTCAGAAGCATCTGGTTTATCAAATAATGAAATAAGCTATGCCAATTATACTCTTCAAATTCCGACTAATCCTGATTTTAAATCATTAAATCTATCTCACAGCTTAATAATAATTGCTCAATATCTATCAAGCATAATTAATTCAAAAATATCTTCTTTTAAGAAATCAAATAAAGTTAAATCAGCATCTAAAAAAGAGATAGTTGCTATGGCAAACCTTTGTATAAAGAATCTTGAAGAGATTAATTTTTTTAAATCAAAAGAGAAGAAACCGATAATGCTTGAAAACTTGAGGAATATTTTTTACAGGATGGAATTATCAACCAAAGAAACACGTATTTTATCAGGGGTATTTGCAAGTTTAGGTAAAAAACGTTGATTGACAAAATGATGAGTAAGTTTATAAAGCCCACTATTAAATGACAAAAAGATTAAACTCTAAACACAAAATAGACAGAAGATTAAAAGTAAACTTGTGGGGAAGACCTAAAAGTCCTTTTAATACTAGAGCTTATGGACCAGGACAACATGGTCAAACAAAAACATCGAAGCCATCTGATTATGGAATACAGCTTCAAGCTAAACAAAAATTAAAAGCATATTATGGCAACATTAACGAGAGACAATTTAGAAATATTTACAAAAAAGCAGTAATGCTTAAAGGTGATACTGGAGAAAATTTAATTGGTCTTCTTGAAAGAAGATTAGATGCTGTGATCTATAGAGCAAAATTTGCAACAACAATTTTTTCAGCTAGACAACTAATTAATCATGGACATGTAAAGGTAAATGGTAAAAAAGTGAATATTGGAAGTTATTTAGTTAGAGAAGAAGACTCAATTGAGATAAGAGATAAATCTAAGCAACTTGCTATCATCGATATCGCTCTTGCAAATAAAGAAAGAGAAACTCCAGAATATATTCAGATGGACGAAAAAAATAAAAAATTAAAATTTGTTAGAGTTCCAAAATTTGAAGAAGTTCCATACCCAATAGTCATGGAACCTAATTTAGTAATCGAATATTATTCTAGATAATTAATTCTTAGCTTTAAAATTTATATTTTTGCTTTCAAAAAGTTTTGCTAACTCACCGCTCTCATACATTTCTTTAACAATATCACATCCACCAATAAATTCGTTTTTCACATAAAGTTGAGGTATCGTTGGCCAATCACTAAATTCTTTAATACCTTCTCTTAAATTTTGATTTTCTAATACATTTATACCTTTAAAGTTTACTTCTAGAATTTTTAGAATATTTGAAGTAGCCATTGAAAATCCACATTGTGGAGCATCAGGTGTACCTTTCATAAATAAACAAACTTCATTGTTTTCAATTTCATTTTTTATTAAATCATTTATTTGTTGATCCATTTTAACTCTCCTTTGTTTTAATTGCTAATGCATGCAGTTCATTTCCCATTCTACCTTTTAATGAGTTGTAAACCATTTTATGTTGCTCAATTTTACTTTTTCCAGAAAATTGAGATGAGGTAATGGTTGCTGAATAATGATTTCCATCACCTGCTAAATCTTGTATTTCTACAATTGCATCTGGCATTGCCTCTTTTATAAAATTCTCAATTTCTTTTAAATCCATTGCCATTATGTACTCATATAGTTTTTAAGCCAACTTTTATTAGAAGTTGATAATTCGTCAATTGTAACTTTTGTCTTATCATTAATATATAGTTCATTTTCATCAATTGTGCCAAGTTCATCAAAATGGACTGCATTTTTATTTAATATATCAGCTACTTTTTTAAAATCTTCTTTGTTTATTTCTATAATATATCTACCTTGATCTTCAGCGAATAAGTACTCTATTTCATTAATTAGATAATTAGGTTTTTTAATTTTTATTCCCTTTTTACCTTTAATACACATTTTTGCTAGCGCGGTAATTATACCGCCTAAAGAAACATCGTGTGCACTTTTTATTAAACTATTATCAATCAATTTGAGTAATGTTTCCCCAATATTTTTTTCATTAAAAAGATTTACCTCAGGTGGAGGTCCATTTTTTTCATTCAAAATAGTTCTTGCAAATAAACTTTGGTCAATATGTCCCTCAGTTTTTCCAACTACTAAAACTAAATTATCAACTTCTTTAAAATCCATAGTAATCATATTTTTATAATTTTTGATTAATCCAACTCCACCGATTGCAGGTGTAGGTTTTATACCTTCGTCTTTTGTTTGATTGTAAAAGGAAACATTTCCTGAAACCACTGGAAAATTTAAGTATTCGCTTGCTTCACCTATACCTTGAACACATTCAACAAACTCACCCATATTTTCTTGATTTTCAGGACTCCCAAAATTTAAACAATTGGTAATAGCAATTGGTCTAGCACCTACAGATATAAGATTTCTAAAACTTTCGCAAACTACTTGTTTTCCACCAGTTATAGGATGAGCCCAACAATAAACTGCAGAAGAATCTACAGAAGCAGCCACTGCTTTATTTGTTCCATGAACTCTTACAACTCCTGCATCTCCACCAGGTTTTTGTATTGTATCCCCCATAACAGTATGATCGTACTGCTGCCAAATCCACTCTTTACTACAAACATTTGGGTTTGCTAAAATTTTCTTTAAAACATCAATAACTTTTAGATGTTTAATGTCCTCTTTTTTAATTTTATTTTTTTTTGGTAATTTTGCTTTTTTCCATTTTCGATCATACATGGGAGAGTTTTCAACCAATGTATTAACCGGAATATCAGCAACTTTTTTTTCATCAAAATAAAGTTCTATTTTTTTTGATTTAGTAGTTTTACCAATCACTGCAAAATCTAAGTTCCATTTATCAAATATTTTTTTTGCCTGTTCTTCTTTGCCATTTTCCAAAACAATCAACATTCTTTCTTGGCTCTCAGAAAGCATAATTTCATAAGGTGTCATCTTGGTTTCCCTGCAAGGTACTTTGTTTAAATTAATTTCTATTCCAAGTTTTCCTTTTGAAGCCATTTCAATACTTGACGAAGTTAATCCTGCAGCACCCATATCTTGAATTGCTATAATTGAGTCGCCAGCCATTAGCTCCAAACATGCTTCAAGTAAAAGTTTTTCAGTAAATGGATCGCCAACTTGAACTGTTGGTTTTTTTTCTTCTATTTTTTCATCAAAACTAGCTGAAGCCATACTTGCCCCATGAATTCCATCTCTTCCAGTTTTAGATCCAACATAAATAACTGGTTTATTTAACCCTGCAGCCTTAGAGTAAAAAATCTTATCTTTTTTAACTAATCCTAATGTCATTGCATTAACCAAAATATTTCCATTATATGAGCTATCAAAACTTGTTTGGCCAGCAATTGTAGGAACACCCATGCAGTTTCCATAACCTCCTATGCCATGCACAACACCTCTTAATAAATTTTTTGTTTTTTTATGTTGTGGTGATCCAAAATGTATGGAGTTTAAGTTAGCTATTGGTCTTGCACCCATTGTAAACACATCCCTCATTATTCCTCCAACACCGGTTGCAGCACCTTGATATGGTTCAATAAATGAAGGGTGATTATGACTTTCTATTTTAAAAACTATTGCATCATTATCCTCAATATCAATAACACCAGCATTTTCACCAGGACCTTGAATAACTTTTTTTCCTTTAGTAGGTAGCTTCTTTAAATGTAATCTTGATGATTTATAAGAGCAATGTTCATTCCACATTGCAGAAAAAATCCCTAGTTCTGTAATATTAGGAGTTCTTTTTAATAGCTTACAAATTTTAGCATACTCATCTTTCTTTAAACCGTGATCAACTGCTACCTGTTCGTTTACAATCATTTTAAGTTGTTTATTAAGTTTTCAAAAAATAATGATCCATCCTCACCAGATAAGGATGTATCAATCATTCTTTCAGGGTGGGGCATCATTCCTAGAACATTTTTTTCTTTATTAAATATACCAGCAATATTTTTTATGGATCCATTAGGATTGAATTGGTCTTCTATTTTTCCATTTTGATCAC
>CACEHR010000010.1 GCA_902559395.1 uncultured Pelagibacteraceae bacterium
TTAATTAAAGAATTGACATAACTTATAGAAAAAAATAAAAATATGTTAATAGCGAATCAATTTGATTCGTTTAACTAAAAAAGGGAGCTAAAGATGCCTAAGAAAAGAAAAAAAGCGGCAAAGAAAACTAAGAAAAAAGCTAAGAAAAAAGCTAAGAAAAAAGCAAAAAAAAGAAGAAGAAAATAATAACTTAGTATTCTTTACAAAAAACGCTTCTCATTACAGTTTGTGTGAGAGGCGTTTTTTTTATTCGTCAATCGGTTCGTCGTTATCAGAAATTGGCTCGTCTACAGGTAGTTCACTAGTTGCGGTTTTTGCAGCTGTTACTGGCTGAGGCTGAGGCTGCCCACCCAAATTTCTTTTTAGCGCTTTATCTAATTTTTTTTGAGTATCTTCTAAAGATACATTCAAAACAATCTGAAATTCAGACAGAATTCTTTCATAAGCTTTTTCAAATAATTGTCTTTCACTATAAGACTGGTCAACCATAAGGTCATCACCCTTGTTTAAATCTCTAACTACCTCAGCTAATTCATATATTTTTCCAGAAGATATTTTAGCTTCATATTCTTGTGCTCTTCTACTCCACATTGATCTTTTAATTTTTGGTTTACTTTTTAATATTGAAATACATTTATTAACCTGATTGATAGTTGCTAAAGGCCTCAAGTGGGACTGCTTGTTTACAGGTACCATTCCATTAGCTTTATCTTTTTCAAATTTAATAACATATGTCTCAACATCAATTCCACCAATATTAATTTTTTTAAATTCAGTAATTTGGCCTACTCCATGTTTTGGATAAACAACGTGATCTTTAATTTTATAATCTCTTTTTTCGGTTTCTTGTTTTTTAACTTTTTTTATTTCAGGTTTAACTTCATTAGTTTTTGAAATTCTTAAATTATCTACTTTTGCTTCACTAGTTGTTTCTGCAACTTTAACAGTTTTTTTTATTTTATTTGTTTTAGATGAAACTTTTTTAGTAACTTTTTTGACTTTTTTTGAAATTATTTTTTTTGCTTTTTTATCTTTTACAGTTTTTTTTGCTTTTACTGCCTTCTTTTTAGAAACTTTTTTTTTCACTTTGTTATCTTTTTTACCTTTAAAGATTTTCTTTAAAATATTTTTCGTACTTATTTTGCTCATTTTTAAATTTTTCGTGATCCGTTGGTGGATCTTTTTTTTCACTTATGTTCGGCCAGATTTCAGAATATTTTTTGTTGATCTCTAACCATTTTTCACTTCCAGGTTCAGTGTCTGCTTTTATGGCATCGACAGGACATTCTGGCTCGCAAACGCCACAATCTATACACTCATCGGGTTTAATTACAAGCATATTTTTACCTTCGTAAAAGCAATCAACTGGGCAGACATCAACACAGTCTGTTAGTTTGCACTTAATACAATTGTCGTTAACGATATATGTCATTTTGAATTTTGTTTAATTTTTTCTTTAATATCGCCCATTGTTTTGTTGTCAATATAAAGTAATCCCGCAAGTCGTCTCATTAAATTAGTTTCGTATATATCAGCATCATTGTTTGAGTAAATGATAGACCATAATGCCTCTACGATTTTAATTTTGTATTCTTCAGGTAAATTTTTTACTTCTCTAGTAAAATCTAAAATTTGATTTGAGCTTTCTTCAATTATTTTTGCTTCTTCAACTGTTTTAGAAATATTTTTATCTTCTAAACCAAGTTCATTAAGTGTTTTTTTTATAATTTCTTCCTCTTTGTCCGTATATTTCTCATCTATTTTAGCAGCATGAATTAATAAAGCGCAAACTTTTGTAAGAAAATTATTGTTTTTAATTTCTTCTTTTTTAAAAAACATTTTAACTTAAATTTAAATTCTTTAATATTTTAAATGGATTTTCATTTGAGATCTTCTTTGTAGTAATTTTTTTAAATTTTTTATTAGGACTATATTTAAAAAATGTTTCATTTTCTTTTTCAAATATTTTATAATTCATTTTCTGAAGTAATTTTTTGAAATTATCTTTACTACATCCTAAAAGATTTAACATTTCTGGAACTAATTTTATTTCAGAATTTTCTTTTGAACTAGAATTTATTATTAACACAAATAATCTTTCTAAAATATCAATTCTTACAAAAAAATTATCAAATCTTTCAAATCCACACAAAAGCATAAAGTTTTTATTTTTTATTTCTTTATCGTCTAAAAAATTCAAACCAAAGGTAGGTGGTTTTAAATTATGAAATTTTTGATAAAAATTTTTCCATAATAAAGTTCGCAAAGATACGGCTTCTGGTTTAATTAATTGATAAAGGAAAACATGGTATCTTCCAAACTTTACTCCTAAGTCTCTAAGAATTTTTCTTTCATTTTGTTCTAAGTTTTTTAGATACTCAGAAACTTGATCCCTTTTTAATACCCCATTGTTTTCATAGAGTTGGTATGCCAGTGCTTTAATTGATGAATTGTTTTCTTTTATATTTTTTAAATCAATTAAACTTTTAAGCACATTATTTATTTTTATGTGTAACCATTTGTTAATGTAATCGTTCAATTTTTGTTTAGTATTTTGTTCAATGACATCGTCAACGATTAAATCAAAATTAGGATTTAAATAGTCACTACCAGTTGTTAATTTGGCAACTGGAAAATCATTCCAGTAAATTTTAAAGTCTTCATTCAAATTTATTAATCCTGTATCAATAATTGATTGAACACGTTTTTCTAATTCTGGACCAATGGTTTGTCTTGCAGCTTTTTTTAAAGATTTAATATCTGTTTCTAAAGCACCTTTTTTTAGATCTAGTTCTAATTTTAGTCCTTTTATCTTTCCAATAAATTGATCATCAATTTTAACATCGTTGTTTTCTAAAATTTCGGTTTTAAATTCCATATCCTGTTTTAAACCTCTAGCGAGTACACTTGCTCTTTTGTCAATAAAAGTTTTAGTAAGTTCTTCATGCAATCTATCTGAAAGTCTATCTTCCAAGTGTTTAGTTTTTTCAATCCAATAAATTTGATTTTCTACCCAATTATTTTTATTCGAAACATATGACCAAGTTCTGACATTTGCAATTCTATTTGACAAAGAATCTACATTTCCTTCTAATTTATCAAGCTTCATGAGCTGTAATCTCATATAGTCTTCAGAAATTAGTCCTTTTTTGCTGGTTAAAAATTTAAATACATTTCCAATAACCTCAAAATGATTTCCGTAAGTTTTTTTTACAAAATCAGGTATTTGGCAACATTCCCATAAAAGCATTAAAGTTTTCTTATCAAATTCTATATTTAAAATTCTTTGATCTTTTAAAAAATATTTTAGAGCTTTTTCGTCCTCACATTCATGAATTTTTCTTAGCCATTCCACTTGAGGTTTTTCCTCTAAACTTTTGATCAAATTAATTGGATTGTTGAAATTAAGATTTGAATTTCTCCAAAACAAAGTTCTAATTTCCTCAAATTTATGATTTTCTAATAATTCTACCTCTTCTGGAGATATTTCTTTACAATCTCCAGTAATACCGAAACTACCATCGTTAAGGTACCTGCCAGCTCTACCTGCTATTTGACCTATTTCAGATAGATTTAATCTTCTTAATTTTTTTCCATCAAATTTCTTAACATTGGAAAAATAAACAAAATCTAAATCCATATTTATTCCCATTCCAATTGCATCTGTTGCAACTAAAAAATCGACATCCCCAGATTGATATAATTCAACTTGAGCGTTTCTTGTTTTTGGACTTAGTGATCCCATTACAATAGCAGCACCACCCTTTTGTCTTCTTATTAATTCAGCAATGGCATAAACCTCCTCTGCTGAAAATGCAATGATTGCTGTTTTTCTGTCTATTCTTGATATTTTTTTATGACCAGTGTAGGTAAGTTTAGATAGTCTTTCTCTGTTTATAAATTCAATGTCTCCATTCAATTTCGAGATGATATTTTTAATGGTACTTGAACCCATCAGCATTGTAAGTTTTTCTCCCCTCATATTTAAAAGTCTATCAGTAAAAATATGACCTCTTTCATGATCAGCACACATTTGAATTTCATCCACACCAACAAACTCTAGATGTTTGTCAATTGGCATAGACTCCACTGTACATAAAAAATATTTAGCATTAGATGGAATGATTTTTTCCTCACCAGTTATTAATGCAACCTTATCTAAACTTATTTTCTTGATTACTTTGTCATATACTTCTCTTGCTAACAATCTAAGTGGAAATCCGATCATTCCACTCTCAAAAGAAAGCATGGTTTCTATAGCAAGATGGGTTTTGCCTGTATTAGTAGGACCAAGAACAGCTGTAATTTTATTTTTAGTCATTTCTATCTTTTGTGCTTCTTTTTTTTTACCTACCAGATATTGTTACTGCTAAAGAACAAAAATAGACTAAAACATGACCGAATCGGAGGGTAAAAAGTTCTCATTTTCTTTTTTAAACTTAGTGAGATTATCATAAATAAGTTTAATCCTATAATAATAAAATAATTTAATGTTAAAAAAATTAGTTAAAAATTTAAAGCCATCTTCTACTCTTTTAATTAACGAAACTTCTAAAAAATTAGAAGATCAAGGTAAGAAAATTTTCAAATTTGGTTTTGGACAATCCCCATTTAAAGTACCTGAAGATGTAGTCGAAGAATTAAAAAATAATGCTTATCAAAATAAATACTTACCTATGCAGGGTCTTGAGGAATTAAGAGAGTCTGTAGCAAAATACTCATCTAAAAAGAAAAATTATAATTATAAAGCGCACAATGTAATAATTGGACCGGGATCTAAAGAATTAATGTTTTTATTACATGTAATATTTGATGGTGAAATTATATTGCCAGCACCTAGTTGGGTTTCATATGCACCACAAGCTATTTTAGGGAGAAATAAAATTCAAATTCTTCAAACAGAAAGAGAGAACAATTGGTTTCCTTCTGGAGAACAAATTGAGAAAGTAATTACAAAAGATATAAATAAAAATTATTTATTATTTTTAAATTCACCGAATAATCCCTCTGGGCAGGTTTGTGACAAACTAGAAGAAATTTCAGAAATTGCCAAAAAGTATAATCTTATAATTTTATCAGATGAAATATATTCAGAATTAACATTTTCAAAAAATTTCAAATCTATCTCAAGCTATTGTCCTGAAAAAACTATTATTAGTACAGGACTTAGTAAATGGTGTGGTGCTGGGGGATGGAGACTTGGTTATTTTATAATTCCAGATGAACTGAATAACATAAAAAATATGATCAATGTATTAGCTAGTGAAACTTTTTCTGCTGTGAGTGCACCTATTCAGTATGCAGCAATCAAAGCTTACGAAAATGATCATTCAAATTATATTACAAAATCAATAAATATTTTAAATGCAGTTGGTAAATATGTTTTTTTAAATTTAAAATCAAATAAGGTATTGATTAATGAGCCTCAGGGGGGGTTTTATTTGATGCCAGAATTTTTAAACAACAAATTTAAAACTTCATCAGAAATGTGTAGCGATATATTAAATAGTACTGGAGTTGCTTTATTACCAGGTTCTGATTTTGGATTTAATCCAGATAAAATGTTAGCAAGGTTAAGTTTTACAGATTTTGATGGACAAGAGTTTATGAAAAATATTGATGAAAATAGAAAAATTGATGAAAATTTAATTAATAAGTTTGCACCAAAAGTAGTGGAAGGTGTTAATAAGCTTAAGAATTGGTCAGAAAACTTATAAAATCACTCTGTACACCTATTATTATTTTTTGTTAGAATAAATTTATAAAAATAACGACATATAAATAGAGGGGTAAATAATGAAAAAAATAATCACATCTCTATCAAGTGCTTTACTGATTTTATTTGCATCACTGTCTTTAACGACTGTTGCTAAATCAGCAGAGTTCTTTACGATAGGAACAGGCGGACCTACAGGAGTATATTTCCAAACAGGAAACGCTATATGTAAAATGTTGCACAAATCAGCAATTAGCGCTGAACATGGTAGAAAAAAAGGTACAGCTAAAGCTTATAGATGTACTGCTCCATCAACTGGTGGATCTAACTATAATATCGGTCAGATAGCAGCTGGAGAATTCCAATTTGGTGTAGCACAATCAGACTGGCAGTATCATGCTGTTAATGGATCTAGTAAATGGGAAGGAAAACAATTTAGCAATTTAAGAGCAGTGTTTTCAGTTCACAATGAGCCTTTTCAAATTTGGGCTAGAAAAAAAGCAAAAATTAAAGATTTTGCTGGATTAAAAGGAAAAGTAGTTAACATCGGTAATCCTGGCTCAGGTCAAAGAGGAACTATGGAAGAACTGATGAAAGCAATGGGTGTTGATAATAGTTTCTTTAAATCAACAACTGAACTTACTTCTTCTGAACAAGTTAAAGCTCTATGTGATGGAAAAATAGATGCATTTGGTTATTCTGTTGGATTTCCAAATGGTGCCATGGAACAAGCAGCAACTTGTGCAGCTAAAGCGTCTCCAATCAATTTAACAGGTTCTGAAGTTCAAGGTTTAATTAATGGTGCTGACTATTATGCACAGGCAGTAATACCTAAAGGAACTTATACAGGTCAGAAAAAAGATGCTACAACTTTTGGCGTAAAAGCTACTGTTGTTACTTCTGCAGATGTTTCTGAAGAGCTTGTTTATTTAGTTACAAAAGCTGTGATGGAAAATTTTGATGATTTCAAAAAACAACATCCAGCATTTGGATTCTTGGAAAAGAAAAACATGATTAAAGATGGTTTATCTGCTCCATTACATCCAGGAGCAATAAAATACTATAAAGAAGCTGGGTTAATGTAATCCAATTTTTATTAATTAAAAAGGCCTGGTAATTTTTACCGGGCCTTTTTTTTATGGTATGAATAATTTTAATGAGCGACTCAATCAGCAGTAAAATTAAAAATAAAATAAGCGAAGACTTATCACCAACTAGAAATATTACTGGTTTTCATTTGAAAATTGTTTCAGCAATAGCAATTATTTGGTCATTATTTCAACTTTGGTACGCTTCACCATTTCCATTTATGTTAAATTTTGGAATGTTTAAGGGATTGCCAGCAAGGGCAATTCATTTAGGTTTTGCTTTAACTTTAGCTTTTTTAATTTATCCAATATCTAAAGGTAAGAAAATTTCATTTTTTGATGTTTTGATCAGTTTTATGGGGGCGATATCGTGCCTCTATATTTATTTTTTTTATGATCAGCTGGTTGAAAGAGGAGGTGTACTTTTAAATCTTAGAATAACAGAAACATTTATTTTTCCATTAGAGTTGATTTTAGGAGGATGTGGAATTTTGATACTGTTAGAAGCTACTAGGAGAGCAATCGGTTTACCTTTGGTAATTATTGCTAGTTGTTTTTTATTGTTTTCATATTTTGGAAGATATGCACCAGAAATAATTTCACATGGTGGTTTATCTTTAAATAGACTTGTAGGCTTCCAGTGGCTTGATCAAGAAGCAATTTTTGGAATTCCGATTGGGGTATCAGTAGATTTTATTTTCTTATTTGTTTTATTTGGCGCTTTGCTTGAAACTGCTGGTGGTGGTAAATATTTTTTAGATCTTGCTTTTGCAATGGTTGGAAAAATGAGAGGAGGACCTGCAAAGGCAGCAATATTAGGTTCAGGTATGACTGGATTAATTTCAGGATCTTCAATTGCAAACACAGTTACTACTGGAACATTTACAATTCCAATTATGAAAAAAACTGGTTTTTCAAAAGAAAAAGCTGGTGCTATTGAGGTTTCCTCATCAGTCAATGGTCAGATCATGCCACCTGTCATGGGAGCTGCAGCATTTGTGATGGCAAGTTTTATTGGCGTAACTTATTTTGAAATAGTTAAACATGCTTTCTTACCAGCAATTATTTCTTATATAGCATTATTTTATATTTCACATTTAGAAGCTTTAAAATTAAATCTTAAAGGAATGGATGATGCAGATGTTCCTCATTTAAAAAAAACTTTTTTATCTGGGATACATTTTTTAATACCAATTTTTGTTTTAATTTATACTTTGGTTTATTTAAGATTTACTGCCTCCTATTCAATTTTTTATGCGACAATTACTTTAGTTTTAGTAAATTTAATAAATTTGTTAATAAAAAACGAATTCAAAAAAAATGCTCTTAAAGAATGGTTTAATCAAACAATAGTTGGTTTTGAAAAAGGCGCTCTAAATATGGTTGCTGTTGGTATAGCGATAGCAACTGCAGGTATTATAGTAGGAGCGGTTGGATCTACTGGTTTAAGTACAAATTTAATAATAGTTATAGAATCTATAGCCAAGGATAATGTTACTATTTTATTGTTTTTAACAATCATTCTATGTTTGCTTTTAGGAATGGGTTTACCTACAACTGCAAATTATGTTGTTGTTGCTTCTTTAATGGCGACTGTTTTAGTAGATGTTGGAAATGCTTCAGGCTTTATTTTTCCGTTAATTGCAGTTCATTTATTTGTTTTTTATTTTGGTTTAATGGCTGATGTAACACCACCTGTCGGACTTGCCTCTTATGCAGCCGCAGGGATATCTGGTGGAGATCCTTTAAGAACAGGGGTGCAAGCTTTTTGGTACAGTTTAAGAACAGGAATTTTACCAATTGTATTTTTATTTAACCATGAACTTTTACTTATTGGCATTGAAAACATTTGGCATGGGTTGATTGTAATTATTACTTCTTTAATTGGGATTTTAGTTTTTACTTCAGCTACTCAAGGCTGGTTTTTTAATAAACTTAAATGGTATGAAATAATTATTTTTTTAGTTATCTCTATTTCTTTGTTGTCACCTGATTTTGCTTTAAACAAATTTTATCCAAAATATAATTATGAAGATATTACTAAAATTAATTCAATAAAATTAGACTCAACAAAAGAAATTCAAATTAAAATAACAAGGCCCAGTTTATATGGTGAAAGATACAAGTTATTTGTGATATCAAAAAATACTTTTGAGGATAAATTTACTTTAGAGGACTATGGAATTACATTATTGAAACAAAATGACAAAGTTGTTGTTGATAATTTGAAATGGAATGGACAAGCAAAAAGAAATGGTTTTGAAATGGGAGACTATATAAGTGAATTTAAAATTGAAAATTCAGATAGACCATCAAAAAATATTGTTTATCCTATAGCAATATTATTGTTAGTAGTATTTGGCTACTTTAACTTAAAAAGAAAAGAGTAAAATTACCCACCAGGTCCTAAATTGGAAGGCTTTATTTTAATAATTTTCCATACTCCAGATGCAGAAGTAATTATTTTATCATTACACTTTAGCTCGCAAAATAAAAAGACAAGAGTATTTGTTTTTTTTAAAATTTTTGTATATCCAATAATTTCATCTCCAACTTTTGAAGCGCCTATAAATTTTATATCTAAAGAGATAGTTACACATGGAGCATTTCCTGCAGCTCTATGCGCAGCTGTTCCCGCTCCTGCATCTATTAATGCGGATAAATAGCCTCCGTGAGTTATTCCTGCAGCATTTAAATGGTTTTCACTAATTATAGATTTAAATTCGTATTCAGTCTCTGAAATAGTTCTAAATAAAACACCCCCATTGTGTTTCATAAATCCAGGTTTAATACTTATTTGCTCAAATTCTTTGCTCATAATTTTTTATAATACAAAAGTTAAAATTAATAAAATAATAAAAATAATTATAAAAAAATAAATTACTGATTTTTGTAAAGATGCTTTTAAAAGCCAATTAAACATTTCTATTTCCTTGTTGGTGGACCGCCCAGAACTCGAATCTGGAATCTCCCGGTTCGTAGCCGAGCGCCTTATCCAATTTGGCCAGCGGTCCATTTAAATAATATATTCCATATATCAAAGTTTTTGATGTAATTTAACTTATAAAATATTATGTTAATTACTTTATGAGCAAAAACTCTAACGATGTTGTAATTACTTCAGCACTAAGAACCCCAATTGGAAGATATAAAGGTTCGTTAAAAAATCTCAGCGCATCAAAATTAGGTTCAATAGTAATTAAAGAAGTAATTTATAAATCAAAATTAGATATAGAGGAGGAGATCGATGAAGTGATTATGGGGCACGTTTTAACCTCTGGACTTGGTCAAAATCCCGCTAGGCAAGCTTCAATTGGTGCCGGAGTACCAGTTTCAAAACCTGCTCACATTGTTAATCAAGTCTGTGGATCTGGATTAAGATCTGTTGTATCGGGATATCAATCAATTAAGTTAGGAGAAAACCAAATTGTAATTGCAGGTGGTCAAGAAAATATGTCTAGAGCAACTCATGCAATTTATTATAGAGAAGATAAAAAATTTTCTGAAAATAAATTAGTAGATACAATGATAAAAGATGGTCTGCTAGATTCATTTAATGATTATCATATGGGTGTCACAGCTGAGAATGTTGCCGATAAATATAAAATTTCAAGAGATGAACAAGATAATTTTTCTTTAAATTCTCAGAAAAAAACAGAAAAAGCATATAGTGAAAATAAATTTCAGGATGAGTTGATTAAATTACAAATTGAAGATGGTGATAAAAAATTTCTTTTTGAAAAAGATGAACATCCTAGAGAAAATTTAAGTATAGATGATTTAAAAAAATTAAAAACAGTATTCAAAGAAAATGGGACTGTAACACCTGGAAATTCCTCAGGCATAAACGATGGTGCTGCAGCCTTAGTTTTAATGTCTAGAGAACAAGCAGAAAAAAAATCATTAGAGCCATTGGTTAAAATTGTATCTTGGGCTACTTGTGGGGTTGAGCCTTCATTAATGGGATTGGGACCTATACCCTCAATTCAAGAAGCTTTATCTAAAGCAAATTGGAAAATAGATGAAGTAGACTTATTTGAAATTAATGAAGCCTTTGCAGCACAAAGTATTGCGGTAATTGAAGAATTAAAAATTCCTGAACAAAAAGTTAATGTTAATGGAGGAGCAATTGCCTTAGGTCATCCGATTGGAGCTTCAGGGGCAAGAATTTTGGTTACACTTGTCCATGAAATGATCAAGCAAGATAAAAAAAAAGGTTGTGCGGCACTCTGTATTGGTGGTGGTATGGGGATAGCTATGTGTATTGAGAGAAGCTAAAAAGCTTAATATTCATTTATTTTTTTATTTTTTGTATAATAAAAATATAAGATTAACGAAAAAACCTTATTAATGTGATAAAATAAAATCCAATAATGTTTTTTTGGGTATATAAAACATTTAAAAATGAGCGAAAAATTACTTGTTCCTGACATTGGTGACTTTGAAAATGTTGAGGTCATAGAGATACTTGTAAAACCTGGTGATCAAATTAAACAAAATGATCCAATAGTCACAATTGAAAGTGATAAATCAAGTGTTGAAATTCCTTCTACCATTGCTGGAAAAGTAGATAGTTTAGCAGTTAAAGTTGGTGATAAAGTTTCTAAGGGAGATTTGTTGCTTAATCTTACACCATCATCAAAAACATCATCAGAAAGCACTCTTCCAAAAGATACAGAAAATATAATTAAACAAGCTGAAGAAGCGATGGCTGAAAAAAAAGAGGAAAAAAAAATTATATCTGAACCTATAATTGAAAAAAAACAATCTACAATTCAAGTAGTTAATGGGTCTGATATTGATCCACTTGAAACTCAAGATTGGCTGGAATCATTATCTGCAGTTATTTCGAAAGATGGAAATCAAAGAGCTCATTTTTTAATTAAAGAATTAATTAACAAAGCTTATCGTGAAGGAGCAAATATTCCTTATACTCAAAATACACCATACATTAACACAATACCTCCTGAGGCTGAAGTAAAGTCTGGTGGCGATCAAAATATTGAAAGAAGAATTAGATCGTTGATTAGATGGAATGCAGCAGCAATGGTGGTTCGAGCAAATAAAAAATATCCTGAGCTTGGTGGACACATTGGTACATTTGCATCTGCTGCAACATTATATGATGTCGGTATGAATCATTTTTGGAGAGCAAAAAATAACAAATTTGGTGGAGATTTAATTTATTTTCAAGGACATAGTGCTCCAGGAATGTATGCAAGAGCTTTCTTAGAAGGTAGATTAAACGAAAAACAATTAGATAGCTTCAGACAGGAGGTAAAACCTGGAGGTCTATCGTCATATCCACATCCATGGCTAATGCCAAATTTTTGGCAGTTCCCCACTGTATCCATGGGGTTAGGACCTATGCTTGCTATATATCAAGCTAGATACATGAAATATTTAATCAATAGAGGTTTAATTAAAGATGAAGGAAGAAAAGTATGGGCCTTTTTAGGCGATGGGGAGATGGATGAGCCTGAGTCAATGGGAGCTATTGGATTAGCTGCTAGAGAAAATTTAGATAATTTAATATTTGTAATAAATTGTAATCTTCAAAGATTAGATGGTCCCGTTAGAGGTAATGGAAAAATTATCCAAGAGCTTGAGGGAAGTTTCAGAGGATCTGGCTGGAATGTAATTAAAGTTATTTGGGGGTCATATTGGGATTCGTTGCTTGCTAATGATAAAACTGGTCACTTAATAAAAATTATGAATGAGACAGTAGATGGTGAGTACCAAGCAATGAAAGCAAGAGACGGTGCTTATGTAAGAGAAAAGTTTTTTGGGAAATCTCCTGAAGCATTAGAATTAGTTTCAAACATGTCAGATACAGATATTTGGAGACTTAATAGAGGTGGTCACGATCCTCACAAAGTTTTTGCTGCATATGATAAAGCGACTAAACATCAAGGGAGCCCAACAGTGATAATTGCAAAAACTATTAAAGGTTATGGGATGGGAAAATCAGGAGAAAGTGTAAACACTACTCATCAAACGAAAAAATTAGATGTTGATGACTTGATGTACTATAGAGATCGATTTGATGTTCCCTTAACAGATGAACAAGTGAGAAATATTGAATACTTTAGGCCTGACGAAAAATCACCAGAAATAAAATACATAAAGGAAAGAAGAATTAAATTAGGTGGATATTTACCTGAACGTTCGACTTTCGCTAAATCAATCAAAGCACCCTCAAAAGATATTTTCGATTTCATGAAAGTATCAACTGGTGAAAAAGAAATGTCTACTACTATGGCTTTAGTAAGAATGTTAACAAATTTATTAAGGGATAAAAATATATCTCCTAGGCTGGTTCCTATTATTCCGGACGAAGCAAGAACTTTTGGTATGGAAGGATTTTTTCAAAAAATAGGGATTTATGCTCATGAAGGACAAAAATATGAACCTGAGGATGCAGCTCAATTAAGTTCTTATAGAGAAGACAAAAGTGGTCAAGTTTTAGAGGAAGGTATCAATGAAGCAGGTGCTATGTCTTCATGGATTGCTGCTGCCACTGCATATACCAATCATGATATCGAAATGATCCCAATTTATATTTTTTATTCAATGTTTGGTTTCCAAAGAATAGGAGATCTAGCTTGGGCAGCCGGGGATAGTCAGGCTAGAGGATTTTTGGTAGGTGCAACAGCTGGAAGAACAACATTAGCTGGAGAAGGCTTACAACACCAGGATGGGCATAGTCATTTAATTGCATCAACTATTCCAAATTGTGTAACTTATGATCCTACATTTCATTATGAATTAGCGGTAATTTTTCGAGAAGGTCTAAGAAGAATGCATGAGAAAAATGAGAATGTTTTTTATTATATTACAACAATGAATGAAAATTACTCACACCCAGAAATGCCAAAAGATAAAAATTGTGAGGAAGGCATTTTAAAGGGCATGTATAAAATAAAAGAATTTAACAAATACAAAAAAACTAAAATCCAACTTTTAGGATCAGGAACAATCTTAAGAGAAATGATGTCTGCTGCAGAGATTTTACAAAATGATTATCAAATTGACAGTGAGATATGGAGTGTAACAAGTTTTAATGAATTAAGAAAAGATGGAATGGAGGTAGAAAGATTTAATCTTTTGAATCCTGATAAAGAACCTAAAAAATCTTATGTTGAGCAATGCTTGGGCCAAACAGAGGGCCCAATTATGGCTGCATCTGATTATATGAGAATGAATTCAGATCAAATCAGACCTTATACTAATAAAAGCTTTTATTCATTAGGAGCAGATGGTTTTGGAAGAAGTGATACAAGAAAAAATTTAAGAAAATTTTTTGAGGTAGATAAAGAACATTTGGTTGCTTATGGTTTAAGTATTTTAGCAAAAGAACAGCTTATTACTTCCAAACATGCAAAAGATGCAATGAAGAAGTATAATATTGATACCAACAAACCAATGCCAACAAAATTATAATGTCAGAAACTGAGATTAAAGTACCTAATATTGGAGATTTTAAAGATGTTGAGGTTATAGAGGTATTAGTTACCGAAGGTCAATCAATTAAAAAAAATGATGCCCTAATAACAATTGAAAGTGATAAATCTAGCGTAGAAATACCATCAAATTTAGAAGGTAAAATTAAAAATTTAAAAATAAAAGTAGGAGATAAAGTTTCTGAGGGCGACTTAATTTTAACTGTAGATAGTGATTCAGAAGTTAAAAAGGAAGGGGTTAAAGAAAAACCAGAAATTAAAAAAGAGTCAAAAAATATTGAGGAAATAAAACCTGAAATCCAAGAAAAAACATTTTCTAAAAATAATATTTCAGACATTTCATCTGCAAGTCCAAAAGCTAGAAAATTTGCTAGAGAACTTGGTGTAGATATTAATCAAGTAGCAGGAAGTCAGAAAGATGGCAGAGTTGTTGAAGATGATATTAAAAAATTTGTTTCATCTAATTCGAAAAACAACGTTGTAGTAAAAGATAGTAAACCAGATAAAATTAAAAACGAATTTGAACATTCTGATTTTGGTGAAATAGAAATTAAAGACATACCAAGAGTAAAAAAATTATCATCAAAATATCTTACAAATTCATGGACAACAATTCCTCATGTTACAAATCACGATGAAGCCGACATAACGGAGATGGAAAGTTTTAGAAGTTCATTAACAGATATGTATACTGGGGAAAAAATTAAAATTACACCTCTAGCATTTATAATAAAGGCTTTAGTTGCATCTCTTAAGAAATTTCCTAGTTTTAATTCTTCTATCGACGAAATTGAGACTGGAAAAATGACTCTAAAAAAATATTACCATATTGGGATAGCAGTTGACACGCCAAATGGATTAATGGTTCCAAAAATAAGAAATGCAAATAACAAAAAAATTTCTCTGATAAGTAAAGAATTAAAAGAGGTAAGCGAACTTTGTAGAAATTTAAAAATTGATAAAAAAGAATTGTTTGGCGGCTCGATGACGATTACGAGTTTAGGTGGTATAGGAGGTTCATTTTTTACTCCTATAATTAATTACCCTGAAGTTGCTATATTAGGAGTAGGAAGATCAGAAAAAAAACAAATTTTTATGAATGGAAAGTTTCAAACTAGGACTATGTTGCCAATTTCTTTATCTTATGATCACAGAATTATTGATGGTGCAGAAGCAGCTAGGTTTAATAATGATTTAAAAGAAAACTTAGGCAAAAATTTTGCTTATAAACTAGCCGTCTAATCAGAAATGTCTAAAACCATCTCTTTATTCAGTGCTTTATTGTGTACTTTCATTTGGGGCACAACTTTCATTGCCCAAGACACAGGCATGGACAATATTGGTCCCTTTACATTTAATGCTGTGAGGTTTTTTGTTGGTTTTTTAGCCATAATTCCACTTATGATTTTATTTGAATTAAAAAATTTTAAATCAGAATTTAAATTAGATAAAAAAACTTTCATAATTTATTCATTATTAATTGGAATTTCTTTATTCTTAGGCTCTGCACTACAACAAGTTGCTTTGCTTTACACAGATGTTGCAAATGCTGCTTTTTTTACAATTTTTTACGTGCCAATGGTACCGATTATCATTTTTTTGTTTGGTAAAAAATCAATGCATTGGAGTGTATGGCCTTCAGTAGTTCTATGTTTAATTGGAGGATATTTATTAACAAATTTTCATGATGCAACAGTAAGATTAGGAGATACTTTAGTTGTTTTGGGAGCTTTATTTTGGAGCACTCATATCATTTTTACTGGGATCATTATCACTAAATACAATCTTCCACTTACCTTAGGAGCTGCGCAGACTTTAATTGTAGCTATTTTTTCATTTATAATCGGAATTATTTATGAAGAATTTATTTTAAGTAATATTTTAATGGAAATTTATTCAATTTTATATGCAGGTATATTATCTGGTGGATTTGCATTTGTATTACAAATTTATGCCCAGCGTAATATTACTCCAGCACCCGCAGCTATAATTTTTTCTCTTGAAGGTGTATTTGCGACTATAGCTGCTTGGTTTATTTTAAATCAAATTCTAGATGTTAATAATTTACTTGGATGCTTTTTTATTCTATGTGGAGTTCTCTTGTCTCAATTACTCCCTTTAATAAAAAAAAAATATATTTAATAAATTAAATTAAATAAAATCAAAGCAATTATTATTCTATAAATTACAAACGCATTCATTGAAAATTTATTTATATAAATTAAAAAGAATTTAACTGTTAGAAAAGAAAAAATAAAAGAAGATATAATTGCAATAACAACTAAGTAATTAAACTGAATTGATTGTTCAACAACATCTTTTAAGCTTAAGGCACTAGCTCCAGCCAACGCTGGGATTGAAAGTAAAAAAGATATCTTACTTGAGTCTACTCTATTAAATTTTAAAATTCTCGCAGCTGTTATAGTAATTCCTGCCCTACTCACTCCAGGCACAAGAGAGAAAATTTGGAAAATACCTATAAATATTATTGACTGAAAATTTAAATTTGAGGAAATTTTTTTATCAAATCGATTTTTGTCTGAGATGTATAAAATTATTGCGAATATAAAAGTAGTCCAAGCAATGACTTCTAAATTTCTTAAGTGATAAATTAAATTTGTACTATAAAGTATGTATCCAACAATTATTAATGGAATAGATCCTAATACAATTAAATTTAAAATTCTTTTATTTTTTCTGACATCAAACAATTCATCTTTAAAAAAATAAATTATTGCTATTAGAGAACCTAGATGGAGGCTGATATCAATAAGTAAAGAACTAGATTTAAATTCATATAAAGTAGAAACCAAAATTAAATGAGCAGAGGAACTAATAGGAAGAAATTCAGATATTCCTTGAATTGCAGAGAGAATTAAAACTTCTATAATATTTTGAAACATTATTTCTTCGTAACTTATAAAGTATTTATTTAAAACAATTCGATTTAAGCATAATAGCTATGCAATAATTAAAAACTTGTTTATTGGCGGCAATAATTTAAAAATTAAGGTCAATATATATGACCTATTTTATGCTTTATATACATAAATCAGGGTATATTTTGCCCAAACTTAAATAATATTATGCCAGATAAAATGCTCAAATTTGTTAAAATAGGTCAACAAACTCCACCTAAAAGAGAAGTTGATACAAGAAAGAAAGATTTTAACGAGATTTATGACGAGTATATCAATGAAAAAGCCAAAGAACAGTCGAGTAGATGTTCACAATGTGGAGTACCTTTTTGCCAAGTTCATTGTCCTTTAAGTAATAACATTCCAGATTGGCTTAAACTTACAGCAGAGGGAAGATTAAAAGAGGCGTATGAATTATCCCAAAGCACCAACAATATGCCTGAAGTGTGTGGCCGTATTTGCCCCCAAGATAGATTATGCGAGGGAAATTGTGTAATTGAACAGTCTGGTCATGGAACAGTAACTATTGGATCAGTAGAAAAATATATTACAGATAATGCTTGGGCTCAGGGCTGGGTAAAACCAATTAAGGTAACGAATGAAAAAAATCAAAGCGTAGGAATTATAGGAGCAGGTCCTGCTGGCTTAGCTGCTGCAGAACAATTAAGAAAAAATGGATATAAAATTACTGTCTACGATAGATATGATAGAGCAGGAGGATTATTAATTTATGGAATTCCAAATTTTAAATTAGAAAAAGAAGTTGTAGAGCGAAGAACAAAACTCTTAAAGGATGGAGGAATTGAATTTGTTCAAAATTTTGAAGTTGGTAAGGATGCAAGCCTAGACCAATTGAGAAAAAAACACGATGCAATTTTAATTGCCACAGGAGTTTATAAAGCAAGAGAAGTAAACTTACCTGGAAATGATCTTGATAATATTTTTCCTGCAATGGATTTTTTAACATCATCTAATAAAAAAGGTCTAGGAGATGATGTTGAGTTGTTTGATAAAGGAATTTTAAATGCAGAAGGTAAAGATGTTGTTGTAATCGGTGGAGGTGACACAGCAATGGATTGTGTAAGAACTTCTATAAGACAGAAGGCAAAATCTGTTAAATGTTTGTATAGAAGAGATAAAGAAAATATGCCGGGATCTGCTAGAGAAGTTGCAAATGCAGAAGAAGAAGGTGTTGAGTTTGTTTGGTTATCAAGTCCTAAAGAATTTAAAGGTACAAATAAAGTAGAAAAAATAATTGTAGATAAAATTAAACTAGGTGATCCAGACGAGACAGGAAGAAGAAAGCCACAAGTACAAGAAGGCTCAAGTTACGAAACAAAAGCAGATATGGTTATCAAAGCACTAGGTTTTGATCCTGAAGATTTACCAAATTTATTTGATAGTAGTGAATTACAAGTAACAAAGTGGGGAACTATTAAAACAGATTTTGATACTATGGAAACAAATATAAAAGGGGTGTTTGCTGCTGGTGATATAGTTAGAGGAGCTTCATTAGTTGTTTGGGCGATAAAAGATGGAAGAGATGCAGCAGCTTCAATAAAAACTTATCTAGAGAGTAAATCTAAAGTGGAAAAAAGAGTGGCTTAATGGAAAATTATAAAAAGAACCTTCACCTTTTAAAAGAAAATAATGTTTATTCAGAAGACATGGAGCATGATGCTTGTGGTGTAGGTATAATTGCATCAACTGAAGGTAAAAAATCTCGTAAAGTTGTAGAGTATGGTATTGAAGCGTTAAAAGCAGTTTGGCATAGAGGCGCTGTAGATGCCGATGGAAAAACTGGTGATGGAGCTGGAATTCATGTTGAAATACCAAAAGATTTCTTCATTGAAAAGATAGAAGTGACAGGACACACACATGACAATTCTGAAATATGTGTGGGCATGATATTTCTACCTCGGAATGATTACGCAGCACAAGAAAGTTGCAAAACTATTGTGGAAAGTGAATTAACAAAAAATGATTTTAGTATTTACGGTTGGAGACAAGTTCCAGTTAATCCAAAAGTTTTAGGAGAAAAGGCATTCCAAACAATGCCTGAAATTATCCAAGTATTGTTTAAACCTTATAATCCAGAATTAACAAATAAAGATTTAGAAAGAAAAATTTATGAGACTAGGAGAAAGATAGAAAACGAGGCTTTTAAAAAATCTTTAAACAATTTTTATATTTGTTCATTGAGTTCTAAATCTATCATTTACAAAGGAATGTTTTTAGCTGAAGCTATCTCAGATTTTTACCTTGATTTAAAAGATGAGAGATTTGTTTCAAGGTTTGCTATTTTTCATCAAAGATTTTCAACAAATACAGCACCTAGCTGGAATTTAGCTCAACCCTTTAGAGCTATAGCGCATAATGGAGAAATTAATACTTATAGAGGAAATAAAAATTGGATGAAAGTTCATGAGCAAGAGATGAACAGTCCCCTTTTTGACGATGTTGAAAACTTAAAACCTGTTATACAACAGGGAGCATCAGACTCTGCTGCATTAGACAATGTTTTTGAATTATTAAATATATCTGGTCAGCCTGCGCCTTTGGCGAAGCTTATGTTAGTTCCAGACGCATGGTCTAAAAAAAATAAAACTCTACCAAAAGATCACCAACAATTATTTAATTTTTTAAACAGCACTATGGAGCCATGGGATGGACCAGCAGCTATTGCTGGAACTGATAATGAGTGGGTTATAGCTGCAAATGATAGAAATGGATTAAGACCTTTAAGATACGCAATTACAAAAGATAAATTATTATTTGCAGGTTCTGAAACAGGAATGATTGAATTAAATGAAAAAAGAATTTTGTCAAAGGGAAGATTGGGTCCTGGGGAAATAATTGGAGTTAGAATAGAAAAAGGTAAAGTGTTTACTAACAAGCAAATAAAAGATTATTTAGCCAAAGAATATAAACACTTTAATTCACAAATTATCGACCTAGATGATAAGTTAACCATTTCAGATGAAAAAAATTCTTTTTCGGGAGATGATTTAAGAAGAAGGCAATATACTTTTGGAATAAGTTTAGAAGACCTTGAGCTCATACTGCATCCTATGGCAGAAGATGCTAAAGAAGCAACTGGATCTATGGGTGACGATACACCATTGGCTGTTTTGTCAGATAGATATAGACCATTATACCATTTTTTTAGACAGAATTTTAGCCAAGTCACCAACCCACCAATAGACTCTTTAAGAGAAAACAAGGTTATGAGTTTGAAAACAAGATTTGGAAATCTTGGAAATATTTTAAATTTTGATAATTTAACAAAGCAAAATATTTATGTTTTAAATAGTCCAATATTATCAAATTCACAGTTTGAAAAATTTATAAATTTTTTTGGCAATAACTCATCTATAATTGATTGTACTTTTTCTGAAGAAGAGACTTTGTTTGACTCAATTAAAAAAATTCAAAAAGAAGCTGAAATTGCAGTGAGACAGGGAGTTACTCAATTGATTTTAAGTGACAAAGAGCTTTCTAGCTTAAAACTTCCAATACCAATGCTTTTAGCAGTTGGATCAATTAATTCGTTCCTTATTGAAAAAAAACTAAGAGGATATGTATCAATAAATGTACAATCTGGAGAGGTTTTAGATACACACTCTTTTGCAACCTTAATAGGAGTTGGAGCAACTACTGTAAATCCATATTTAGCATTTGATAGTTTATTTCAGCGCCATGAAAAGAAGTTATTTGGTCAATTTAGCTTTGATGAATGTGTAGAGAGATACATAAAATCAGTAAACGCAGGTTTATTAAAGATCATGTCTAAGATGGGTATTTCAGTTCTAAGTTCTTATAGAGGTGGATGTAACTTTGAAACTGTAGGTTTAAGTAGAACAATTGTTGCAGATTATTTTCCAGGAGTGGTCTCTAAAATTTCAGGTATTGGACTTACGGGTATAGAGAAAAAAATTAGAGAAATTCATAAAGAGGCATTTGAAAGTTCTGAAACCATATTGCCGATAGGCGGTATATATAGATATCGTAAAAATGGTGAAACACATCAATATCAAGGAAAATTAATTCATTTACTTCAAAGTGCAGTAGGATCTAATTCTTATGATGCCTATAAAAGATATGCGGATGGAATATATAGTTTACCACCTATTAATCTTAGAGACTTAATTGATTTCAGAGAAAAAAAATTAAGTGGGCCAATAGATATTTCTGAGGTTGAGCCAATAGAAAATATTTTAAAGAGATTTGGAAGTGGGAGCATGTCTCATGGAGCTTTATCGAAAGAGGCACATGAAACTTTGGCAACTGGTATGAATAGGATCAAAGGTGCTTCATGTAGTGGAGAGGGCGGTGAAGATGCAAGTAGATTTAAAGTTTTAGATAATGGTGATAGTGCAAACTCAAGAGTTAAACAGATAGCTTCTGCAAGATTTGGAGTTACAGTTAATTATCTTAATAATTGTAATGAGATAGAAATTAAAATTGCACAAGGCGCTAAGCCTGGTGAAGGGGGTCAGTTACCAGGATTTAAGGTTACCGAAGAAATTGCTAAACTTAGACATTCAACTCCTGGAGTAACTTTAATATCACCACCACCACATCATGATATTTATTCAATAGAAGACCTTGCACAACTAATTTATGATTTGAAACAAATAAATCCTAAAGCAAGAATTGGAGTTAAGCTTGTTGCTTCCTCAGGAGTAGGAACAATTGCAGCTGGTGTTGCTAAAGCAAAAGCAGATATAATATTAATTTCTGGACATAATGGTGGAACAGGAGCAACACCACAGACTAGTGTTAAGTATGTTGGAATACCATGGGAAATGGGTTTGACAGAAGCAAACCAAGTATTAACTTTAAATAATCTCAGACATAAAGTTACACTAAGAACGGACGGTGGAATTAAAACTGGAAGAGATGTAGTGATAGCTGCAATGATGGGTGCTGAGGAATATGGTGTTGCTACTACAGCATTAGTTGCAATGGGATGTATAATGGTAAGGCAGTGTCATTCAAATACATGTCCCGTAGGCGTTTGTACTCAAGATGAGAAGCTCAGAGAAAAATTTACTGGAACTCCAGAAAAAGTAGTTAATTTGTTCACATTTATAGCCCGTGAAGTAAGAGAAATATTGGCAAATTTAGGTTTTAAATCATTAAATGAAGTGATTGGTAGGACAGACTTGTTAAAACAGGTTAGTAAGGGTTCTCCAAATTTAGACGATTTAGATTTAAATCCTTTATTTGTTCAAGCTGATACTGGAAATAATCCAAGGTATTGTGAGGATCAAGAAATAAATAATGTACCAGATACTCTTGACCAACAAATTTGGCCAGAAATTGAACAAGCTTTAGATAATTCTGAAAAAATTGAGAAAGAATATCAAATAAAAAATACTCACAGAGCAGTAGGCACAAGAATTTCTCATCATTTGTATAAAAAATATGGTTATGAAAAACTTGATGAAAACTTTTTAGTTTTAAATTTTAAAGGTTCAGCGGGTCAATCATTTGGAGCATTTTCTTCTAAAGGTTTAAAGCTTGTATTAAAGGGAGATGCAAATGATTATGTTGGTAAAGGTTTGTCAGGAGCTACTATTTCAATAAAATTACCTGAAGAGAGCAATTTAGTTTCAAATGAGAACACAATTTTAGGAAATACCGTTCTTTACGGAGCTACTTCGGGAAAACTTTTTGCTGCTGGCCAAGCTGGTGAAAGATTTTCAGTTAGAAATTCTGGTGCAGTTACAGTTATTGAAGGATGCGATTCTAATGGATGTGAATATATGACTGGTGGAACTGTAGTAATTTTAGGAGATGTTGGTGATAATTTTGCAGCTGGTATGACAGGTGGAATGGCTTTTATATATGACAAATCTCAACAATTTGAAAAGAAAGTAAATACAGAGTCAGTAGTTTGGCAAAATGTAGAGACAGATTATTGGAAAGGATATTTAAAAAATTTAGTTAGTGAGCACTTTAAAGAAACTGAGTCTCAATTATCGAAAAAAATAATTGAAAACTTTGAAGATGAAGTAAATAATTTTGTTCAGGTGTGTCCTAAAGAAATGTTGGATAAATTAAAAAATCCAATTACTTTAAAAAAAGATATTAAAAAAGTTAGCTAAATTAATAATTTAAGCTCTTTTAAAATTATATTTAACCATTTTTTATTTGATAAACTGTGATCACCTTTTTTTACAATATTTAATTTTTTCTTAGCATTTGGAAATAATCTTAAAACTTTTCTTGAATATGAGACAGGAACTGCCTCATCTTTTTCACCATGTACCATTGTTACTTTAATATTTGAATTTATTTTCTTATTTAAGACTTTGTTTTTTCTTCCATCTTTTATTAATTGTAGAGTAATTGGATATTCATAATTGCCATGTTTTAATTGATAAATACCCTTACGTATTGTTTCCTCTTTCATTTTTTTGGTAAATTTTTTCCACATTAAATTTTCTAAAAATTCAGGAGCAGCCCCTATTCCTAAAAATCCTTTAATCTGTTTTTTGAAAATTTTGAATTGATTGAGCGAAATCCATGCACCCATACTTGAGCCAATTAATACAAATTCTTTTTTTTTAACGTATTTTCTAATTAAAATTGACGTCTCTTTACTCCATTTTGAAATATTTCCATTTACAAATTTTCCAGAAGATTTTCCATGACCAGAGTATTCTAGTGCTAAAAAACTTACTTTATTTTTTTTGGCAAATTTCAAAAATGCATTTGGTTTTTTTCCTTCAAGATCTGACATAAAGCCATGCAAAAAAACTATAAAAGAACTATTTTTAAAAATTTTAGAAATATGTCTAATTTTCTTTGTATTTGATATTTGATGAAATCTGAAATTTGCCATAATCGTTTATAAGTTTTGTCTATTAATATATAATCATATCAAATGTCATCTGATTTAAAAGTTTTACAAGTAATACCAAAATTAGGTTATGGAGGAGCTGAAACAGGGTGTTATGATATAGCACATTACTTACCAGAAAATAATTGTAAATCATTTCTTGTAACTAGTGGTGGTGAATTACTTAAATTTGTAGATAGAAAAAAAGTTAAGGTATTTAGACTTCCTGTACAGAGTAAAAATCCTTTACTAATTTTAATTAATGCTTTTATCTTAATTGGAATAATTTTAATTTATAATATTTCTTTAGTTCATGCAAGAAGTAGAGCACCTGCTTGGTCATGTTTGTTAGCAACAAAAATCACAGGACGAAAATTTGTAACTACATTTCATGGAACATACAATTTTAAGGGTAATATAAAAAAAATTTATAATTCAGTAATGACTAGAGCAGATTTAATTATTGCAGGATCTAATTTTATTTTTTCTCATATAAAAAAAAATTATTCAAAATATTTAAATGAGAAAAAAAAATTAATGGTTATTTTTAGAGGAATAAATGTCGATTACTTTGATCCAACAACCAAAATTGAAATTGATGAGAAAAAATTATTAAAAAAATGGGACATTGAAAAAGATAAAAAAATTATACTTTTACCCGGTAGGTTAACTTCTTGGAAAGGACAGGAAGTATTTATTGAGGCAATTAACTTAGTGAATATAGAACTGGGTTATGAAGCATTTTATGCCGTTATTCTAGGTAGTGATCAAGGTAGAGATTTATATAAGAAAAAATTAATAAGACTTTCAGAGCAATATAGATTGTCTAAACAAATAAGATTTATCGATCATTGCAAGGATATGGCCTTAGCTTATAAAGTTTCTGACATTATTGTTTCAGCCTCAACTGAACCAGAGGCTTTCGGCAGAGTTGCTGTCGAAGCACAATCAATGGAAAAACCAATTATAGCAAGTAACATTGGAGGTTCTAACGAAACGATAATTGATGAAAAAACTGGTTTTTTATACGAAGCAGGAAATGCTAAATCATTAAGTAATAAAATTTTAAAAACTCTTAACATGGATGAAACTCTATTAAAATCAATTGGTTATGAGGGAAGAAAAAACATAGTTCAAAAATTTAATGTTGAAAAAATGTGCTTTTCTACTTATTCAGAGTATAAGAGATTATTAAATTAAATGCCGATAATAACATTACCTGACGGAAACAATATTGACTTTCCTAATAAAGTTACTGGACTTGAAGTAGCTGAAAAAATTAGCAAATCATTAGCTAAACAAGCCATGGTTATAAGCGTTGATGGTGAACTTAAAGATCTTGATTTTTTAATTGAAAATGATTGTTCTGTAAAAATTTTTACCTCAAAAAATCCTGAGGGCTTAGAAACTATAAGGCATGACACAGCTCATATTTTAGCTATGGCTGTTCAAGAATTATTTCCTGGAACACAAGTTACAATTGGACCCGTGATTGACAATGGATTTTATTATGACTTTGCTAGAAAAGAACCATTTACAGAGGATGATCTTGTTAAAATTGAAAATAAAATGAAAGAGATTGTCGATAGGAATGAAAAAACAAAAAGAGAAGTTTGGGATAGAAACAAAGCAATTAGCCATTTTAAAAAAAAAGGAGAAATTTATAAAGCCGAGTTAATTGAAGCGATACCTGAAAATGAAGATGTATCAATTTATTTTCACGGAGAATGGCATGATTTATGTAGAGGCCCACATTTATCCTCTACAGGTAAAATAGGGAAATATTTTAAACTTACAAAAGTTTCAGGAGCATATTGGAGAGGAGACTCTAATAATGAAATGTTGCAACGAATATATGGTACGAGTTGGGCAACTCAAAAAGATCTAGATGAATATTTGAAAAGAATAGAAGAAGCCGAAAAAAGAGATCACAGAAAATTAGGTAGAGAAATGGATTTATTTCATTTTAGAGAAGAAAGCCCTGGCTCAGTATTTTGGCATGAAAGAGGATGGGGTTTGTTTCAAAAGCTCATTAACTACATGAGAAGCAGACAAGATGCGGCTGGTTATAAAGAAGTCAATACTCCAGAGGTACTAGATAGACAACTATGGGAAAAATCTGGGCATTGGGAAAAATATGGAGAAAACATGTATACTTCTGAAACACCAGATGAGAAAGTTTTTGCAATTAAACCGATGAATTGCCCTGGTCATATCCAGGTATTTAATCAAGGCTTAAAAAGTTACAGAGATCTTCCGTTACGTTTTGCTGAATTTGGGAAAGTTCATCGTTATGAGCCATCAGGCGCTTTACATGGATTATTAAGAGTAAGAGCCTTTACTCAAGATGATGCCCATATTTTTTGCACTGAAGATCAAATTACTAGCGAATGTTTAATTGTTACAAATCTAATACTCGATATTTATAAGGACCTTGGTTTTGAAAATGTGATTCTAAAATATGCAGATAGGCCAGAAGTAAGAGTTGGTGATGATTCAGTTTGGGATAAAGCAGAAGCCTCTTTGCTTGAAGCCGTTAAAGCCTCTAAATTAGAATATACTATTAATAAAGGCGAGGGAGCATTTTATGGTCCTAAAATTGAATTTGTTTTACGAGATGCTATTGGCAGAGATTGGCAATGTGGAACCTTACAAGTAGATTTAAATTTACCTGGAAGATTAGATGCTTCTTTTGTTGATAAAGATGGTACTAAAAAAATTCCTGTTATGTTGCACCGAGCATTATTTGGTTCTCTAGAGAGATTTATTGGAATTTTAATTGAAAACTATGCAGGCAAGTTTCCATTTTGGATATCTCCTTTACAGACTATGGTAATACCTATTTCAGAAGAATTTAATGACTATGCGGTTGAGGTATCAAATAAAATTAAAAATTCAGGCATAAGTTCTGCAGTAGATTTAAAAAATCATAATTTAAATTATAAAATTAGAGATCATTCTTTAGCAAAAATACCGCTTTTATTAATTTGTGGTAAAAAAGAAGTTGACTCCAATTCAGTAACGATTAGAAGATTAGACTCTAATAAACAAGAAAATATGGGTATAGATCAATTCTTAAAAACATTCTCTGCTTTAAACAAAGCATCATCAAACTAAGTGGCAGACTTCAAACAAAATTATTTTCAAAGAAGAACCAAGGATAGAGGTCCAAGATCTAATAATAGAATTTCTTCTCCTGATGTACAGGTAATAGGAAGTGATGGAGAAAATCTTGGAGTGATGAATACCAATGAAGCTATTTCCATGGCAAAAAATCAAGGTTTAGATTTAATTGAAATAGCACCTAACGCAAATCCTCCTGTATGTAAAATAATGGATATGGGTAAATATAAGTATGATGCTCAGAAAAAAGCTAATCTTGCAAAGAAAAAACAAAAAATTGTTTCTTTAAAAGAAATTAAAATGAGACCTGTTACTGAAACTCACGATTATGAGTTTAAAGTCAAGAATGCTAAAAAATTTATAGCCAAAGGAGATAAGGTCAAATTTACTATAAGATTTAAAGGTAGAGAGCTTCAGCATTCCCATCTAGGAAATGAACTAATGGGTAAAATTAAAGAAGATATGAAGGATATCGGTAAGGTAGAATTGCATCCCAAGTTTGATGGGAAGCAAATGATAATGGTAATTCAGCCTTTATAAGCCTTAATAGAGGTTGTAAAATTATATCTTTCTTTGTATAAGTCCGCAGAATTATGCCAAAACTAAAAACAAAAAGCTCAGCAAAAAAAAGATTTAAAATATCCGCTAAGGGTAAAGTTATTTCTGCTCAGGCAGGTAAAAGACATGGCATGATTAAAAGAACGAATTCACAAATAAGAAAACTAAGAGGCACTACAACATTGTCTAAACAAGACGGAAAAATTGTTAAGTCATACATGCCTTACAGTTTAAGAGGTTAATAATGGCAAGAGTTAAAAGAGGTGTAACTAGCAAAGCTAAACATAAAAAAGTTCTAAAAGCTGTAAAAGGTCAATGGGGTAGAAGAAAAAATACTATTAGAGTTGCTAAGCAAGCTATGGAAAAATCCATGCAATACGCTTACAGAGACAGAAGAAATAAAAAAAGAGATTTTAAATCATTGTGGATACAGAGAATCAATGCTGGAGTTAGAGCCGAGGGCTTAACTTATTCAAAATTTATCAATGGATTAAACAAATGTGGAATTGCAATAGATAGAAAAATTCTTGCTGAAATTGCCTACGATAGCCCAGAAGCATTCAAAACAATTGTACAAAAAGCTCAATCAGCTTTAAATTAATCTTCGCTATTGTTTTTATTTCTTAAGGAAATAATCTACTAATATGTCAGAGATAAAAAATATTAGAGATCAGTTTATATCAAAGCTAGAAAATGATTTAAGCATTGATCAAATAAATGAAATCAAAACCAAGCTCTTTGGTAAAAATGGTTTAATTTCGTCAAAATTTAAAACAATAGGATCAATTCCAGAGACTGATAGAAAGAGATTTGCATCAGATTTAAATCAAGCTAAAGACGAACTTCAAAATCTGATAACTTCTAAAATTAGGGAGATAGAAGGAAAAAAAATAAACGAAAAATTAGAAAAGGAAAAAGTTGATATAACTTTACCTGAAAGACCATTCGTTAGAGGAAAAGTTCATCCAGTATCACAAACTATTGATGAAATTTCATCCATTTTCTCTGAAATAGGATTTAGTGTTGAGGAAGGCCCTGATGTTGAAAATGAATATAATAATTTCACTGCTTTAAACACACCTGACAATCATCCAGCAAGAGATATGCATGATACTTTTTACTTAGATGAAAGCAAAGAGGTTTTATTACGAACTCATACTTCACCAGTTCAAATCAGAACTATGCTAAAAGACAAACCCCCATTTAAGATAATTGCTCCAGGAAGAACTTATAGATCTGATAGTGATCAAACACACGCACCAATGTTTCATCAAGTAGAAGGTTTACATATTGACACAAACATTAATATGGGTCATTTGAAAGGATGCTTGAATTATTTCATTAAAGAATTTTTTGAAGTTGAAAAAATTAAAATGAGATTTAGACCTAGTCATTTTCCATTCACAGAACCATCTGCAGAAGTTGATATTGGTTATGAAATAAAAGAGGGCAAAATTATTATTGGAGAAGGAGATAAGTGGCTTGAAATTTTAGGCTGTGGCATGGTGCATCCTAATGTTTTAAAAAATGTAAAAGTAGATCCTTCAAAATATCAAGGATATGCCTTTGGTATAGGTATAGATCGATTAGCAATGCTTAAATACGGTATTAATGATTTAAGAGCGTTTTTTGATTGTGACTACAGATGGCTAAATCATTTTGGTTTTGATCCACTTGATGTTCCTTCAAATTACAGAGGTTTAAGCAGATGAAGATCACATATGATTGGCTAAAAGATCATTTAAAAATAAGCGCTAAAGAAGATAAACTTCTTGAGAAACTAACAGACATAGGTCTTGAGGTTGAGAGTATAGAAAACTTATCTGAAGGGTTAGATTTATTTAAGGTAGCAAAAATCTTAAAAACAGAAAAACATCCTAACGCAGACAGACTTAAAGTTTGTGATGTTGATGTTGGCGATAAAGAAATCAAAAAAGTTGTTTGTGGAGCTGCAAATGCGAGAGAGGGCCTTCTTACTGTATATGCCCCACCAGGCGCCATAATCCCAAAAAACAAAACCAAACTTGTTGTTGCTAAAATTAGAGATGTTACATCTTATGGAATGCTCTGTTCTGAATCTGAATTGAATTTATCAGATGAAAGTGATGGGATTACTGAGCTGTTGGCATCCAAATATGCCAAAAATATTGGAAAAAGTTATTTTTCTAAACCAAGTTCTAATCTTATCGATTTATCAATTACACCAAATAGACCAGACTGTCTTGGTGTTCGGGGGATAGCGAGAGATTTATCAGCAGCAGGTTTTGGAAACTTAAAACCAGAAAAAGATAAAAAAATTAAATCTAATAAAAAACAGACTTTAAAAGTAAAAATAATAAAAGAAAAAAATCAAGGCTGTCTATCTTTTGGTAGCTGCTTAATAACTAACGTCAAAAATACAGAAAGCCCTCAATGGTTGAAAGATAAATTAATCTCTATAGGCCAAAAACCGATATCTGCAATTGTAGATATAACTAACTATGTCATGATTGATATTAATCGTCCTTTGCACGCATACGATGCTGACAAAATTGATCAGGGAATCATCGTTAGAAATTCAAAATCAGGAGAAGAATTTACTGCTCTAGATAATAAAAATTATAAACTAGATGACGGAATGTGTGTAATAACCGACAACAAAGGTGTCTTAGGTCTAGGTGGAATTATTGGAGGAACAAGATCTGGCACAGAGCTAGATACAAAAAATGTTTTATTAGAGTCGGCTTATTTTGATCCGAGATCAATTAGAAAAACTGCTAAAAATTTGAATATTGATACAGATGCTAAATTTAGATTTGAAAGAGGTATTGATCAGTTATCAATTGAAAATGGATTAAATAAAGCAGCTATTTTAATTAAGGAAATTTGCGGTGGTGAAATTAGTAAAATAGATATTCAAAAAATAGAGTCTTACAAAAACAAAGTAATAAAATTTGAACTAAAATTATTTGAAAAAGTAACTGGTTTTAATATTTCAACCAAGGAAATGATAATTATTTTAGAAAAACTTGGTTTTAAAATTAAAAAAGAAAAAAAATTCTTTAAATTATCGGTTCCATCTTGGAGACCAGATATTGTTCAAGAAATTGATATAGTAGAGGAACTTGTTAGAATTAGTGGTTATGAAAAAATAAAAATTGAAAATCCTATTAAAGAAAGATTAAATATTACTTTAAATCCAACTCAAAAGTTATTTCATTTTCTTCAAAGAGCAGTAGCATCTAAAGGGTATCTGGAGGCTATTACTTGGTCTTTTACAGATTCAAAATATAACGATCACTTTAAAGAAGCCAATAAAGAAATAAAAATTGTAAATCCAATTAGCTCTGAATTGGGAGTATTAAGAAATTCTATTTTTTCAAATTTAGTGATGTATATGAGTAAAAACTTAGATAGAGGAATTAAAGATTTATCAATATTTGAAATAGGGCCAATATTTTATGGTTCACAACCTGGAGCTCAGAATACAGTTGTTTGTGGTTTGTCGGCTGGAAAAAAATCTAGACTTTCATGGATTGAAAAAGAGAGAAATGTAGATATTTTTGATATCAAAAGGGATGTTATACAAACTTTAGTAGAAGCAGGTTATGACTCAGAAAAATTTTATATCGATGATGAAAGCCCAAATTATTATCATCCAGGAAAATCAGGAAGAATATTTCTAAATAAGGGAAAAGATAAGGTAGCTGCTTATTTTGGCGAAATTCATCCAAACATTATCAAAACGCTAGATATTAAAACAGAGTCTTTAGTAGGTTTCGAAATATTTCTAGATAATTTAAAATTACCTAAAAAACCTATAAAAGATCAAAAAACAAAATATTTGGTATCTGACTTTCAAAAATCTGAAAGAGATTTTGCATTTATAATTGATAGAAAAGTAAACGTACAAGATTTAGTTAGTATAATATCAAGTATTGATAAAAATTTAATTTCAAACATTAAGGTATTTGATGTTTATGAGGGAGATAATATTCCTAAAAATCAAAAATCAATCGCAATAAGTGTTACTATTCAATCATTAGAAAAAACTTTAACAGATAATGATTTAGAAAAAATTAATCATTTAATAATAGAAACAGTTGAAAATAAAACTGGTGCTAAAATCCGTTCCTAAAATTAATAAATGAGTTCAATTGATAATATAAGAAATTTTGCAATTATTGCACATATTGATCATGGTAAATCTACTATTGCTGATCGTATTATACATAGCTGTGGTGGATTAACTGAACGAGAGATGAAAGCTCAAGTTTTAGACTCTATGGATATTGAACGTGAAAGAGGAATCACAATTAAAGCTCAAACAGTTAAATTGAGTTATAAAGCTAAAAATGGAAAAAATTATATTTTAAATATTATTGATACTCCAGGTCATGTTGATTTCAGTTATGAGGTTAGTAGATCTTTATATGCATGCGAAGGTTCAATTTTAATCGTAGATAGCACACAAGGGGTAGAAGCTCAAACTTTAGCAAATGTGTACCAAGCTTTAGATACAAATCATGAGATAGTGCCAGTTTTAAACAAAGTTGACTTGCCTGCATCAGATTTAGATAGAACAAAAAAACAAATTGAAGATGTAATAGGAATTGATACTGAAAATGCAATTCCATGTTCAGGAAAAACTGGCGAAGGAATAGAGGATATTTTAGAACAAATTATTACAACTTTACCAGCTCCAAAAGGAGAAAGCTCAGCAGATCTAAAATGTTTATTGGTCGATAGTTGGTATGACACATATCTAGGTGTAGTAATTTTAGTGAGAGTTATAGATGGCAAACTTTCAAAACATATGAAAATAAAAATGATGTCTACTAATCAAGAATATATAGTAGAAAAAGTTGGGGTTTTTACTCCAAAACCTGTAGATATTAATGAATTAAAAACTGGGGAGATTGGGTTTATTACAACTGGAATTAAAGTTTTATCCGAAACAAAAGTTGGAGACACAATTTGCGATGCTTTAAAACCATTAAAAGAAGCTTTGCCAGGATTTAAACCAAGTAAACCTGTAGTTTTTTGTGGGCTATTTCCAGTAGATAGTTCTGAGTTTCAAAAACTTAAAGATGGTTTGGCTAAATTACAACTAAATGATGCAAGTTTTTCTTTTGAACCAGAGTCATCATCTGCTTTGGGATTAGGTTTTAGATGTGGATTTTTAGGTTTACTTCATTTGGAAATCGTAACAGAAAGATTAGAAAGAGAATTTGATGTTAATTTATTAACAACTACACCTGGTGTTGTTTACAAAGTTCATCTTAATAACGGAAACATAATTGATCTTCAAAATCCATCGAGTTTACCTGATCCAACCTTAATTAAATATATCGAAGAGCCATGGATAAAGGCAACCATTATTACACCTGACCAATATTTAGGTTCAATTATAAAAATGTGTCAGGATAAAAGAGGAATTCAGACTAATTTAAGTTACTCTGGAAATAGAGCTGTTGTAAATTACGAATTGCCTTTAAATGAGGTTGTTTTTGATTTTAATGATCGTTTAAAATCAATGACTAGTGGATATGCTAGTTTTGATTATGAAATAATTGAACATAGAGAAGGAGAGTTAGTTAAACTTGGAATTTTAGTAAACAGCGAACCTGTCGATGCCTTAGCAATGATGATACATAAAGATTTTGCCCAAAAGACTGGAAGAGATGTATGTGAAAAACTTAAAGATCTTATTCCAAGACATAATTTCATGATTCCAGTTCAAGCTGCAATTGGAGGAAAAATTATAGCAAGAGAAACTATTAAAGGTTTTAAAAAAGATGTTTTAACTAAAATTCATGGTGGTGGTGCTACAGATAGAAAGAGAAAACTTTTAGAAAAACAAAAAAAAGGTAAAGCAAGATCTAAGCAATTTGGTAGAGTTGAGATTCCCCAAGAGGCGTTTATTGGGGTATTAAAAATTAGTAAAGATGCTTAAGAAAAAAATACTAGTTATTATTTCTGGAAAATTGACTTTTTTTAGTAAAAAAAACTTTTATAAAATAAAAGAGTCTTTTAAAGAATATGACTTAGAATTTTGTTTGTTTCCTTGGCAAGGACAATCAGTAGAATTAAAAAAAAAATTTTTAGATTTATATAAGCCTATACATTTTGAAGAAATAGAAACCTATGATTTTGAGAAGGAACTAAAGTTAATAAAATTCCCAGATTATGCTGGAAATCCCATAGGAACACTAAATATGTATAGATCTATATGTGTTGCATTTAATATTGTTGATAAAATATATTTTAAAAAATTAAATAAGCCAGATTATGTATTAAGATTTAGATCTGATATTCTTCCAAAGGATAATCAAAAATTTATCAATGAGGCGCTAATTGAAAGGTCTATATTAGTGCCTGATAGATATCATTGGAATGGACTCAATGATCAAATTTTTCTCATAAATTTTAAAGATTTAAAAGTTTTTGAAAACTTTAATAATTTTTTAAAAAAGCACATTGAAGAAAATAGATTTTTTTCTAGTGAGTATATTTTTTTAAGGTTTATTAAAA
>CACEHR010000011.1 GCA_902559395.1 uncultured Pelagibacteraceae bacterium
TTTTTGCAAAAAAAGAATTTCCAATACCTATATGAAGCACTTGTTTTGATTCTAATTTGTAATTATTTTCTAAAAAATCTATTATTTCAAGTTCATCTGAGGTCGTATTTCTATCCTCCCAGTATGTAAAATTGTGATTTGAAAAATCAGATTTTGTACATTTACAAATATAATTCATTTTTCTTATACTTTATATCCTCATAAATAGTTTCTAGTTTTAAATACAATTTTAAAGATGAAAAATTTTTACCCATATCGATACGAGGTATTAAATGTAAATCATGCTTATATGAATCATATCTTGATCTATTAGTTGTAACCGCTTTATTGTAAATTTTTTTTGTTAAAGCATATACATGCTGATTAACTTTTCCATAAGGATAACAAAAGATATCATCATTATTGTTAAATTTATCTTCTAGAATTTTTTTTGAAAACTCTAATTCATTTAACAATTTCTTTTCAGATATTTTTGTTAAATCAAGATGATTGTGAGAGTGTGAACCAATATGCATGCCACTTGAAATCCATTGATTAATATCATTAAAATTCATTATTTCTTTTTTTAAAAAATTTTTATTTTTAATATCCCAACTATTATCTTGTCCGATTAAATTCGTTACAAAAAAACAAGTAGCTTTAAATTCATATTTTTTTAGGATAGGCAATGCATTAACAAAGACATCTTTATAACCATCATCAAAAGTGATGATAATTTGCTTTTTTTTGTTTTGATCTATTTCATCAAAATTTATGCTTGTATAATCATTTTTTTTTAAATACATGATTTGATTTTCAAAAGTATTTAAATTAAGTGACATATTTGAATTATCATCACTTATTGAATGATATAGTAAAACAGGAATTTTCATTTTCTATCTATAAAAATTTTTCCCAAAAATATTTTTTATTTATACCAAAAGTTTTATTAATTATGAAATCAGCAACTATTTTTGAGTTGAAAAATTTAAAATATTTTACTCTACCCTTTTTAGCTATTTTTTTTCTTTCATAATTATCTTCAGAATATTTAATAATTTTTTCTGAAAGATCTGAAATATTATCGTATGTAATAATCTCATCTTTTTCAAAAAAATCACCTATCTTTGTTTTTTGATCTATCATTACAAGCAAACCATTTCCAATAAGTTGCGAGAATCTATCACTACTATAATAATTGGATGATTTGCCCTGACTTAAATTTAACCCTATCTTATTTTGAGACAATATTTTAAGAAAATCATCTGACCAAATTGGTTGATTTCCATCAAGTCCATAACAATCAAATTTAATATTGGGAGTTATATCAATCAATTTTTTAATTAAATTCTCTCTTGCATCTATCTTTCCCTTTTTTAAAACACCTCTATGAACGCCGTGACTCATTGCAAAAAAAACATCACTTTTAAAATAATGGTTGTTATAAATTTCAAGTTTTTCAAGCGATTGGTCAACACAATTTGGCATATAAAAAACATTTTTATAATTTGAAAATTTTAATGATTTTGGCTCTGTGGTGCAAAAATTAGCATCCATTAAATTAATTTTTTTAATAAATCTGTCTTTATTTTTTAACCATTCTCCGTCCATTCTATCTAGAAACCACTGACATAATTTTATATTGGGATAATTTTTTTTTATAAATTCGATAGTTTGATTTTCAATCAAATCTGCATGACCAAAAACAATTATATCTGGAAGATAATTACTTATTATTTCTAACAATTTATTATTTAATTTATTAGATCCTTTTAAATCATTTAAATTTCTAGAATAACTAACAATATCTCTATCGCTTAATTCAAGAACGCTATGATCTAATCTTATAAATCCATTATTAATTCTTCTTCCAGAATTATAAAATAACCTTCCATTGTGTCTTTCATTAAAATTTGTAACGTGCAGAATTTTTAAGTTTTTTAAATCGTTTTTTTTATTAATATTAATAAGTGATATTAAATTATTACTTCTACATTCATCAATTTTTTTTGATATGAAATGATCATTTAATGTAAAATTTTTTAAAGACTCAGTTTGCAGTTTCTTTAATTGTTTTGGATTTTTAATTAAATTTTCAATTTCCCTAAAAAGTGATTTTATAGATAAGTCTTTAAGAATTACTCCATTAGTGATAGTTTCGGGTAATCCGCCTCTATTTGAAATTATTACTCCGCAACCTCTACTAGAGGCTTCTAAACTTGTTCGACCAAATGGTTCATTCCATCTTGAACAAACAACAGCAATGCTGGTTTTTTCAAAGTTTAATAATACATCTTTATGTTTCTTAAAACCTAATAAGTTTAATTTTTTATGATTAAAATTAAATTCCTCTCTAGGTTCATCACCAATAACATTAGCACTCCAGTCTGGATATTTATTTAGAATTTTAATTATAGTTTTTCCAAATATATCATAACCTTTTGCTGAATTTAATTTACCTACAAATGAAATTAATCTTTTCTTTTTGTTTAAATTTATTTTTTTTTTATTAATTGATTGATGTATTACTATGAGTTTTTCTGATTTTTTATATTTTGGAGGCAAATTCATCAAAAATTGATTTTTTGACCAGTAACTATTGAAAATTATATTCTTACATAAATCTACCAGTTTTATTTTTTCATCTAAAGTTTTTGAGCCAAGCATAGTGTTTGGGTCATTATGGAAATATAAGATTAATTTTTTATTTAATTTTTCTAGCTGGAGTGCGTAATTAGGTCGATTATGTATTTCAATTAAATTAACTTCTTTATCCTGTGTTTTAACAAAATTATCTATATATTGTTTAGTCTGACTAGAGAATAATCCTTTATTTAATGAAATATTAACATAATTTTTTGTCAAATAAGATTTATAGGATGTCGAACCATATACTTTTGTAGTTGATCTAAATTTGCTTAATTTTATCATTGATGCAACAAACAGTGAAACTGCACCAGGATATTCTGGGGAATAATTTTCTTTATATGGTAATAGTATTGATATTTTCACCTATTAAAATCTTCCAATATTAATTTTCTTTGTTTTCTGTTTTTTTTAAGCTTGTATTCAAATGACATCGCTTCATTTTTAGTTTTAAATCTTTTTTTATAAATTAATATCCATTTATGACCTTTTGTGGATTTAGCTCCCTTATTTGTATTGTGCTTGATTAATCTATTTTTGATGTTTTTTGTATATCCAACGTAAGTTTTGTTAAACCCATAACTAGTAGATTTTAGCATATACACATAAAAGTACATATTTTTGGCGGTCCCTAGGGGAATCGAACCCCTCTTTCGAGGATGAAAACCACGTGTCCTAACCGATAGACGAAGGGACCGGAAGCTGCTTTTTATTGTAAATTAGATAATTAATCAAGCTTATCATTAAATATTTTGTTTTAATTTTAATACTTTTTTTAAATTAGATGACTTATGAGTAACTAAGGTTTCTGAGATAAATTTATCATCTTCAATTTTAATACCTGAAACCAAGTCACCAGACGTTATACCGGTAGCACAAAAAATTGAGTCTCCAGACACTATTTCATTTAATTCATATTTTCTTTTTAAATCTTTTATACCCATTTTCCCCGCTCTTAATTTGTCTTCATCTGTTTCAAACAAAAATCTTCCTTGAAAATTACAATTATATGCATCTAAAGCAGCCGCCGCAAGTACACCTTCGGGTCCGCCTCCTATACCTAAAAAAATATCAACATTGTATTTATCTTCTGTAACTAGCAAGGCTCCAGATACATCGCCATCTGTTATTAATTTTAGATTAACTTTTAATTTTTTTAACTCTTCTATTATTTCTTTATGTCTTGGTCTGTCCAAAATACATGCAGTTAAATTTTCTGGATTTTTTTTTAAATAATCACTTAAGTTAGAAATATTTTTCTTAACTGTATAATCTAAATCAACAACATTTTTTTCATTAACCTTAGTTGAAATTTTTTCCATATAGGTTTCTGGAGCTTTAAATAAGTTATTTTTTTCAGCTATAGCTATAACAGATAATGCACCAGGTAGGTTGTTAGCAGCAAAATTTGTACCGTCTAAAGGATCGACGGCTATATCAAATCCTGGACCTTTATTTGTTCCTAGCTTTTCTCCAATATATAACATTGGCGCTTCATCTAGTTCTCCCTCACCTATTACTATCTGACCCTGAATATCAAGATTATTTAGATCAGATCTCATTGAATCCACAGCCGCCTTATCTGCTGCAATTTTATCTTTTTTTCCAACTAGGTATGATGAAGCTAGCGCTGCTTTCGATGTTACGATAGCTAGTTCATCTACAAATTTTTTATCTATTGTCATTAAACTTTTTCATCTACTAAATCTTCTTGTTTGATTTTCGACTCAAATTCTCTTAAACGCTTATAAACACTTGCAAGTTCTATGATAGTTGGCCAAGCTTTTAATAAATATTGCATGGATCCTTCAACTCTTCCGAAGGCTCTTATAATTTGTTGCATAACTCCTAAAGTAACTACACCTGCCACAATAGCTGGAGCTAAAAAAACGTAAGCTGATAATACATTTGCCTGTAAGTACGCTATTCGACCAATATTAAAATATAGGTATCTTAAATAACTTAAAAAATGAATTTTACGTACATCATCAAACAATTCGTCTATTGTTTTTGGTCTTATACTGCCATCATCTTCCGCAATAACTAAAATTTTTCTATATGCAGCTTCTTGTTTTTGTAAATCATACTCGATACCAACTAGTCTTAATATCAAACCAAGAACAATTAAAAAAATAGTTCCTCCAATAGTCCAAATCAATGCTCCTACTATCAGTCCATATTCCCATTCGCCGAAAAAGAAAATAGGAATACCTACGCTTAAACCAAATAATATGGGAATAAATTGTATCAAAATCATAATAGATTCTATTAAACTTGTACCTAATCCTTCCATGATCCTTGTAAATTTAATAGTATCTTCCTGAACTCTTTGTGATGCCCCTTCAATTTTTCGCGCCTTATCATAGACTGAGTGATACCACTCAACCATTGATGTTCTCCATCTAAATAAATAATGAGCTGTAAAGAAACTGATAGCTACATAAACAGCAATATACATTGCCGCCAATGAAATAAATGAAAATAAACTTGCAAAATATTCCTCAATTGAAACTGCGTTTGGTTCTGCAAGTGCTTTCTGAATCATGTCATAAAAAACACCAAACCATTCATTTATTTTTACATCTATTTCTACTTGAATCCAAAGAGATGACAGAATTATAAACGAACCTAGCCAAGACCAAATATACCAATGCTTTTGGGTAAAAAATCTAAACATTTTTTATTTGAGAAAATTATCTGCATAAGACTTTTTTACAGTTTTTCTTTTTCTTGGTTCAATTAATTCGAAATCAATTTTTTTCTTTTTTGCATAATTGATTGCTAATTCCTTAGATGAAAATTCTAACTTTAGTTCTGAATAAGTATCAGATGAACTTTCCCAACCCATTAAAGGGTTTCTTGTTGGATCTATAGTTTTAAATTCTAAAATCCATTTATCATTTTTTGCTAAACCAGATTGCATAGGATTTTTATTAGGTATGTAAATAATTGCTTTTTTCATAAAGATGGTCGGAGTGGCAGGATTCGAACCTGCGACCCTCTGGTCCCAAACCAGATGCGCTACCAGGCTGCGCTACACTCCGATCCGAGTACTAATACAGCAGTTATTGATAATTTCAATGTATAAAGAAGCCAAAATTAAAAGAAATTTAGATAAAATCTGATATATAACGAAGCATGATAATTACTTGCCCAAATTGTAACAAGCAATTTATGATCAATAATTCTATGATACCTGATGAGGGTAGAGATTTGCAGTGTGGGTCTTGCAATCATGTTTGGTTCTATAAAATTGAGAAACAAAATAACGAAGTATTAAAATTAGACGATGAAATCGAAAGTAAAGATATAGACGAGAAGGTACAATCGCTAGAAAATGTTAAAACTGAAATAAAAAACGAACTTAAAGAAAAAAAATCAGAAAAACCAAAAAATAAAACTACATCTAAAAAAACAGAAAATAAAGAAAGTAAGTTTTTTTCTTATTTAATAGTATTTATTATATCTTTTGTAGCATTAATTATCTTGCTAGACACTCTAAAAACTCCACTAGTTAATGTGTTTCCAGGATTAGAAATTATACTATTTAACCTTTTTGAAACATTGCAAGATATAAAACTATTTATTATAGACCTAATTTAACTTTTTATGATTAATTATATATCTAAGCCTTTTAGATGGTTTTTTAAATTAGAAGCTGCTAGCGGACTTGTATTGTTGTTTGCTGCAATAATTGCATTATTTATAAGTAATTCAGGACTAGCAGATTTATATTTTGCTACTTTAAATAAGTATTTATTTATAGGTATTAATAATTTTGGATTAAAATTATCAGTGTTGCATTGGATCAATGATGCCTTAATGGCAATTTTCTTTTTTTTTGTAACTTTAGAAATTAAAAGAGAATTTTTACAAGGAGAACTTTCAAATATAAAGCAAGCTTTGTTACCAATAATAGCCGCTGTAGGAGGAATGTTGATTCCTGCATTATTTTATGTTTTCATAAATTATGGTGATAGTGAAACATTAAATGGGTGGGCAATTCCATCTGCTACGGATATTGCTTTTTCTTTAGGAGTTTTATCTTTATTAGGTAAAAGAGTTCCTTTGTCTTTAAAAGTATTCTTAACTGCATTAGCTATAATTGATGATTTAGGAGCCATAGTAATTATTGCCCTATTCTACTCTGGAGATTTGAGTATTAAGTACTTAACTTTAATGTTGTTGGCTTTTATTGTTTTGTTATTAATTAACAAATTTAATATTAAAAAGTTTCTACCTTATTTAGTTGTTGGACTTTTTCTTTGGGATTTTACACATAACTCAGGAATACACGCTACTATTGCTGGAGTTTTGTTAGCTATGACAATTCCTCATAGAAAAAAAGAAAAAGATTTTTCTTTATTAATAAAAATTGAACATGCAATTAGTCCATATGTTGCTTTTGGAATAATGCCTTTGTTCGCATTTGCAAATGCTGGTGTATCTCTAGAAGGTTTATCATTTGCGTCATTACTGAATAAGGTTCCATTAGGAATTGTGCTAGGATTATTCCTTGGTAAACAACTAGGTGTTTTTGTGTTTTCTTACGTATCTATAAAATTGAAGGTGGCTCAAATGCCAAATGATACAAGTTGGTATAATTTTTATGGTGTAGGAGTACTTACTGGGATTGGATTCACCATGAGTTTATTTGTTGGAAATTTAGCTTTTGTTGAAAACATGCAATATATGGATGGTGTAAAAATAGGTGTATTAACTGGGTCATTGTTATCCACTTTATTTGGTTATTTTTTGATATTACTTACTCCCAATAAACCGAGTAAATGAGAAAAGTAATATTTCTGTTATCTATAATTATGTTTTTTTTTAAAACTTCAGCTAGTGCAAACTATGAAAAAAAAATTTATGACTTCAGCATAGAGAGTATAACTGGTGAGACAATTAATTTTAAAGATTACAAAAATAAAGTTATTTTAGTTGTGAATACAGCAAGTTATTGTGGGTTTACCAAACAATATGATGAATTACAAGAATTGTGGGATTTATATAAAGAAAAAGGTTTGATTGTTCTTGGTGTTCCATCTAATTCATTTAATCAAGAAAAAAGTAATGATGCAGATGTAAAAGAGTTTTGTGAAGTAAATTTTAATATTAACTTTCCTCTTACAACTATTACAGAGGTAAAGGGCAAAAATTCACATGAAATTTTTAAATGGGCAAAAGAAAATCATGGAAAATCTGCTGTCCCTAAATGGAATTTTCATAAAATTCTAATTAATAAAGAAGGCAAAATAGAAGATACTTTTGCATCAATGACAAAACCAATGTCAAAAAAAATAATTAAAGCTATAGAAAATATCTTATAAGTTTATAGTTAATCCATCATGTGCTGGAATAATATTTTTAGGAAGCATTTTTTTAAGAACCTTATAATCTAATACTGGTGACAAGTTTGTAAGAATAGCTTTTTTAGGTTTAAATTTTTTAATTATAGTTAGTGAAGACTCTAAATTAAAGTGGGAAGGATGAAAATTGTACCACAAGCAATCAATGACTAAATATTTTAGATTTTTAAAATACTTATGATCTTTGTTATAAATTTTACTTACATCACTTATATACGCTAATTTTTTATCAATTATAAAGCAATTTGATTTAACCTTACCATGTTCAACCATAATTGATTGAATACCAATCTTTTTTTTATTATTTTTTGTAAATATTTTTTTTGGTAGTTTATTGAGTTTAAGAGTTGCAGGATATTCTTTTGAATAACTTTTAAAAATATAAGAAAATGTAGAATTAAGGTATTTAGAAGTATATTTATCAGCGTAAACGTCAAGTTGCTTTCTGCTGTTTATATAAAAAGATCTTAGATCATTTATTCCATGAGTTTGATCGCCATGCATATGAGAATATAACACTTTATTAATTTTTTTTATTTTATGTCTTAAAAGTTGTTGACGTAGATCAGGAGATGTATCTATGAGGATATTTTCATCTATGGTTTTTATTAAAGCTGAACATCTTGTTCTATAATTTTTTTTATTATTAGGGTCGCAATTTCCAAAAAAACCATCTGGTCTTGGTACACCCATTGAACTACCACAGCCTAAAATAATAAATTGCATTAATTTCAATTAAAAAAAAGTTTATTAAAGTTATCTGTAGTTTTTTTGATAAGATCTTCTTTGGATATATTTTTAATTTCAGCTAATTTTGCAGCAGTAAAATCAATAAATGATGGTTCATTTTTTTTTCCTCTTTTAGGAACGGGTGCTAAAAAAGGACTATCTGTCTCAATTAAGATATTATCCATTGGAATAGATTTGAACGTATCTTGTAAATCTAAAGAGTTTTTAAAAGTAATGATACCACTTGCTGAAAAGAATGAATTTAAAGTCATTAGTTTTTCTGAAAATTCTTTAGACCCAGTAAAACAATGCATCAAAATTTTAAGGTTTTCATTTTTATATTCATTTAAAATCTCAAAAGTTTCTTTTTCTGCATCTCTTGAATGAACAATTAATGGAATATTGGTTTTTATAGATGCAACTATATGTTCTTTAAAACTTGCTATCTGCTTGTCTTTTTCACTATTATTATAATAAAAATCTAATCCAGTTTCTCCAATACCAATGATTTTTGAGTTTTCATTGAGACTTTCTATGATCTGCTTTGAAGTGATAATATCTGTGGAGCTTTCATGAGGATGAATGCCAATAGTACCATAGATCATCTCATCTTTATTAATTAAATCTTTTACTCTAGAAAAACTTTCAAACGAAGTTGAGATAGTAAGTAATTTTTCTATACCCACTTCTTTTGATCTTTGTATTACATTAGCTAAATCACTTAATAATGGTTCATGATCTAGATGACAGTGTGAATCAATCATTGTTTTTCTCTATTTTTTTAAAAAGTATGTCTATTTTATGAATATTATTTCCTTTTGTTAAATACTCATTATTTGAAACTGAGTCTAATTTTATATTTTTTTCTTCAATGTCAAAAATCTTTAATGCCTTTAAAGAGGATTCAGGAATAATTGGATATAGTAAAAAACTTATTTTTCTTACAATTTCTAAAGTAGTGTAAACAATAGTATTTAATCTAATTTTATCGTCTTTCTTTTTCCATGGTTCTTGATCATTAAAATATTTGTTAGCCTCAAAAAGCGAATTTACAATATAATCAATGTAAAAATTAATATTTTGATTGTCAATTTGTGACCTAATATTATCTAAACTATCTTTATACTTATTTAGTATTAATAAATCTTCATCATGAAATTTAATTTCTAATGGAATTTTTCCATTACAATTTTTTATTGCAAAAGCGGTTACACGCTGACATAAATTTCCATAATTGTTAGCTAAATCACTATTAATACAATCTTCTAGTCTTTCTTGAGATATATTTCCATCATTACCAAAAGAAACTTCTTTAATTAAGTAGTATCTTAAAGGATCCAGACCATACTCTTTAATTATTTCAAGTGGATCAAGAATATTTCCTTTAGATTTAGACATTTTTTCTTCTCCTGATAATATCCATCCATGTCCGTAAACTCTATTTGGTAAATCAATTTTTGCTGCTAATAAAAAGGCAGGCCAATAAACAGCATGGAATCTAAGTATATCTTTTCCTATTAAATGTATTGATGCTGGCCAAAATTTTTTAAACAAATCATCATTAGTATTAGGATAGTTTAATGCACTCAAATAATTTGTTAAAGCATCGAGCCAAACATATATCACGTGGTTTTTATTATTTGGAACAGGTATGCCCCATGAAAAACTTTTTCTACTAACAGAAAGATCTTTCAGACCACTTTTTACAAAACTAATAACTTCATTTTTCCTAGAACGTGGAGCAATAAAATCTGGATTAGCTTCATAATATTCTAATAAAGGTTTTTCCCACTTTGAAAGTCTAAAAAAATAAGATTCTTCTTCAATCCATTCAACAGGAGATTTTGATGATATAGCAATTTTTTTTCCGTCTAATTCCTCAATTTCGTCTTCGTTATAAAAGGCTTCATCTGATACTGAATACCATCCAGAGTAGTTTGATAAGTATATATCATCATTTTTTTCAAGTTCATTCCAAAGATGTTGGACCGTTTTTTTATGTCTAGCTTCTGTAGTTCTTATAAAATCAGTATTTGATAAATTCAAAGTATCCGAAAGATCTCTGAAGGTTTGACTAATTTTATCACAAAATACGAGAGGCTCCTTCCCTGCTTTTTCCGCAGATCTTTGAATTTTTAATCCATGTTCGTCTGTACCAGTAAGAAAATAAACTTGATAATCATCAATTTTTTTAAATCTTGCAAAAAAATCTGCAACAATGCTTGAATATGCATGACCCATATGAGGCTTAGCTGATGGGTAATAAATAGGCGTCGTAATATAATAAGTTTTATCCATTTAGTATTTTATCCTCAAATTCCATAAACAATATTTCCTCATCTAAATTATAAGTTCTAGTATTATTAATTTTTTCTAAAAAATAATGGTATGACTTTATTAAACTAATATTTTCAATAGATATATTGTTTCTGAAATAAAGTTCAATAAAAGAATAAATGATTTCAGTTATAGATTTATCTTTTTTATAAATTTTATCTTTAATTATAGTTGTGAGAGTTGTATTTAAATCAAATTTAGCAAGGTCTAACTCATATTCTTCAGATAACTTTATTAATTTAAATAATTTTCCAGGAGTAGCATAGTAATCAAATAACTTATTATTGATAATAGTATTTATGTCATCGTTAAGTAATTGATTAACAATTCTAATAGACTGATCTTTTGTTAAAAAAACTTTGAAATTTAAACATCTTGATTTAAGAGTTGGTAGCACTCTTTTATTGTTATTAATCAAAATAAAATTTATATTTTCATTAGGCTCTTCTAAAATTTTTAACAAAGCATTAATAGAATTTAAGTTTAATAATTCAATATTATCAATTAAAACAAATCTCTTTTTATTATTAAATGAGGATTTGTTTAGATTTATTATCAATTCCCTTATTTGATTTATATCAATATTTTTTTTTTCTTCTAAGACATCAATCAAGTAAAAATTTGGGTTAGATTTATTTAGTATAAGCTTGTATGACTTATTATCTGGATTAATTTTATTATTTTCAAAGTCATATGAATGTTCTTCATTTTCCGATAATACAAGATTAATTAAATGATATGCTAATGTTGATTTTCCAATACCTTTTTCACCAGATAAAAGAATTTTATTAGGCAAAGTATCGTTTTTAGATAATTTATATAATTGATTAAAAATTTCTTTATGCTCAAATAAATTTATTTGAGTTAGGGGATTTAAACTCATTTAATTAATTTTTTAATTTGATTTATTATTAAATCTTCATTTTTTTTTATATCTAAATTAGAATCAATTATTTTGTATGTTTTTTTACTCGATTTAGCTAATTTCAAAAAACCTTTTTGAACTTTATTATAAAAATTCATTTCAAACTGATCATATCGATTGAGAGATTTTCTATTTTTTAATCTTTGAAATAGATTTTTTTTATTTACAACATTGAGGAAAGTGAAATTGACTTTAATATTTTTTAATAGAAATTTATTTATGATATTTATAATATTTAAATCAACACCCATGCCATAATGCTGATATGCAATAGTTGAGTCTGTAAATCTATCAATTAAAATAATTTTTTTTTTGTATGATTTTTTTATAAGATTTATATTTTCACTACGCGCTGCTAAATATAAAAGTAAATCAGTGTATATGTTAAAATTCGATTTTTTATTTAAAATTAATCTCCTTATTTTTTCTGAATTAAGACTTCCACCTGGTTCTCTTATCTTTATATATTTTATTTTCTTTTTATCTAAATATTTAGATACTTTATTTATATGATGACTTTTGCCACTACCCTCTATACCCTCAAAAACAATGATGGGTTTATTAGACATCACCCCAAATTAAATAATTTATTGATTTTATTAACCTTGTAAAAAAATTAACTTTTTTAATTTCTTTAGATGAAAGCAAATCATACTCTCCTATAAGTTCTTGATCATAAACAACTCTTAGAGTTGCTATTTTTTGATCTTTCTTGATTGGTGCTTCGACTGGACCTTCATACTTAACGGTAACTTTTAAAAGTTTTTTTTTCGCTTTTTTGATTGTTTTATAAATATCTTCCTTTGTATATGCTTCGACACTATTCTCTTTTCCTAACCAAACATCAATTTTGTGTAAAGGTTTATTGGCTTTAGCTATTTCTACAAGATCATAGTTAGTAAGGCCAAATGTAAGTAATTTTGTACTTTCTTTGGATCTAGCATTTTTTGAATTAAAACCGCTTCCAACTGCAATCAATCTCCTGCCATTTCTATCTATTGATGATGCTAAAGAATATTTTTCAACAGCTAAATAACCAGTTTTAATTCCATCTGCTCCAAGATTTTTATAAAGTAACGGATTTCTATTTCCTTGAGTTATTGGATCACCACCTGTTCTATCCCACGTAAATTCTTTTTCAGCAAACATTTTATAAAATTCGGGATGTTCTTTAATTAAATATCTAGACATTTTTAAAATGTCTCTGACAGTTGAGTAATTATCGGGGTCATTTATTCCTGATGAATTAGAAAAATTTGTATTTTCCATCCCTAATTCTTTCGCTTTAGCAGTCATTAAAATTGCAAATTCTTCTTCAGTACCAGCTATACCTTCTGCTAATGCAACACATGCATCATTACCAGAAGCAACAATTATACCTCTTAATAAATTCTCAACAGAGACCTCATCACCTACCATTATAAACATTGATGAATAACCGGATGTAGATAGTCTCCATGCTCTTTCAGAAATTATAAATTTCTCATCTAAGTTAAGATCTCCTGACTTTATTAAATCAAAAGCAATAATAGATGTCATAATTTTAGTCATAGATGCTGGATAAATAGAAATATCAGCTTCTTTTTCATAGAGAATTTCTCCAGAGTGATAATCTTGTAAAATAGCGGTTCTTGCTTTTACATCAAAATTTGCATTTGAAATATTTATTATTGAAAAACTAAAAAAAATTATAATTAATAATAATCTAAACATCTTTTAATATTTCTATATTCTCAAAATTTAATACTTTAATTTCATTAAATGATTTTTCTAGTTTTTTTATATCATTAAATGGTCCCAATAGTACCCTATATTTGGTTTTTGACAGTTTCTTAATAATAGATTTTTTTATATTTGTTTCGTGTTTTATTCTATTGACCATATTTTCAGCTGAGTCTCTGTAATAAAAATCTGCAATCTTTATTGAATATAAAAATTTTTTTTTGATAATTTTTATATCTTTTTCTTTTTTTTTACTCAGATTATCTATAGTAATTCCGTCAACAGGAGCTTTTTCAGCTACACTTTTCTCTTCATCAAAAGTCTTCGCTTTTTTAGCTATAAATGTTGAATTTTTTGAGATTAAAACAAGATCAATATAAGGCTCTTTAGGATCAAGAGATAGCTCTTCAGCAATTCGTTGAGTAATTACAGAATTATAAAATGAAGAGAATTTAACATTATTAGAGATTACTTCTGCTATAATTGACTTATCATTAATAGGATTGGTAATTTTAACAAATGAATTTTTTTTAATTTTATTATGAAAAATTAAAAGAGATCTATTATCAATTTTTTTAGATATTTTTTTTTCTTTTTTTAATTCATCAGCATAGATTAAAGCAAATCCAGTATTGCTATACTTTTGATCACTTATATAAACTAAGGATTTATTATTTTTATCAAATTGATTACATGCAGATAAAAAAAATACAGATATAATTAAAATAACTTTTTTAAAGCTCATTTTTAAATTTATTTTTTAATGTACAAACAGCTAAGGCAAATCGCAATGACCTATTCCATTTTAATATAATCTCATAATTATCAAATACTATGTAAGCTGGATTTAAAGTTTCAGCATCAGGTATAATATCTTTATCTGGTGTTATAATCGCTACTTTTAAATTGTTATATTTATTATCTACTTGATTATTATTTTTGATGTATTTTCTAAAATATTTTAATTTTTTTTTGTCATGAAGTTTTTTTGCAGAAATATTTAAATATTTGCTTGGTATATCTTCTGATAATTCAATTCTATAAAAACAAGGACTCTCACTATTCCAACCTATTTGATTTAAATAGTTTGATGCTGAAGCATAAGCATCATTATTATTTTTTAAGTCTATGTATCCGTTGCCATCATGGTCAATTGCATAATTTTTCATTGTTGAGGGCATAAATTGAAAAAAACCAAAAGCTCCCGCCCAGGATCCATACAATGTTTTATAATCTATTTGTTCATTTTCTATTAATCGTAAAAGTATCAATAATTCATTTGTAAAAAATTCTGATCTTCTTTTATCAAAGCTTAAGGTTGCTAAAGAAGATAAAATATCCATTTTACCAACATAGGTTCCAAAATTAGTTTCTATTCCCATTAAAGCTAATAATAATTCTCTCTCTATACTAAATTCGTTTTCAACAGCATTTATTAATTTTGAATTTTTTTTATAAAATTTTTTACCTAAGGAAACTTTTTTTGAAGATGCTCTTTTTGAAATATAAGTTTTAGTATCCTCATAAAATTCAGGTTGATATCTATCATATTTTATTACATCTGATAAAAATTTAGTATCAGACATTACTCTATCAAACGTTTGTTCTGAAATGTCATTTTCCAAAGCTATTTTTTTAAAATTTAATTTCCAATTTTCAAATTCTTTATTGATATCAGCAAATGAGAAATTAGTAGAAATAAAGATAAAAAATAAAAAAAAATTAATTAGTTTCATGTAAATCTTTCAAATATATAATTACAGCAATCCAAATAAAAATAAAACTAACTAATTTTGTTATTGAAAAAGGCTCGTTGTAATAAAAATAGCCTAATAAAAACTGAAATGTAGGAGTTATATAAAATATCATACCAGTTGGCCCTAAACCACATAGTTCAACTCCTCTAACATATAAAAATAAAGGTATAACAGTCATAGGTCCAGCGAGATAAATAAATAGCATCATAGATGGATCTGATAATTGAAAATCATTGTAACCTTTGCTTGCTATGAAATAAAAAGCTATCAGTGCAAATGGCAATATAAATAAACTCTCGACAAGAAGACCTACATCAGTATCAACATTAATTTTTTTTCTAACAAGATTGTAAAACCCCCAACTTAAAGCAACAATCAAACCAACCCAAGGCAATGATCTAATACTCACTATTATTAAAAAAAGAATTGAAAGTATAACTAACAGAATTGAAAAGACTCTTTTTTTATTAAGTTTCTCTTTAAAAAAAAGATAACCAAGCATTACACTTAAAATAGGCATTATAAAATATCCAAAACTTGCATCTATAATTCTATTTGTTGCAATAGCATATATCCAGACGCCCCAATTTATAAAAATTAAAAAACCTGAGATAAATAAATAAAACAAATTTAATTTATTTCTTATAATTTTAAAAAAAATACTCCATTTAGAAAAAAAAAAGGTAGTCAGAATCAATGTGAAAGCTGTCCATAAACATCTATGAACTACTAATTCAATATGGCCAATATAAGCAATATATTTAAAATAAATTACACCGAAAAACCCCCACCAAAAAGATCCAAACCCAGCTAGTAATAAACCTTTGTTAAATTCTTTATTCATAGGAAACCATGACGCTTGTAATTAATAAGTTTATTAGACCATTTTATGGTTGAATTAAATAATTATAATTATAAAACCTTGCTCACGGAGAGATGGCTGAGCGGTTGAAAGCACCGGTCTTGAAAACCGGCAAAGGGGCAACTCTTTCCTGGGTTCGAATCCCAGTCTCTCCGCCATCATTTTTGTGTATAGTTAAAATTTTTATACAAGAAATTGATATTATTATTTTCAAATTCAAAATCTGTTTTAAAACCATTATAAAAATTATACAAATTAGTGTCATCAATATTCAGTAGTTTTTCCAAATCAAGAAGATCATTTTCATTTAAATTATTTATATATTTTTTTGTAAATGCACCCAAAAGATTATCCATTTCTTTTGTGCCTCTATAATTAGATCGGTAAATAATTTTTTTTTTTAATTCATCTATGTTGATCATAATAATTAGAATATATTAGTAGTTAATGAATAATAAAACAAATTATGAATATTTATTGTCAGATTTAAGTTCTTTAAAAGGTGTAGGAACTAAAACAAAAAATTTATTAAAGAAGAAAAATATTAACAATTTATTTGATTTACTATGGAAACTTCCAAAGTCCTATACAGATAGAAGCTTATCGTCAAAAATAAAAGATTTAAAAATTGGTGAAATACAAACAGTAACTATAATTCCTCAAAAGTATAACTTCCCACGTATAAGGAAATTACCAAATAGAGTTTTATGTAGTGATGAAACTGGAGAAATAGATTGTATTTTTTTTAATAGTTATGAAGGATACATAAAAAAAATACTTCCATTAGGAAAAGAAATTACTGTTAGTGGTAAAATAGGTCATTTTAGGAATAAATACCAAATTACAAATCCAAAATATGTTTCTGAGGATTCTTCTTTAATCAAGCAAACTCATAATAAATACTCGTTAACTGAAGGTATTTCTGAAAAAATATATAATAAAATTTTAAATCAAATAATCAATAATTTACCAGTTTTTAATGAATGGCACTCTGAAAGTATTTTGTCTAAATTTAAAAATATAAGTTGGAATAGCTCAATTAAAGAACTGCACAAACCCGAAAATATTGGAAATTATAAATCAAATTTCTATCAAAGACTTGCTTTTGATGAAATATTTTCAACATTTCTTGTTAATTCTGAAATAAGAAAAAAAATAAGAAAAATAAAAAAAAAAAATAAGGTTATTAATTTAAATAAACAAAATTCTATAATTGATAAATTACATTTTTCTCTTACCGATGATCAGCAAAAATCACTTAACGAAATAAACAAAGACTTAAGTTCACCAAATAAAATGTTTAGACTTTTGCAAGGTGACGTTGGTAGTGGAAAAACAATAGTATCTCTTTTAGCAGCAATAAATAGTATAAATTCTGGTTTCCAGGTTGCTTTTATGGCTCCTACGGAAATTTTAGCAAAGCAACATTTTAATCTAGCAAAAAAATTATTTCCTAAAAATATAAATATAGCTCTTATTTCTGGAAAATCAGAATACAATGTAAAAAAAGAAATACTTCAAAGATTAGAAAATAATAAAATTGATATTATTTTTGGTACACACGCTATTTTTCAAAAAAAAGTAATTTTCAAAAAATTAGGATTAATAATTATAGATGAACAACATAAGTTTGGAGTAAATCAAAGAAAAAAATTATCGGACAAAGGTGGATCAAATTGTGATGTATTATTAATGACAGCAACACCTATTCCTAGAACTCTAACAATGACAATTTATGGCGATATGGATATTTCAATAATTAGAGAAAAACCTAAAAATAGAAAACCAATTAAAACATATAGTAAATTAGAGGCTAAAATTGAAGATGTTTTAAAATTTATAAAAAAAGAAATTAACTTAGGAAATCAAATTTTTTGGGTGTGTCCATTAATTGAAGAATCTAAAAAATTGGATCACTCATCAGCTGTAAAAAAGTATGAATATTTAGAAAGCAAGTTTCCAAATCAAGTTTGTTTGCTTCATGGAAAAACTGATGTGGATGAAAAAAACAATATACTAAACAATTTTTTAAATAATAAATTTAAGATTTTGGTTTCTACAACGATAATTGAAGTTGGAATAGATTTTCCAAATGCAAATACGATTATAATTGAAAATGCAAACAAATTTGGTTTATCTCAACTTCATCAATTAAGAGGTAGAGTTGGTCGAGGTGATAAAGACTCTACATGTATATTAATGTTTAAATCTAATCTAAGCGAAAATGCAAAGAAAAGAATAAAAATTTTAAAAGACACTAATGATGGTTTTTTAATATCTGAAGAAGATATGAAATTACGAGGGTTTGGGGATATTTTGGGATTTAAACAAAGTGGTGTAAAAAATTTTAAGTTAGCAGATCCAATTCAAAATAGTGATCTTTTCTTATTAGCTGAAAAGGAAATGAGAAGAATAGAAAAATCAAATGAAGATATAAGTAAATTTAAACCTTTGATTAAATTGTACGATAGGGCTGATATAATTAATGATATTGCTTAAGATTTTTTAGTAGAAGTTCCTGCCGAAACTATAAACTTAGAAGCTTCTTCAAAAGACATATTTAAATATATAACATCTTCAACTGGGAACATTAATAAAAAACCACTCGTTGGATTTGGTGTGGTTGGAACAAAAACATTTATTAAATTTTTTCCAGTTTTTTGAGCCATCTCTCCATCATTTTCTTTTGTTGCAAAACCTACAGCCCAAACACCTTTTCTTGGATATTCAATTAGAACTACACTTTTTTTACCATCATCTTTTTTAGAAAAAGTTTCAGTCATTTGAACAATTGCAGAATAAACTGTTCTTAAAAATGGAATTCTTTTAAATAAATCATCTATAAGTTTAAGAATTCTTCTTCCAAAAAATGATAAAGAAAGTCCACCTACAATTGTTATAAGTAATATTGAAATAATTATTTCAACTCCAGGAATATTAAATGGTAAGTAGCTGTTTGGATTAATATTTTTTGGAATCAAATTTGATGAAATACCTATTAAAATTTTAGTTAAATATAGAGTAAAACCAATTGGTATTAAAACAACAACACCAGTAATAAAATAATTTCTTAAAGTTAATGAAAAAGATTTTTTTGAGCCCTTTTTTGCCATATTTATAATTAACTATAACTAGCGTATACAACAAAAACAATTGCAATGATAAATAATACAATTAAAATTTTGTTATTAAGATTCATGTTAAATTATTATTATCAATTTTAGTTACTTATGGATAGAAGAAAATTTTTAACATATGTAGGTTGTGGATGTGGCAGTCTTCTTTTGCATTCTTGCTCTTCAGCACCAATAACTGACAGAAAACAATTAAAAATTATACCTGAGTCAAAATTAAATGCACAAGCCGCACAAATTTATGAAAAAGTGAAACAAAAAGAAAAGTTGAGCGATGACACAAAAACTTTAAATCAAATTAAAGAAATTGGAAAAAGAATGGAAGATTCGATTAGTGAATACTTTTATAGAGCAAATTTGAATGATCCAACAGTAAATTTTGATTGGGAATATATTTTAATTGATAACAAAAAAGTTAGGAATGCTTGGTGTATGCCTGGTGGTAAAATAGCTGTTTATACAGGTATTCTCGATGTTACCAAAAATACAAATGGTTTAGCTGCTGTTATGGGTCATGAGGTGGCTCATGCAGTTGCCAAGCATTCTGTGGAAAGAGCAAGTCGAGGAGTACTGTTAAATACTGGGGCACGAATAATTGATATAGCGAGTGGTGGTGTACTATCAGATATTAACAGAACAACAGGGATGAATACTATTGGTTTACTAGCTCAACTTGGAATAATGAATCCTTTTAATAGAAAACAAGAAAGTGAAGCTGACTATCTTGGAATGATTTTTTCATCACTTTCCGGCTATGATATTAGAGAAACAGTAAAAATTTGGGAAAGAATGAAAAAATTTAATAAAGGTAAAGAGCCACCACAATTTATGAGCACTCATCCCTCTTCTGATACACGGATTAAACAGTTAAATGAATGGATGAACGAGATAATTTTAGATTATCCACCAATTGAGTTAAGTTGATTGAATATGTGGTGAGCCCTGATGGACTCGAACCATCGACCCATTCCTTAAAAGGGAATTGCTCTACCAACTGAGCTAAGGGCCCCCAAATTATTCAAATTGAATAATTGTTATATACAGAATTATTATTTTTTTTCAAATGTCAATTTTAACTAAAATCTCTTTACGTTCTACAACTTATCAATGTATTTATCGTGAAATTGATCAAAAGTACCTTCATTAATATTTTTTCTGATCAAAGTCATTAATTCCTGATAAAAATTAATATTATGTAAAGTGAGTAACATTGAAGCAAGAATTTCATTAGTGTTAAATAAGTGATTCAGATAGTTTTTTGAATATTTATTTAAATTAAGATTTTCACAATCTGGATCTAGAGGAGTGTTGTCATTTTGATATTTATTATTTTTAATATTAACTCTTCCTTGCCAAGTGAATGCTAAACCTGTTCGTCCTGATCTGGTTGGCAAAACACAATCAAACATATCTATACCTCTTTTGACAGCACCCAAAATATCAGATGGTGTCCCAACACCCATTAAATAGTGTGGCTTTTCAATAGGCAAATATTCTTTTATATCATCTAAAACTTTAAACATTTCATTTTGTGTCTCTCCTACTGCTAACCCACCTACTGCATACCCATCAAAACCAATTTTAATTAATTCTTTCATTGATTTTAATCTTAAATCTTTAAAAAGACCTCCTTGGATAATACCAAATAAACCTTTATGAGGATTATTACCAAAAGCGATTTTAGATCTTTCAGCCCAATGAAGTGAAAGATCCATTGATTTTTGTATAACTTCGTAATCATTTGTTTTTTTTGGACACTCATCCATTATCATAACTATATCTGAATTTATGCCCAATTGTATTCTAATGCTTTCTTCAGGACTTAGATAAAATTTTTTTCCGTCAACATGAGAATTAAAAATTGCACCCTTCTCTCTATCAATCTTATTCAATTTTGAAAGAGACATTACTTGAAAACCACCAGAGTCAGTTAAAATAGGTAAATCACAATTCATAAAATTATGAAGACCGCCTGCTGACTGAATTCTTTCTACACCTGGACGTATCATTAAGTGATATGTATTTGAAAGTATTATTTCAGAACCTGTTTTTTTAATATCATCTATTGTACAAGCTTTTACAGTTGCCTGCGTTCCAACAGGCATGAATGCTGGGGTTTGTATGTTTCCACGATGAGTCTCTATTAAACCACATCGTGCAAATTTATCTTTTTTTAAAAGGTTAAAGGCAAATTTTTTTAATGCCATTAAAAAATTTATTGAGATTTGAAACTAATAATCTTATCTGGATCAGATACAGCGCCGTTATTATTTTGATCGCCTCTTTTTATTTTATCAACAAATTCCATTCCCTCGATTACTTTTCCAAAAACTGTATATTGACGATCTAAAAAAGGAGCCGGCTGAAAACAAATAAAAAATTGACTATTTGCACTATTTGGATCTTGAGCTCTCGCCATTGATAAAGTTCCTCTATCATGTGGTAAACTATTGAATTCTTGCTCTAAGTTAGGAAAATCTGATCCACCCATTCCAGCTCTTCTAAGATCAAAATCTTTGGATTCTGAATTTCCAAATTTAACATCCCCTGTTTGAGCCATAAATCCGTCAATAACTCTGTGAAAAACAACGTTATCGTATTTACCACTATTTGCTAATTCCTTAATTCTTTTAACATGATTTGGAGCAACATCCTCAAATAATTCAATTTTTACATCTCCATCTTTTAATTTTAATATCATTATATTCTCCTCAGCTATTGATTGATTGGTAATAAAAAAAAACAAAATAAGTATTTTAATAAAAATTTTATTCATATTTCTCTTTTAAAGACTTGATCGTACTTTTAGTAGTAAATTTTTTAATATCACCTTTTAATTTAACAATCTCTTTTACAAATCTAGATGAAATAATTTGATTTTCTACATCAGACATTAAAAAAATTGTTTCAATATTTTGGTTCAATTTTCTGTTCATACCAGCTAATTGAAATTCATATTCAAAATCAGATACAGCTCTCAATCCTCTTAAAATAATGTTTGATTTGTATGTTTTACATAAATCAGTGGTTAAAGAGCCAAATGATACTACTTTTATTTTTTTCCTATTTAACTTTAGATCTTTAAATAAAGCTTTATTTACTATTTCTATTCTTTCTTCAGAACTAAATAGATAATTTTTGTTACTTTCATCTGAGACACCTACTACTATTTTATCAAATAATTTTAATGATTTTTTTATTACATCTATATGTCCAAAAGTAATTGGATCAAATGTTCCTGGATAAATTGCAATTTTACTCATTAAATTAAATTATCATCAATTTTAATAGCTGAAACAACTTTTTCTTCTCCTGATAACTTAATTATTCTAACTCCTTGGGTATTTCTTCCTGCAGTTCTAATTTCTTTAACAGCTACTCTAATAACCCTTCCTTTATTAGTAGAAATTAAAATTTCATCGCCTTCAAAAACTGGAAATGATGAAGTAATGTTTCCATTTCTTGGTGAATTTACTATTCCTATAATTCCTTTACCACCTCTATTAGTAACTCTGTAATCAGTATGAGATGTCTTTTTTCCATAACCATTTTCACTTATTGATAAAACAAATTTCTCTTTTGCTTTTAATTCAAATTTTTCGTCTTTTGATTTTTTTCCGTTTTTATTAATTTTATCATTATCAATAACTGACAAAGATACTATTTGATCATTTGGTGCTAACTCTATTCCCTTAATTCCTTTAGAAGATCTGCCTTTAAAAACTCTTAACTTTTTGGCTTCAAATCTAATACATTTTCCAAATTTTGTGCTTAAAATTATATCCTGATCATCTTTGCAGATTTTAACACCTACAATTTTGTCATTATTATCTAATTTCATTGCAATTTTTCCAGATGCATTAATTGATGAAAAATCTTCTAAACTATTTTTTCGAACTTTTCCCTGAGCTGTAGCAAAAATTATTTGATAATTTTTTAAATCTGTTTCATCTTCGGGCATAGGCATAATTGAGCTTATTGCTTGGTGACTCTTTAAAGGTAAAATATTAAATAAAGACTTACCTTTAGATGATGACGAACCTTCTGGTATTTTCCAAGCTTTGATCTTGTAAACTAAACCCTCAGTAGAAAAGAAAAGAACTGAAGTATGAGTATTTACAGATAACGTTTGCACAACAGAGTCTTGATCTCTAGTAGTTATACCTGACTTTCCCTTGCCACCTCTTTTTTGTTTTTTAACACCATCTAACGAACCTCTTTTAATATAACCTTGCAATGTAACGGTAATTATAACTGATTGTTTTTGAATGGTTTCCTCAATATCATAATTTAAAACAGCATCTATAATTTTAGTTCTTCTTGGAATAGCAAATTTCTCTTTAATATTTTTTAACTCTTCACTGATTACTTTTAAAAGTTCTTTTTTTGATGAAATAATCTTTTTATATTTAGTGATTAGTTCAGCTAGTTTTTTAATTTCAACTTCGATTTCATTTATTCCTAATGCAGTTAATTTTTGAAGTCTTAATTCTAAAATAGCTAAAACTTGTGGTTCAGTTAAAGAATAAAGATTTTTGCCCTTTTTTCCCTCTATTAAAGAAATTAATTTTTGTGATTTATTTATTTTCCACTTGATTTTTAAAATTGATACTTTGGCATCATCTGGTGTTTTAGATGATCGAATAATTTTTATTATTTTATCCAAATTTTCAACTGAAACTGATAATCCTATTAGTATATGAGCACGTTCTTCTGCTTTTTGAAGATCAAATTTAGTTTTCTTAATAACTACATCTTCTCTAAAAGTTAAAAAATTAGATAAAAAATCTTTCAGTGTGCAAGTTTGAGGTTTTCCTTCAACAATCGCTAAAGTATTAAAACCAAATGAACTCTCTATCTGAGTATTTTTATATAATTGTCTCTTTATGGTTTCTGGTTCTACACCGTTCCTTAAATCTATTGCTACCCTAATACCTTCTCTGTTAGACTCGTCTCTAATATCTCTTATTCCTTCAATCTTTTTTTCTCTTACTAATTGAGCAATCCTTTCATTTAAAACTGATTTGTTAACTTGATAAGGTATAGAAGTTATTACAAGTCTTTCACGTCCATTTTTTTGTTGTTCAATTGAGATTTCACCTCTAATTTTAAATGATCCTCTTCCATTGTTATATCCTTGTTTAATTATATCTTTACCTATAATTACACCACCAGTTGGAAAATCTGGACCAGGTATATGTTTCATCAATTCTTTAATTTTAATATCTTTGTTATCAATTAAAGCCAAAGTACCATCTATAATTTCACCTAAATTGTGAGGAGGTATACTTGTTGCCATACCAACAGCAATACCACCAGCTCCATTTACTAATAAATTTGGAAATTGAGATGGTAAAACACTTGGCTCTTTCTCTGTTTCATCGTAATTGCTTTTGAATGAAATTGTGTTTTTTTCTATATCATCAATTAAATATTGAGAAACTTTTGATAAACGAGTTTCAGTGTATCTCATTGCTGCAGCTGGATCGCCATCTATAGATCCAAAATTTCCTTGGCCTTGAATTAATGGTAGGCTCATAGAGAAATCTTGCACCATTCTAACTAAAGCATCATAAACAGATTGATCTCCATGAGGATGATATTTACCAATAACATCTCCAACTATTCTTGCAGATTTTCTAAATTGTTTAGACCAATCATATCCACCTTTATACATTGCATATAAAATTCTTCTATGAACAGGTTTTAAGCCATCTCTTACATCAGGAAGTGCACGACTTACAATTACACTCATTGCATAAGAAAGATATGATGAACTCATCTCATCATGCATTGAGATTAATTTTATGTTTTTATCTTTAAACTCTTCAGTATTTTTCATAGAAGTTAAAATGGAATTTCATCATCCATGTCTGACACTTGTGAAGAATCCTCAATGTTATTTTGTTGAGTTGTGTCATTTTGAATTCCACCACCAGAATTTCCCCCACCCAACATCGTAAGTGAAGAATTATATCCTTGTATAACTATTTCAGTAGAGTACTTATCTTGACCCGATTGTTCATCTTTCCATTTTCTTGTCGTAAGTTGTCCTTCAACATAAACTTGAGCACCTTTTTTTAAATATTGTTGTACAACATTTACTAAACCCTCATTAAATACAACTATACGGTGCCATTCAGTTTTTTCTTTTCTTTCACCTGTGTTTTTATCCTTCCAGGATTGACTTGTTGCAAGGCTTAGTCTGGCTACACTTTTACCATTTACCATTTGCTTAATTTCAGGATCTGCGCCCAAACGACCAATTAATAATACTTTATTTAAACTTCCAGCCATAATATTTAATATTTGTTAAATTAGTTAATTAGAATTATATCACAATTCTTCTGAATATTAATTTTATTAACTCAAAGCAACTAAAATTATGATGAAAAAGATAGTTATTAAGGGCGCTAAAGAACATAATTTGAAGAATGTTACTGTAGAGATTCCAAAAGACAAATTTGTGGTCATAACGGGTCTATCAGGGTCAGGAAAATCATCTTTAGCTTTTGATACAATCTACGCAGAAGGTCAGAGAAGGTATGTGGAGAGTTTATCTGCCTATGCTCGTCAATTTTTAGATAAAATGAAAAAACCAAATGTTGATTTAATAGAAGGATTAAGTCCAGCTATTGCAATCGAGCAAAAAAATACCTCAAAAAACCCAAGATCTACTGTTGCAACTGTAACTGAAATTTATGATTACATGAGGGTGTTATATGCTAGAGCAGGTATCCCCTACTCGCCATTTACAGGTAAACCAATAACCTCACAAACAATTACACAAATAGTAGATTTGGTTAAAAAATTACCAAAAAAATCAACAATATATATTTACGCCCCAGTTGTAAGAGGTCGTAAAGGTGAATATAAAAAAGATATTTTAAGCTACAAAAGAAGAGGTTTTAGAAAAATTAAAATAGATAATGTTTTATACGATATTGAAAAATCTCCTAATCTAGATAAAAAACTTAAACATGATATTTCAATCTTAGTTGATAGAATAGTTTTAAATTCAAAACTTGGAAACAGATTAGCTGAAAGTATTGAAACAGCTGTAAATTTAGCTAACGGTTTAGTTTTTGTCGAATATGAAGATGAAACTCTTCCTCAAAAATTTAGAAAAATTGAAAAATTAATTTATTCTACAAAATTTGCATGTCCTGAAAGTGGTTTTACAATTGAAGAAATTGAGCCAAGACTTTTTTCATTTAATAGTCCCTATGGAGCTTGTGAAGAGTGTGAGGGAATTGGAATGAAATTAAATGTTGATCCAAATTTAGTTGTTCCTGATGAAAGGAAAAGTTTAGCTGATGGAGCAATTGAACCCTGGTCAAAATCAACTACTTTATATTATGCTCAAACCCTAGCATCTTTAGCAAAACATTATGGTTTTTCTTTAGATGAAAAATGGAAAAAATTACCAAAAAAAATTAAAGATATTATTCTATATGGCTCGGATGAAGATGAGATTAAATTTAATTATGATGATGGATACGAGAAATATTCTTACAAAAAAACTTTTGAAGGTGTAATTAATAATCTTGAACGAAGATTTTTAGAGTCTGATAGCGAATGGAAAAGAGAAGCAATAGCTGAATATCAATCTGATACTGCCTGTGAAGCATGCAATGGTGATAGATTAAAAGAGGAAGCCTTATGTGTAAAAATCAATGATCTAAATATTAGTGAGGTAACAAAAAAATCTATTTTAGATGCAGCAGAATGGTTTAAAAATTTAGAAAATAACCTTGATAAACGACAATTTAAAATAGCAGAACATGTTCTAAAAGAAATTAACGAAAGGTTAAATTTTCTTTTAAATGTTGGTTTAGATTATTTAACATTATCAAGAGAATCTGGAACTTTATCAGGCGGTGAAGCTCAAAGAATAAGATTAGCTTCACAAATTGGATCAGGTTTGACAGGTGTATTATATGTTTTAGATGAGCCTTCAATTGGATTACACCAAAAAGATAACGTTAAACTGATTAATGCACTTAAAAGATTACGAGATCTAGGTAATACTGTTATTGTTGTAGAGCATGACACAGAAACAATGGAAAATGCAGATCATATAATTGATCTAGGTCCCGAAGCTGGAAGTAATGGTGGTGAGATAACAGCCCAAGGTTCTTATGAAGATTTAAAAAAAGATAAAAATAGTATTACAGGTCAATATCTTGCAAATAAAAAAACAATTGAGATTCCTAAAACTAGACGTTTAGCTAAAAATGGAAGATTTGTAGAAATCAATGGCGCAAGTGGAAATAATCTAAATAATGTAAATCTTAAAATTCCAACTGGAACTTTTACCTGTGTCACTGGTGTTTCTGGTAGTGGAAAATCTACTTTAATACTACAAACATTATTTCATGCTTTAAATTTAACATTAAATAATAAAGCAAGAAAAGCACCTAAATCATTTAAAGGATACAAAGGAGTAGAATTAATTGATAAAATAATTGATATTGACCAGTCTCCTATTGGTAGAACTCCAAGATCAAATCCAGCAACATATACGGGTGCTTTTGGGCCTATTAGGGATTGGTTTACAAGTTTACCAGAATCTAAAACCAGAGGATATAAACCAGGAAGATTTTCTTTTAATGTTAAAGGAGGCAGATGTGAAGCTTGTGAGGGTGATGGTGTAATTACATATGAGATGCATTTTTTACCTGATGTTTATATACAATGTGATGAGTGTAAAGGTACCAGATATAATAGAGAAACTTTAGAAATTAAATTTAAAGGTAAAAGTATTGCTGATGTTTTAGATATGTCAGTTGATGAGGGGTGTGAGTATTTTGAAAATATATCTAATATAAAAACAAAATTGTTAACTCTTAAAAAAGTTGGATTAGGCTATATAAAAATTGGTCAGCAAGCAACTACTCTATCAGGGGGTGAAGCACAACGAATTAAGCTTGCAAAAGAACTTTCTAAAAGATCAACGGGAAGAACAATGTATATATTGGATGAACCAACCACAGGTCTACATCAACATGATATTAAAAAACTTTTAGAGATACTTCATACATTTGTAAAACTAGGGAATACAGTAGTTGTCATTGAACATAATCTAGATGTTATTAAAACAGCCGACTACATTGTGGATATGGGTCCTGAAGGTGGTGTAAAGGGTGGTAATATTGTCGCCGAAGGAAAACCTGAGGAAGTATGCAAAGTTAAGGAGAGTTATACCGGTCAATTTTTAAAACCTCTTTTGAACTAGATTTAACAACTTAAAAATGTTCAAAAATTAGTGTATAGTAATTAAGAATCATGAGTAGCTTATTATCATCATTGTCAAAAACAGTTCATGCATCCCTTGCGTTAGCAATAATATTGTTTTTAGGATTGTTTTATTTAAATGATGGAATAGCTTTTGATGCACTTTTCTGGAGCTGGTTGTTTAGATACATACATGTGATTGTTGCAATTATGTGGATTGGATTACTTTGGTATTTTAATTTTGTTCAAATTCCAAACATGGGAAAAATTCCAGATGAGCAAAAACCAGCCATTGGTAAAGTGATAGCACCAGCTGCATTATTTTACTTTAGATGGGCTGCTGCATTAACTGTTCTTTCAGGTTTAATTCTAGCTCTTCTTAATGGATATCTTCATGATGCAATGACTTTAAGTATTGGTTCAGGAGTACCAAAACATACGGCGATAGGAATTGGGATGTGGCTAGGAATTATAATGGCATTTAATGTATGGTTTGTAATTTGGCCAAATCAGAAAAGAGCTTTGGGAATTGTTGAAAGTGATCCAGACACAAAAGCTAAATCTGCTAAAACAGCAATGCTATTTTCAAGAACTAATACTCTTTTGTCTTTGCCAATGCTGCTATCTATGGTTGCAGCACAAAATATATATTGAAAAGTTAATATTGTAGCTCTTTAATATTCTTAAATTGATTTAAACTATCTGGATTAGCCAAAGCTTCTTTGTTTTTTATTTTATTTCCTTCAATTATATTTTTAACTGCTAATTCAACAATTTTACCACTTTTGGTTCTTGGTATGTCGTTTATCTGAATGATTTTTCTTGGCACATGTCTAGGTGATGCATTTTTTCTAATTTGAAATTTTAATTTTTTCAATAAGTTATCATTAAGTTGATATTTTGGATTTAAAATTACAAATAAAATTATCCTAACATCATTGTCCCAAGATTGTCCAACAACCAAAGACTCTCTAATTTCTTTAAACCGCTCTACCTCAGAATAGATTTCGGCAGTGCCAAGTCTTACGCCACCAGGATTTAGAGTTGTATCTGATCTTCCTGATATTATTAATCCATTATTATTTGTTATTTGAGCGTAATCACCATGGTGCCATATATTTCTATATCTGTTAAAATAAGCTTTTTTATATTTAGTATCTTTATAATCATTCCAAAATTTTGAAGGCATTGATGGAAAAGGATTAACACAAACTAATTCGCCTTTTTGATTTAAAATAGACTTTCCCTTTTCATTAAATACTCGTACATCCATACCTAAACCTTTGCTTTGTATTTCTCCTGCATGTACAGATTGGTATAAATTTCCCAAAACAAAACAAGAAACAATATCTGTTCCTCCAGAAATAGATGCTAAATGAACATTTTTTTTAATATTCTTATAAACATATTTAAAACAATCTGCTGATAATGGAGATCCAGTAGAACAAATAGTTTTAAGTTTTTCTAACTTATGAATTTTCTTAAAGTTTTTATTCGTTTTTCTTAATGCATCAACATATTTGGCACTAACACCAAATAAGGTTATATTTTCTTTATTGGCTATTTTTATAAGAAGATCATCACGTTTATACATTGGGAAACCATCGAATAATACAATTGATGCTTTTGAGGCTAAAACTGAAATTAGCCAATTCCACATCATCCATCCACATGTTGTAAAATAAAAAACATTGTCATTTTCTTTAATGTCACAATGTAGCTGATGCTCTTTTAAATGCTGAACTAATACACCACCATTTTTATGGCAAATACATTTAGGTTTACCAGTTGTACCGCTAGAATAAAGAATTGCTAAGTCATGTTCAAAATCAAATTTATGAAATTTAAATTTTGAAGCATTTTCCTTAATAATATTGTTCCAATAGTGTGTTTTGATATTTTTGTATCTTGGAAGTTTTTTTAAAATTGGCTGACCTGGATAAATAGATATGATTACATGTTTTATAGAAGGGATTTTTTTTAATATTTCAGGAATTCTCTCTAAAATATTAATTTTTTTTCCATTGTAAAAATATTGATTAGTAACAATTAAAATTTTTGGTTTAATTTGAGAAAATCTCTCTATAACTCCGTTAATTCCAAAATCAGGTGAGCAAGATGACCATATTGCTCCAATAGCAACAGTACCCAAAAAAGCCTCTACTGTTTCAGATATGTTTGGCATATAAGCTGCTATTCTATCTTTCGGCTTAATATTTAATTTTTTAAAATTATTTGAAATATTTTTTACATTTTTATTTAACTCTTTCCAATTTCGTATCTCACGATATCCATTTTCACTAATAAAAGTAATTGCTTTCTCTTTTGTATTTTTTGAAAGTAAATTTTCACTAAAATTTAATCTTGAATTTGGTAAAAAAGTATTTTTAAAAAATTTTTTTGATTTTTTGACTTTTGTGTTGCTTTTAATACCTTTAACTTTTGAGAAATCCCACACACTACTCCAAAAATCACCTTGATTTTTAATTGACCAATCATGAATTTGTTTGAAATTTTCATTAAAATTTTTGTTAAATCTTTCAGATATAAATTTTTCAAATTTAAATAAATTTGAATTTTTTTTTACTTTACTGGACGGTTTCCAAAGTCTTATATTCATAAAATAATTATAATGCTTTGAAGTATTATAATGAAATTTTAAAAATTTTAATGATTAATTTAATTTATTTTGATCGTCATCTCTCAAAACTGTTTTTTGAGAAACTCTTAATCTTACTAGAACGGTATTCGCTATGTAAATAGAGGAATAAGTTCCAAAAACAACACCTAATATCATAGCAAGTGAAAATCCTTTGAGTATCTCTCCACCAAAAAAATATATAGCTAATAAAGCAAGTAAAGTAGTTGCAGATGTTATTATTGTTCTTGATAAAGTTTCATTAATTGAAATATTTGTTAATTCAAAAATTTTTATATCTGAATATTTTCTTAGATTTTCTCTGACACGATCAAAAATGACCACTGTATCATTCATAGAATATCCAACTATTGTTAGCACTGCTGCTATAATTGATAAATTAATTTCTAAACTAAATAATGAAAAAACTCCTAGAGTTACAATTACATCATGGAACAGAGCTAGAATAGCGCCCAAACTAAATTGCCATTCAAATCTTATCCAAATATAAATTAACATTAGTGCTAAAGACAAGGATATTGCTATTACACCTGATTTTAATAATTCAGCACTTACCTTTGGCCCAACATTCTCTACCCTTCTAAAATCATAGTTATTTCCAAAAGATTTATCTAAATTAGTTTTAATTTCCTCAATGATATTCTTTTTATTATCTTTATTTTCAAATTTAACTAAAAAATCTGTATCATTACCAAATTTCTTTACTGAGACATCTCCTAAATCCATTTGATTAAATCTATCTCTTAATGAACTTACATTTATTTTAGAATCTGAAGCTCTTAATTCAATTAAAGTACCGCCTTTAAAATCTATACCAAAATTAAGTCCTTTAAAAATTAACAATAATAATGAAACAACAATTAAAATCGATGAGAGTAAATTAAAGTGGTTATAATATTTATTAAAAGCAATCATTATATTAAATTTTCCTTATTTTTATTTCTTGCTACGTAAATACTAGTGAATAATCTAGCTATAAAATAAACTGAAAATAGTGTTGTAAATATTCCAACTCCTAAAGTTACAGCAAAACCTTTGACTGGGCCTGAACCCATAAAAAATAAAATAATTGCAGCTAATAATGTAGTAATATTAGCATCTAAAATAGCTGTTCTTGATTTGATATAACCACCATCAAAAGCCAAAATATTATTAGACTCATCTTTTAGTTCCTCTTTAATTCTCTCAAAAATTAAAACATTTGCATCAACTGCCATACCTACAGTTAGAATAATCCCTGCAATACCAGGCAATGTTAAAGTAGCTTCAAATAAAGTTAAAACACCCAAAAGAATAAACAAATTAACTATTAGTGTTACATTGGTAATTAATCCAAAAATTTTATATTTTACGAACATAAAAATTATTACCAACATAAAACCTATTGCTAATGCAATCATTCCTGCATTAATTGAGTCTTGTCCAAGATCTGGTCCAACTGTTCTTTCTTCAATTATTTCTAATGGTGCTGGTAATGCTCCTGATCTTAATAATAAAGCTAAATCAGTTGCTGTTTGAAAAGTGAAGCCACCACTTATCTGACCAGATCCACTTGCAATCGTGTCTCTAACTACAGGGGCACTAATAATTTTACCATCCAAAACAATTGCTAATTGCTTTCCAATACCGGTTGAAGTTGCCTTACCAAACCTTTTTGCGCCTACTCTATCTAAAGTAAATGAAACAATTGTTTGATTGGCTTGAGTGTCCATTTTTGGTTGCGCATCAAGTAAATTTTCACCACTTATTATAATTCTTTTACTAACTGTGGCTTCTTCTAAACCATTTTCAAATTTTAATTTTTCAACTCCAAAACGATCATTTTCGTCATTTGTTACAAATCGAAAAGTCAGGTTGGCAGTTTTGCCAAGCAATGATTTTATTCTCATCGGATCATCTAATCCAGGTAGCTCTACTAAAATTCGGTTATTTCCTCTTTTAAGTATGTTGGGTTCATTAGTTCCAACCTCATCTACCCTTCTTCTAACTATTTCTATAGCTTGATCTTGAGAAGAATTTTTAAGTTTAATTAAACCTTGTCTTGAAAAATTAACTTT
>CACEHR010000012.1 GCA_902559395.1 uncultured Pelagibacteraceae bacterium
TTATCATTTAATTTTAAAAATTTTTTTTATTATAAATTAAAAGAAGTTGATGGTAATAAAGAAAATATTTTAACTACAGATGAATTAAAAAATTTATCTAAAAGATATAATTTAGAATTTTCCTTTGACGATAAATTGTGTTACTTAAAGAAATGAAAAAAAAAGCTTTAATACTTGGTATAACTGGTCAAGATGGATCATATCTGGCGGAATTTTTAATAAAAAAAAAGTATCAGGTACACGGCATTAAAAGAAGAACATCGACACCAAATACTAGTAGAATTGATCATATTTTTGACAGTGTAAATTTTAAAAATAAAAATCTAATTATGCATCATGGTGATTTATCTGACGTTGGATCCTTAAATAGAATTATTAATCAAGTAAATCCTGATGAAATTTATAATCTAGCAGCCCAAAGCCATGTTAAAATCTCTTTTCAAATACCAGAGTATACATCTGATGTTAATGCTTTAGGTCCTTTAAGATTATTAGAAATAATTCGTCATTATAAAAGAAAAAAAATTAAATTTTATCAAGCCTCTAGTTCCGAAATGTTTGGTAAATCTAAACCTCCACAAAATGAAAAAACTTTATTTCAACCTAGATCAGTTTATGCAATATCTAAAGTTTTTGCTTACCATAGTGTTATTCATTACAGAGAGGCCTATGGAGTACATGCATGTAATGGTATTCTATTTAATCATGAGTCACCACGTAGAGGAGTAAATTTTGTTACTAAAAAAATAGTCCAGGGTTTAGTTAGAATTAAGCATGGTAAACAGAAAATTTTAACTTTAGGAAATTTATATTCTAGAAGAGATTGGGGTCATGCAAAAGATTATGTAGTGTCTATGTGGAAAATATTACAAAGTAAAAATCCTGATGATTTTGTGATTGCAACGAAAACATCCCATTCTGTGAAAGATTTTATAAATATATGTGCGAAAAAATTAAATATAAATCTTGTCTGGAAGAATAAGGGATTAAAAGAAGTTGGAATTAATAAATTAAATAAAAAAATAATTATTAAAGTTGATAAGAAATATTTTAGAGAAACTGAAGTTGATGATTTGATAGGTGACTTCACTAAAGCAAAAAAACTACTTAAATGGAAACCAAAATATTCATTTAATAAATTAGTTGATGATATGATTTATAATGAATTAAATGGCTAAATTAATTTATCCTCTTACAGAAAGTGTACTTGAAAAAGCAGATTTGAAAGCTGCAATTAAGGTCATTAATTCTAAAAAAATCACGATGGGCCAAAAAACAGAGGAAATTGAGAGTTTTTTCAAAAATAAAATTGTAAAAATGAGTTCTCTAATGGTAAATTCAGGATCTTCAGCTAATTTACTAATTTTTCAGTGCTTAATCAATCCAATGATTAAAAGACTTAAACCTGGTGATGAAGTATTGGTTCCTGCCATATGTTGGTCTACTTCTTTATGGCCAATTATTCAAAGTGGGCTTAAAGTTAAGTTTGTAGATATTGATTTAGATTCATTAAATATAAGTTTATCAGATTTAGAAAAAAAAATTTCAAAAAAAACTAAAGCACTCATGTTAGTTCATGCACTTGGAAATTGTGCAGATATGACAAAATTAACAAATATTTGTAAGAAAAATAAAATAATTTTAATTGAAGATACTTGTGAAGCACTTGGTTCAACCTTTAAAAACAAACCCTTGGGAACATTTGGTGAATTTTCATCGTTTTCATTCTATTATTCACATCATATTACCTCTGGTGAAGGTGGTATGGTTTGTACAAACAATTCAAAAAATTTAGAAGTTATTAAATCACTTAGATCGCATGGTTGGTCAAGAGGTTTGTCTAAATCTAAAAAAATTGCAAAAAAATATAAAAAAATTGATAAAAATTGGATCTTTATTAATTCTGGTTTTAATTTAAGACCTACAGATATAAATGCCGCTATAGGTATTGAACAACTTAAGAGAATTAGAAATATTTTATCTATAAGAAAATATAATTTTTTAACGATTAAAAATGAACTAATTAAAAATAATAAGTACAATCATCAATTTTCAATACTCAAAGACCAAAAACACTCAAATATAGCTTGGTTTGGAATTCCATTCATTCTGAATTCAAAAGATAAAAAGTATAAATTGAGAGTAATGAAAAAATTAAATCTCAAAGGTGTTATGACTAGACCAATTATAAGCGGAAATTTTGCAAATCAACCTTCTATAAAATTATATAAAATTAAAACAGGACCCAAATTACATAATGCTGACCTGATAGATAAAAATGCTTTTTTTCTAGGTTTGCACAATGTAAAAATTACAACTAAAAAATTAAATTTGCTGGTAGAAAGTATCTATTCTTCTTTATAAAGAATGAAACAAATTTGTATTACTGGATATAATAGTTTTATTGGTGAAGATTTTTATAAAAAAAACAAAAAAATATTTAAGATTTTACCATTTAGAAATAACATTAATAATTTAAATAAAATAAAAAAATTTCTTAAAAATAAAAAAATTACTCATTTTGTTAATTTTGCAGGTTTATCTCGATTAAAATGTGAGACTAATAAAACTGAATGTTTAAATACTAATTACAATTCAATTAAAAAAATCATAAATTATTTTAATAATTTAGATAGCAAACCACACTTCATTTTTATATCAACAAGTCATGTGTATGATTACTCAAAAAAAAAACTAAGTGAAACATCCAAAACCAATCCAAGAAACATATATGCAAAGTTAAAGCTAAAATCTGAAAATTATATTAAAAAAAATTATAAAAATTATACTATTTTAAGACTTTTTAATGTTTATGGACCAAATCAATCAAAAAGTTATTTTATATCGGATATTAGAGAAAAAATTATTAATGGTAAAATTATTAATATAGATAAATCTGTGCGAGATTTTATTCACGTTTCTGAAGTATCTAGAGTGATTAAATTTATTATTAATAAAAATATCAATGACACGTTAAACGTTGGTTCTGGAAAAGATTATTCATTAATAAAAATTATTAAATTTTTATCAAAAAAACTTAATAAAAAACCAATATTAAAAGTAAAAAATAAAAAAACTAAGCTGGTTGCTGATGTTTCTTTACTAAAATCATACGGTTTCAAAACAAAAGTAAATGAAAAATATATTAATTTTTAAAACTGATCGTCTAGGTGATTTATTAAATATATCAGCAGTTATTTATAATCTAAAATTAAACTTTCCAGAATGTAAAATTACTTTGATATGTTCAAATTATAATAAATCAATTGCCAAATATTATGAAAACGATTTAGATATTATAATATACAACAAACCTTTAATTGTTTTTTTGTTTAAAAATTATCTAAATTTAAATAAAAATAATTTTGATTTGATCTTACAACTTGATGGTAAAAATCACTCCTATATATCTTCTATTTTTTTAAATGGTACTACCAAAGCATGTATTAAATACATTAAAAGAAAAAAATTCTTAAATAAGTTTTTCTCTGTCAGTAGACCTAATTTTTTTATCAGTAATTTTTTTGATAAAAATGAAATTTCACTCGAAAACTATAATTTAAAAGATAATCATAAATTTCATTATTTAAATCTTTTAAAAAAATTAAATATAAAGATTTTTTCAAAAGATCATTATTTACCATTTAATAATCCAGTTAATCAATCATATTTTAGTGAAAGTTATTTTTTATTTCATATAGATCAAAGATGGGAGACGTTTGAACCGATTATACAAAATATATTAAATGAAAAAATTTTATTTTTATCAAAAAATAACAAAATAGTTATCACTTCAAATTTAGGTAATAATAAAATCTTTAATTTTCTTAAAACAAAATTAGAGAATAATAATAATGTACAAATTATTGAAAGTCCCGATTTAAATAAAATATTATCTCTTATATATTATTCCAATACATGTGTTAGTAGTCACTCCGGTCTAATTGTTCACGCTGCTGCAGCATTCAAAAAAAATATTATTGATCTTGTTCCTCCAAGTATCAACAATGAACTTGATAGATGGATTCCATTTAATATTAACTACAAAAGATATGATATAAATAATTTTTACAATTTTGATTTTTAAATTTAGATTTTAATTTTATTTAATGCATTATTTTTAAATATATTTGCCTCTCTTATATATCTTCTAACCATTTGCGTTGTTTTATGACCTGTCATTGCCATTATGCTTCGCTCATCAGCGCCTGAGTCAGCAGCTACTGTTGCAAAACCCGACCTTAAACTATGACCTGCAAAATTTTTGTTATCAATGCCTGCTAAATTTAAATACTCTTTCATTAATAAAACTACAGATTGGTCAGTTAATCTTTTGTCTGTTAATGACAATCCTTTAGAAAATCTTCTAAAAATAGGTCCTGACTCAATTTTTGAAATTTCTAACCATTTTTTTAGATTTGCAACAGGACAGTAAATTTCATTATCGAAGTAGGGAAGTCCTTTGGTCATTCCTTCACCGAATTGATCAGTTTTAGATCTTTTAATCGTGATTTTTAGACCTTCTGGAACAAATTCTAAATCCTCATGATCAATTGAAATGAGCTCAGTTCTTCTAAAGCCTCCTCCAAAGCCAATTAAGATTATTGATTTATCTCTATGTTTTTTTATTTCATCAATTTTTTGTTCATTAATTACATTAATAATTGATTTTAAATGATTAATTAATAAAGGTTTTTTTCCTTTCTGAATACTCCCTTTAACTCTTCTTATCCCCATTAAATTTTCAACAATCATTGGATGTTTGGTATCTAGATAATGACCTTTTAGCCTATGAACCATGCTTATTGATACCAATCTTCGTCTTAAAGTACTTATTTTTGAATTTTTAGAGAGATGGGTTAGGTATAAGGAAATTACTTTTGGCTCTGTTGGTAATGGATTTAATCTATGTTTTGCACAGAAAGCACCGAAGTCCTTAAAGTCAGATTTATAAGCTCTTAAAGTATTATTAGCCTTTGAGTTTTTAAGGTTATTTAAAGTTGCCTCATGTAGCGATTTTAAGTCAGTTGTCAGTTCATTCATATAATTACTATTGATAACAATTAATTATCATTAGTAATATATCAAGAGTTTTCTAATGTCAAATAAAATAATTAGTCATTTTTTAGGGACAATTAATGATATTGCGAGCTCAATAATGATGAAATATAACTTACAGATGGGCATAGACGGAGTAATAGAACCGATATATTTCTTAATAACATCTTTTGGTTTTGCAATATTAAGCTTTATTAATTATAGAAAATCTGGAAAAACTCTTGAAACTATTTATCTTTCAATTTTAACTGTTTTCTTTATAGTTTGTTTCATTATTTTAAATTTTTATTGATGAAAGGTACTAAATTTCAATTAAAAGTCTGGAATTACCTTAAAACTATACCAAAAGGCACTGTTAAAACCTATAAACAGGTAGCAATAGCTATAAAAAGCCCTAAATCAGCGCGTGCTGTAGCTAATGCATGTGGAAAAAACCCTTATGCCCCCAAAATACCCTGTCATAGAGTAATTCGGTCCGATGGAGGCCTTGGAGGATACTCAGGGAGAGGTGGAATTAAGACAAAACTGCGCTTATTGAGATCCGAAAAAGTTGATATTTAGTGGCTTTTTTGGCCTATTTATGGTCAAAAAGACTAGTAAAATCAACGTTTTTTTAATATTTAAGCTTATTTAAACATAAATAGTAATATTCACCCTTCAGTTGCACTATATATCGAGATATAACAAAATAAAGCACCTCTATGGCCGTTTAAAACATATATTCTATAACTGCATTGCTCTACTTTTCAATGATACCAAAGCTAAATTTAGTATCATTTTTTATAGAATTTTTAAAAATTTTTGTTCCCCTACCCACTTATTAAATTAAGAATTTTGAATTTAGTGTTTAATTAGTTAATAAAACCATTGTGATTAAACACTTTTAAGCATTATGGTTTGTTTTCTTTATTAATATTGCTATTTATTTGTTTATCTATTTAAGATAATAGTAATTTATTTGATAATTTGTATTAATTTATCTATATATTAAATATTAAAAAATATAATAATTACAACGGTTTATTAAAGTATATTAATGTATTACATTATATATTAGTAAATATTTGTTTACTATTAATTAGGACGATTAAGCAAATATTCTCTTCTAGAAATATATAGACCACTGAGAACAATTATAAATAAACCGAAATAAGTCCAGTTATCTGGTAATTCATGAAAGAAATAATAACTAATTAGTATATTGGTAATTATCTCTGTATAGCCCAAAGGAGCTAATTTAGAAGCATCAGCGTATTTGAGTGATAATATGAGAAAAAGATGCGCTACAGAGGCTATAAGGCCGATTAAAGCCATTAAAATCCACTGATTTGACGTAGGATTAACCCAAACTGAGGGCATAAATAGGCTAATTATAATGGTTCCTATTAAACCCGATAGTAAAAGGGTTAAAAGAGGATTGTCAGAGGTACTGAGCTTCCTCGTGATAATAAGATAAAACCCATAGCAAATTCCATTACCTAAAGCAGCCATGGTAGCTAAATTAAGTTCTATAAAGCCAGGTCTGATTACAATTAAAGTTCCAATAAATCCTAATGATACAGCAGTCCACCTCTTCACCCCTACTTTCTCATTTAAAAAAAATGGAGATAAGGCTGTAACACAAATTGGAGCAACAAAAGCTAAGGTTAAGGCTTTAGGAAGTGAAATTTCCGATATTGCATAAAAGAATAAATAGGTAGAAAAAACAAAAATTAATCCTCTAATTAATTGAAGGGCTGGTTTTTTCGTCCAAACTAATGAATGCCTATAAAAGATAAGCATTAGGGATAATGTAAAGACTACAGTAAAAAAATATCTTGCCCACGTTATCTGCAAAACATCCATAGATGAGCTTAAATATTTAGCAAAAGCATCCATTACAGGAACAATCATCCAAGCAGATGCATTTAAAATTATAGCCTTCATAAAAGAAGGATATCTCTTAATAGAAGTATTTTAAAGCAAAGAATAATGTAATCGGAATAGTGAATAAGGACATGATTGTAGATACTACAATTGTGCTAGATATATTATCTACAATTTCTTTAGGAGAATACATGTGCGCAATCAAATAACACAAAATTGCACTAGGCATACAAGACTGAATTAATAGAACACCGGCTGGTATACCAGATAAATTAAAAAATTTTATAACAGCAAATCCTATAATAGGACCTAATATTACTCTTCCAAAAGAAGTTATTAATGCATCTTTAAAAGAAAATACTTTCATTTGTGTAAGAGCAACACCTAGCGACATAAGGATCATTACAATCATTCCATAAGCTAAAAGCATTACAGTATTTAATACAAATTGAGGAAATGGAATTTCAAAATACAAAAAGAGTACTGTTATTAAAATTGCGTAAAATGATGGACTTTTTAATATTGTTTTAAAATCAAAGGCTCTTTTTGCTAAAAAAATATTTAAAGTAAAGTGGAGTAAAACAATAAGAGATGAAATTGCAGCTGCTATACCCATTCCTAATTCACCATAGGCAAATAAACAAATCGGAATACCCATATTTCCAGTATTCGGCAAGATAAAAGTTGGTAATTCACGAATATAATCTTTCTTCATAAGAACAAGAAAAATCAAACCTACAATCCCAAATAATGTTAATAAGATAATTGCGTAACCAAAATATTCACTAAATAACTCAAAAGTTACTCCACCTGCAGTAATAGCAAAAATAACGAGAGCTGGAGTTCCAAAATTACCAGCGTATGTAGTTATAAATGATGTATCAAAGTCGGGATTTTTTTTACCCAAATGATATCCAAGACCTACAATTAGGAATACTGGAAATAAAACTTCAAAAAGTTTTAAATAAATTTCCATTAACCAAGCAATCTAATTAATGATGGTGTTTTTAAAATATTTTTATTTTTTTTGAAAATAGACAAGCAATTATGAATATTAGTTTCAGATGTTTTATGAGTTATAATAACTATTGTTGCCTTATTGTTTTTCTTATCAGGTGTCTGGATTAACCTTTTAACTGAAATTTTGTATTTAGCTAAACGATTAGTTATTTCGGATAATACACCGGGCTTATCTTTTACTTCAAATCTTAAATATAATGAATTTACATAATTATTTACATTATATGGCTTTAAAGATTTAAGCTTAGAAACACTAACACCGAAAGGTTTTTTTATATTTCCACGCAAAATTGATAATAAATCAGAAAGTAATGATGAAGAAGTAGGGCCTGGTCCAGCTCCCTCCCCTTGCAATACACTTTCTCCAACAGGTTTACCTTGTAGAATTACTGCATTCATTACACCGTTAACATTACCAATATAAGATTTTTTACTAACCAAACATGGATGAACAGTTTCAAAAAGATGATTATTCTTTAACTCAGAAATTCCGAGTAGCTTTATTCTTAAATCTAATTGATTTGCAATTTTAATATCTTTTAATTCAATTTTTTCTATTCCTTCCATTAAACATTTATGTTTTGAAATTTTACTATTAAAGGCTAAAGCAGACAAAATTCTTACTTTTGCAAAAGCGTCAAAACCATTTAAGTCTAATTTAGGATTACCAGGTTCAGCATAACCAAGTATCTGTGCTTTTTTTAAAACGTCAGCAAAATTTTCATTTGAATTTTCCATTTCAGATAAAATATAATTTGAGGTACCGTTCAGAATTCCATAAACCTTTGATATTTTATTTGTTGCTAATCCTTCTTTAATAGATCTTAATATCGGGATACCTCCAGCAACTGATGCTTCAAATTCCAAATTAACTTTATTTTTTTCTGCAAGTTTTGCTAACTCATTACCATGTTTTGATATTAAAGCTTTATTAGGTGTAATAACATGGATTTTACTTTTTAAAGCAGTTTCTACAACTTTTTTAGAAACTCCATCTGATAAACCTATAGCTTCAAACAATATATCGATGTTATTTTTTTTAAAAATTTCTAAAGGATTTTTGTAAAATATTTTTTTATTAACTTTAAATTTTCGTTTTTTATTAATACTTCTTGCAGATACAGCCACTACATTTATTTTCTTACCTGTTTTAAGCTCAATATCTTTCTTTTTTGTATTTAGTTCGTTTAGCAAATAATTGCCAACCTGACCAAGTCCTACTACTGCAATATTAATTAATCTACTCATTTACTTATATCTGGATATTTACTTTTTTTTGTATAGTCATCTATATAAATCTCATATTCCTCTAATGTCATTGACGTTATATCGTCTGCCTTTTTTAATATTTGATTTAATTTTTTTTGATTATTTTTATTTTCAATAGAATTTTCTGTCCAATATTGAGAATCTTTATTTAAAGAACAATTGGCTAATATTAATGAAAAAAAAATTATTATAAATTTTCTCATTTTAATCCAGTCTTTTCAGGAAAATTAAATTTATTATTTAAATTTTGTACAGCTTGACCTGCCCCACCCTTAATTAAATTATCAATAGCAGATAGAATGATTATTTTATTACTATATTTAGATTTACAAACTGAAATATAACAATTGTTAGTATTTATTACGTCATTGGTGCTTAACAATGTGTCAGACTTAAATATTTTTACAAAACTTTCATTTTTATAAAAACTAATTAATGTTTTTAATACCTTTGTTTGTGAAATATTATTTTCTAAATCAACATATATAGTACTCAGAATACCTCTAAACATTGGTGATAAGTGAGGAGTAAAACTAAATTGAAATTTTTTCTTAGTAAATTTTCTTAACATTTGATCTATTTCAGAATTATGACGATGAAAACCAACTCCATAAGCACTCAAAGACTGATATAGATTTTTATCTTTATATTTTTTGTGAACTCCTCTACCAGCACCTGAATATCCGGATTTTGAATCAATTATAATATTATTAAATTTAATTAAATTTTTCTTAAATAAAGGAAATAGAGGAAGCAATATTGATGTTGGATAACATCCTGGACATGAAATAATATTATATTTTTTAATCTCTTTTCTATTAATTTCAGGAAGTAAATAAATACTTTTTTTTATTAAATTAGTTGCTCGATGTTTTTGTTTATACCATTTTAAATAATCAGAAGCTTTTTCTAATCTAAAATCTGCAGCGAGATCGATTAGAGTATGATTTTTGCTTAAATGTTTAGATATATCTTGCGATTCTCCATTTGGAAGTGCTGTAAAAATAACATGAACGTCTTTTAATAATTTTTTATTAAATTTTAAAATTTTTGGTAATTTATATTTAGATAAAGATTTATCATATGATTTAATGTTTTTACCTACAGAGGAATTTCCGCAAAGGTATCTAATATTGATATTTTTGTGTTTAACTAACAATTTAATTAATTGAACACCAATATATCCAGTTGATCCAGCAACTAATGCTTTAAGCTTGGGCATTTTTTATTATAACAGTTAAAAATTAAAAAAAAATTATCTTTTAGAGAATTGGAAGCTTCTTCTAGCTTTTCTTCTACCAGGTTTTTTTCTTTCAACTGCCCTAGAATCTCTGGTAGTAAGTTTCTCAGTTTTTAAGGTGGCTTTTAGATTTTCATCAAATAATACTAAAGCTTTTGAAATACCGTGAACCATAGCCCCTGCTTGGCCTGTAGGTCCTCCTCCTTTTACACTGCATCTTACATCATAATCTGTAGCCTGATTAATAATCTCAAATGGTCTTGTAATTTGCATTTTATGTGTTTCATCTGCAAAATATTCATTGAACAATTTACCGTTTACATAAATTTTACCAGAACCTTTTTTTAACCAAACTTTAGCTATTGATGTTTTTCTTCTTCCTGTAGCATATTTGCTATCTTTAAAATCTAATTTTAATTTAGGAGATTTTGAAGCTGATTGAGTATTTTCCATTTTAGTTTCTTGCTATATTTTTACTATTTAATTTGTCTAAATCGATAACTGTAGGATTTTGTGCTGAATGCGGATGTTCATTTCCTGCATAAATTTTTAATTTTGTTAATTGTTTTCTCCCCAATACTCCACCAGGTAACATTCTTTTAACTGCCATTTTTAAAGTTTCTCCAGGTTTTTTTTCATGAAGTTTCTCAGGTGTTGTAACTTTAATTCCACCTGGATGACCAGTGTGTCTGTAATATTTTTTATCTTGAAATTTTTTTCCAGTAAATTTTGCTTGTTCAATATTTTTAACAACAACAAAATCACCATCATCCATATGAGGAGTGTATGTAGTTTTATTCTTACCTCTTATGATATTTGAAACTACAGTTGCTAATCTTCCAACTACTGCATTCTTCGCGTCTATTTCATACCAAGATGAAGCTAATTGGTCTTTTTTAGTGAATTTTGTCATTGTGCGAGGATTAATACTATTAATAATTACAAAGTCAATTTTATATTTAGCTTGAATTATGTAGCTTATATGCTAAAAATTACTTGCCGATTTGATCCTATTGCGGGCTTATAACTGCTAAAAAGGAAATTTCATAAAATTAATAAAATCGGTAGGCATTTGAACTGTATTGTGCGCCTAACATAATGTTGAAGCACTAAAAAAGGAGTAAAATGACTAAAAAAAGAAATAACCCTGAAACTATAGCTATCCACGGTGGTGACTATAGAAGTGATCCAGCGACGAACGCCGTAGCTGTTCCAGTTTATAGGACAACATCATACCAATTTAACAACACAGAGCACGCTGCTAACCTTTTTGCTCTTAAAGAATTTGGTAACATCTATACTCGTATAATGAATCCAACAAATGATGTGTTGGAAAAAAGAGTAGCTGCACTTGAGGGAGGACTTGCATGTTTAACTGTTTCTTCAGGACAAACTGCCTCAACTTTTGCTGTACTAAATGTTGCTCAAGCAGGAGACAATATAGTTAGTTCAACTGACCTTTATGGTGGAACGGTATCTTTATTCACGCATACACTTAGTAAGCTTGGTATAGAAATAAGATATGCAGATCCAAGTAATCCTGAAAATTTTGAGAAGTTAATAGATGACAAAACTAGAGCTTTTTATGGTGAAACTCTACCCAATCCATATTTAAGAGTTTTTCCAATTAAGGAAGTTTCTGATATTGGAAGAAAATATAATATACCATTAATAATGGATAACACTGCATCACCTGTGATTTGTAAACCAATAGAACATGGAGCTGCTGTGGTAATACATTCACTCACAAAATATATAGGTGGTCATGGGACAGCTGTAGCGGGTAGTATCGTTGATAGTGGTAACTTTGATTGGACCGCAGATCCAAAAAGACAACCATTATTTAACGAACCAGATGCAAGTTATGGTGGTGTTATTTGGGGAAAAGCCGTACCAGAATTAACTGGTGCTAATGTTCCTTTTGCTGTTAGAGCAAGAGTTTGTTTATTGAGAGACTTAGGATCAGCTCTGGCTCCAGATAATGCTTTTGCAATAATTCAAGGACTTGAAACGGTTGCTTTAAGAATGAGACAACATTGCGCTAACGCTGAGTATGTAGTTGATTTTCTAAAAAAACATAAAGAAGTTACAAAAGTTATTTATTCTACAGAACACGATAAACCCATTGCCGATAGAGCAAAAAAATATCTTAAAGGTGGAAATGGACCAATGATTGGTATCGAGCTTAAAGGTGGAATTGAAGCTGGTAAAAAGTTTATCGAGTCTTTAAAAATGTTCTATCACGTAGCAAATATTGGTGATGCTAGAAGTTTAGCAATTCATCCAGCAAGTACAACTCATAGTCAATTAAATGAGAAAGAACTAGCTGCATCGGGTGTTACACAAAGTTATGTAAGACTTTGTATCGGTATTGAACACATCGATGATATTATTGAGGATCTTGATCAAGCATTGAATAAATCTTCAAAAGGTAATTTAAAAGCTGTGAGCTAATTTGAGTTTTAATGTCTACAAATAGGAACTAACAATTAGGCCCTTTATATTTTATAATATAAAGAAAATACAATGTTGAAAGTATTATTAAAATAGAATTTATCTGGTGTAGAGATGCATAAATCATTTTTACTCCAGATAAAATTGTGAGAACTCCTAAAAGAATTTGAAACAATAAAGAAATTCCAATAATGAAGATTGGAATTCTTAAATTTATATTTCCATTTTTTAAAACAAAATAAAGTATGCAAAAATATATTATGACAATTAAATATGCTAAATTTCTATGAATAAATTGAACAAGTGATTGATCATCAAATACTGTGAGATTAAACAAATCATTGATTACACTGTCATCCGGGAAATATGATGAGCCCATTAAAGGCCAAGTATTATAAATTTTTCCTGCATCCATCCCAGAAACAAATGCTCCAATTATTAATTGTAAAAATAATAATAAAAGAAAAAATTTAATTGGGTTTAATTGAATATTAATATGATTAATTTTTATATCAGTTAGATTTAAATATTTCCAAAAAACTATAGACAAAATGATAAAAGCTGTAACTAAGTGTAGTGATAATCTATAATGACTAACATCAATTCTATCAATTAATCCACTTGATACCATATACCATCCAATAAATCCTTGAAAACACACTAAGAAAAAAATAATTGAATATTCTTTTAAAATCCAAAAACCATTTTTAATTGTAAAATAGATCATGGGAAAAAGAACAGTTAGACCAATTAATCTACCTAATTGACGATGCGCCCATTCCCACCAAAAAATAATTTTAAATTCATTTAAAGTCATATTAAAATTTTGCTCTTTAAATTCAGGTATTGTTTTATAGAGATCAAAATATTCTATCCATTTATCATTTGTTAAAGGGGGTAATGAGCCAATAAAAAGTTCCCAACTAGTAATAGATAGTCCAGAGTCTGTTAATCTAGTTAGA
>CACEHR010000013.1 GCA_902559395.1 uncultured Pelagibacteraceae bacterium
TTGATTTAATAATTTATTTTTTACAATTGTAATTAACTGATTTATATCCATATATGTTATTATATATCATGAAAAATATTTGTGACTGGAATAATTGTAATGAAATAGGTGAATATAAGGCACCAGTTGAAAAAGATAATAGCAGAAAATTTAGAATGCTTTGCCTTGAGCATGTAAAAGAATTTAATAAAAATTGGAACTATTTTTCAGGAATGAATGATGATCAAGTAATGGATTTTTTAAAATCTGACATGACTTGGCACAAACCCACGCAAAGCTTTAGCTCTTCAGATAATTTTTTCAAAGTGTTATGGAACACAACTTTAAAAGATGAGTTAGATAAAGAAAAAATAAATGGAGATTACAATCATATGCGTCAATTTAAATTCGATCATAAAGATATAAAAGCTTTTGGAATATTGGGGGTTTCTGTGGGTTTAAAGTGGAAGAAAATACAAGATAAATTCAAATTACTTGTGAAAAAATTTCACCCTGATATGAATTCTGGAAATAAAAAATACGAGGAAAAACTTAAACTTATAACATTAGCTTACACTCAATTAAAAAATACCTATAGAGAAAAAATTGACACCAAATCTTAACACAGAACCGGATATTAAAGTTTCATTAAAACAGACTTTTGGAATTGATTCAGAAATGGAAGTAGACGCATTTTCAAAAAAGAATGAATATGTTCCTGAAATTGATAAAAACTACAAGTTCGATAGAGATACTACTTTAGCCATTATTTCAGGATTTGCTTATAATAAGAGAGTTTTAGTTCAAGGATATCATGGCACTGGTAAATCTACTCACATTGAGCAAATAGCTGCAAGATTAAATTGGCCCTGCATCCGTGTAAATTTAGATAGTCATGTAAGTAGAATTGATTTGATTGGAAAAGATGCGATTGTTCTTAAAGATGGTAAACAAGTAACTCAATTTAACGAAGGAATTTTACCATGGTCTATACAAAATCCAGTTGCACTTGTTTTTGATGAATACGATGCTGGTAGACCTGATGTAATGTTTGTAATTCAAAGAGTTTTAGAAGCTGAGGGAAATTTTACATTACTAGATAAAAACAAAGTAATTAAACAAAATAAATTTTTTAGATTATTTGCTACTTCAAATACTGTTGGACTTGGTGATACGACAGGTCTTTATCATGGTACGCAGCAAATTAACCAAGGTCAGATGGATAGATGGAATATTGTTACAACTTTAAACTATCTTAGCCTAGATAGAGAAATGGACATTGTTTTGTCTAAAAATAAAAACTTAAATAACGCAAAGGGAAAAGAAAAAGTTGCTAACATGATAAAAGTAGCATCTTTAACTCGTAAAGGATTTATTGCAGGAGATATTTCAACAGTAATGAGCCCAAGAACGGTGTTGCATTGGGCAGAAAATGCAGAGATATTTAAAGATACTGGTTACGCTTTTAGAGTAACTTTTCTTAATAAATGTGATGATATTGAAAAAAATACTATCGCAGAATATTATCAAAGATGTTTTGGTGAGGAGTTGCCAGAATCTTTGATTAATATTCAAATCTAATGAGCACTAAAGAAAATAATTTAAAAGAAAAATTCAAAATTGCTTTGACTTCGACAGCAAAAGTAATTGCTGATGATTTTGATGTAAAAAAAAAAAATTCTGAAGAAAAAAAAATAAAAGAATTTAATTTTCTAGAGATTGATAATTTAACTAGTCCAGCTGATTTTATAAGATTACGTGCAGAAACAGATTCCTCTGCTTTGAAAAAAAAATTTTGTAATGAAATAATTTATAAAAAAAATCTTCCCTCAAATACATCTTCTAGATCTCTTTATAATATCGCTGAAAAAATACGTTATGAGACTTTGGGAGGAAAAATGTTAAAAGGAATTGAGAAAAATTTTCAAGAAAATTATCATCAATTAATAAATCGTAAACGTAAAGATCAATTAAAAACTAAAGAGGATGTATCTGTATCAGAGGCATTCGAGCTATATATGCTTAAAAATTTTCATAAAATTAAGCTAAATCCTTTAACAACAAAAATGCTTAATTTTTGGGAAAAAGACTTTGAAGACGCAATAGAAAAACACAAAGAATTTTTACTTAAAAATCTTGAAGATCAAAATATTTATAGTTCAAAGTTTTCAGAAATATTAGAAGAAATGGATATTTTTCAAAGTGAAGATGAGGATGAAAGAAAAGAAGAAAATCAAGATCAAGGACAAGATAATCCATCAAATGAGGATGAAAATAACGACAAAGAAGATAATAAAGATGAAAAAGATGAAAATGTATCAGAGGCTTCACTAGATGCTGATTATAGTGTTGATGAATTTAACTTTGACGAACAATTGTCGGACACAGAGTCAGATGAACAAAGCTCTCAGCAAATAGCTCAAAAAAAAATAGATAATATCAATTTAGATTATAAAATATTTACAACTCAATTTGATGAAGTTGTAAAAGCTGAAAATCTAGAAAATGCAGAAGAAGCAACAAAACTAAGAAGAAATTTAGATCAACAATTAATAGGCTTTCAAGATATTATTACAAAACTTGCAAATAAACTTCAAAGACAATTGCTTGCAAAACAAAATAGAGCATGGGAATTTGATTTAGAGGAGGGATTATTAGACAGTTCAAAACTTCCAAGAATTATTATGGATCCATATAATTCTTTATCATTTAAAAAAGAAAAAGATTTAGATTTTAAAGATACAGTAGTGACTCTACTCATAGATAATTCTGGATCTATGAGAGGAAGACCAATTACTATTGCAGCTATTTGTGCAGATATCTTATCCAGAACTCTAGAAAGATGCTCTGTTAAAGTTGAAATTTTAGGTTTCACTACTAAAAATTGGAAGGGCGGACAGAGTAGAGAATTATGGACTAAAAATTCTAAACCAAAAACACCAGGAAGATTAAACGACCTAAGACATATAATTTATAAAGGAGCAGATTCCCATTGGAGACAGTCAAAAAATAATTTGGGACTAATGCTTAAAGAAGGATTGCTCAAAGAGAACATTGATGGAGAAGCTATATCGTGGGCCTATAATAGAATCAAAAAAAGAAAAGAGGAGAGAAAAATATTAATGGTTATTTCTGATGGGGCACCTGTGGATGACTCAACTCTTTCCGTAAACTCGGGAGACTTTTTGGAAAAACATTTGAAAAAGATTGTAAAATTTATTGAAAATAAATCAGATATTGAAGTTTTAGCTATAGGAATTGGTCACGATGTTTCAAGGTATTATAATAAAGCTATCAAAATTACTGACGTAAATGAATTAGGAGATGTTATGATATCTCAATTAAGCTCATTATTTGAAACAAAGAACAAATACCACTAAATATTAAATAATTCTTTGTTCTTCCATCTAATAACAACTTCAGCACCACTACGTGTTTTAGAATTTCTACAATTAACAGATGCAAAATTTTTTTCTAATAAGGTTTTTCCAATAAATAATCCAAGACCAAGGCCTTCCTTTGACTTATAATTAGAATAATTAGATTTTAAATATGGTTCTCCAATTTTTGATATAATATCTCTGGGATAACCATCACCATCATCTTCAACTGTTATTTCAGTTATTTCACTATCACTTTTTAAATTAATAAAAATTGTATTTTTGGCAAATTTACTTGCATTTCCTATAAAATTTCTTAATCCATAAACTATCTCTATAGATTTGCTAATTTTTTTAGGGTTTGAGTCTTGATCGAAATTAAAAATAAAATCCTTTTTACTAATTTCTTTAAATGATGTGACAATTTCATTCAAATAATCTCTAATATTAATATCTTTATCTATAAATTCATCTTCTTCGACTGGATTAAGAGTTAAACGCTTTAAGATTTCATTACATCTATCGACTTGACTGTTTAATAATTCGATATCTTTTTCTATTTCCTTTTGACCCTTAAATTGTTTCATTAAATCATGAGCAATTATTGTTATTGTTGACAATGGAGTGCCCAAGGAATGTGCTGCAGCTGCAGCCTGACCACCTAAAGATAAAAGTTCATGTTCTTTAGCCATGACTTCTTCCATTTTACCTAATGCTTCTTTTCTCAACCTAGACTGTGTTCCAAATGTCATTGCAAAGTAATTTAAAAAAAATAAAGCAATAATTAAAGATGCTGGGATAGAATAGTAAAAATAATGATTATTATGAAAATCACTGTTTAGATTAATTGGCAAGTCTTGATAGCTAAAAGTTAAGAATATAATTATAATTGCTGTTAAGATTACTAACAAAGTATTGGTTATTAAGCTTAAATTTGATGAAGAGAAAACACTTGGTATTAATATAAAAATTACAAATGGATTTGTTATTCCTCCTGATAAATAAAGAAGGACTCCTAATTGCAAAATATCTATAAGCAAAAATAAAAAAGCAGATCTATCTGAAAGTTGTGTTTTTTTATATATAAAAATTAAATATAAATTACTTAATATACCTAAAAATATTACTATATTTGAAGTAATAAAATCAAAATTAGAATTTAAAAAAAAATATACAAAATTTACTGCAATTAGTTGTCCAATAATTCCAATCCATCTAAGAGTTATATAAGTCGACTTTTTAAATGAATGATATTTTGAAGTTTCAAAGAACTTCATTTTTTAGATATCAAGATTTCTAACATTTATGGCATTAGAAACTATGAAATCTTTTCTTAATGCCACATCGTTACCCATCAAAGTATGAATTAAACTTTGATCTTTTTTCAAATCTTTTGAGTATTGTACTTGTAATAAATTTCTTGTTTGTGGATCTAATGTAGTACTCCATAATTCTTCTGGGTTCATTTCTCCAAGACCTTTAAATCTTTGGATATTCATTTTTGATTTTTCTGAATCAAGTACTTTTAAGTATTCTTTTGAACCTTTTTTTATTTTTTTTAATTCTTTGTTACTATTAATTATGTAATCCTCTAAGTCTTTCTCATCTTTTATATAAATTCCTTTTGAACCTTTATTAATTTTAAATAATGGTGGTTGCGCTAAATAAACATGACCATTTTCAATTAACTTATTAAATGGTTTATTATTAAAAAAAGTTAAAAGAAGAGCTCTAATGTGAGAGCCATCTACATCAGCATCTGTCATAATAATAATTTTTCCATATCTTAAATCTTTTAAATCAATCTCTTGAGCTTTTGGGTCCAAACCTAGAGCATTAATCAAGGTAACAATCTCATTAGAAGAAATCATTTTGGACAAAGCTTTTGTTCTTTGATCAGAACCATTTCCGTTACCATTAACATTTTTCTTCACATTAAAATCCTCTACATAAGTATTAAGTATTTTACCTCTAAGTGGTAAAACAGCTTGATTAGCTCTATTTCTTCCTTGTTTTGCAGATCCACCCGCTGAATCACCTTCAACAATAAACAATTCTGTTCCTTCTTGTTTACCAATTTGACAGTCAGCTAATTTTCCAGGAAGACCACTTAACTCAAGGGCTCCTTTTCTTCGCACATTTTCTCTTGCTTTTCTAGCAACATCTCTAGCCATTGCAGCTTGAATAACTTTTAGTAAAATAATTTTTGCAATAGACGGATTTTGATCAAACCAAATAGATAATTTTTCATTTACTAATGTTTCTACAATCATTCTTACCTCTGATGAAACAAGCTTGTCTTTTGTTTGAGAAGAAAATTTTGGATCAGGAATTTTAATTGAAAGTACGCAAGTGAGACCCTCCTTAATATCATCGCCTGAGATTGCTAATTTATTTTTCTTTAGTAAATTATTTTCATTAGCATATTTATTAATTACCCTAGTCAATGCACTTCTAAATCCTAATAAATGAGTTCCACCATCTTTTTGATAGATATTGTTTGTATATGGAAATATATCTTCTGTATATCCTGCATTCCATTTTAATGAACACTCTAATTCAATATTATTTTTTTTACCTTCAATGTAAATTGGTTTTTTAAACAAATCATTTCCATTTTTATTTTGAAGTTTTTCTCTTTTTTCATCTAAAAAATCTACAAATTCTAGAACACCACCATCAAATTTAAACTCTGACGTTTTCTCTTTCTTTTGACTTGCATCAGTAAATATTATTTTAATTCCTTTATTTAAAAAGGATAATTCTCTCATTCTTTTTATTAAAATATTCGCACTAAATTTAGTTGAAGAAAAAATTTCTTTAGAGGGTAAAAAAGTTATTTGAGTTCCAGTATTCTTTGTTTTTCCTACTACCTTTAAAGGAGCTTTAGCTTCACCATTTTGAAATTCAATGTAATGTTTTTTTCCATCTCTATATATTTCTAACTGTAGTTTTTCTGATAGTGCGTTAACAACTGAAACTCCCACACCATGCAATCCACCTGAAACTTTATAAGAGTCATGATCAAACTTACCACCAGCATGAAGTTGAGTCATAATTACTTCTGCGGCTGATTTTTTTTCTCCTTTATGGATATCTACTGGAATACCTCTTCCATCATCATTTACTGTTATAGTTCCATTAGAATTAATTTTTACATTAATATTTTTACAATATCCTGCTAATGCCTCATCAATTGAGTTATCAACTACTTCATAAACCATATGATGCAGGCCAGTACCATCATCTGTATCTCCAATATACATACCTGGCCTTTTTCTGACAGCCTCAAGACCTTTTAAAACCTTAATAGAATCAGCCTGATAATTATTAGTTGCTTTAGACATATCTTGATTTTTTTCTAATTTATTAACACTCATTTTATCACAAATTTTTAACAATTGTATCAAAAACCTTGGAAACACTTATTGTTTTAACCTCAGAGTCATTCTGAACAAAATTATCTCCACATCTTTTAAGACCAACTTCTCTTCTATTATCGTAAATATCACTTACAATTTTTGTCATTGAATTAAATCGAGGTAATGTTGCATCTGTAGGTCCAATAATACAAAAAGTTTTTTTATTTAAAGCCCCAGAAACACATGAAGGGCCAGAATCAATTCCAACAAAAAACTCACACATTTCAATCAGATAAATAATATCAGATCTATTCAAAGATTTACAATTAACAAAGTTATTTCGAAATTTAGAATTACTAATTACCTCATCAAAATATTTTTTATGATTTTCATGATTTATTATAAAAATTGTTTTGGCTAAATTTTTATTTATTAACTTATCGGCTAATTCTGCAAAATTTTTTTGTGGCCAAATTCTATTTACTTCCGTTGAGTCGACAGCAAAACATACCCATGGTTTTGGTAAACTTTCATATTTTTTTTTAAAATTTATTTTTTCAATTTGATCTAAAATTAAAAAATTATCATTAAAGTTATAAGAAATTTTATGAAAGTTTAAAAACTTTATTGATTGGTAAGTATAGTTGTATCTTAAATCATTTTTTTTTAATCTTGAAAAATTTTCTACAAGGAATTTTTGTGAACCAATTCCAAATCCAAATATTTTTTCTACTTTTGCAAGCTTACAAGCAATTGCTGTGCCTTTTGTTTTTTCTAAAATGAAAGCACAATCAATATTTTTTTGCTTTAATATTTTGCTTAATTTAAAAACATCATTTAAAAAAAATCTACCTCTTCTAAACGGATTAACAATAACTGAGTCAATATAATTTTGTTTTTGTAGAATGTTTTGTATGTTTATGTTTTGATTAATACATAATGTCACTTTTTTATTAAAATGAACTGAAATAGCTTTGATAAAAGGTAATTGTAAAATTATGTCTCCAAGTTTTGGTGAGGAATAAAATATACATATACGCATAATAAAAATTTATATCTAAAAAATAAAAAAATTATACTTTTATATAATAATTAATTGATTTAATGGCGGAGAGAATGGGATTCGAACCCATGATAGAGTTTCCCCTATACACGCTTTCCAAGCGTGCGCCTTAAACCACTCGGCCACCTCTCCAAATAATTATTTGTTCATTTATTAATTATTTTTACAATCTCTTTAGATAAAATTTCATTATATTTTTTTGTAGGATGTTGATCTCCTGGTATATTATTTTTCTTAATGTTTTCATCAATTTTTAAATTATCAATAATAATATGATTTTTACTTTTTAAGATATTATATATCTCTTTGAATTCACTTTCTGAGTTATTCCATACTCCTAAATTTTCATACCATATGATATTTATAAAACTTAAATTTTTAAAATTTTTTGCCGCTTCGGTTTCAATTTTTTTTAAAATTTTTAAGAAAATTTTCTTATCATAATCATTAACAATTCCAACATCATATAATGAGGATATTGTTTTTGAATTTCTTATATTTTTTCTAAATTTCATTATAATTTTATAAGGATAATCTGAAAAAAAACCCTTCTGAATTAACGAATTATTTTTAATTTCATATCTTGGTGAATTTTCTCCATATGATCTTCTTCCTGCTGTTCTCGCAACATGGTCAGGAATAAATTTATAAATTAACAACAAAAAATCACAGTGAATAATTTCACTAATTTCATTATTTTCTAATTTTGATAAAAATTGATGTGGACCATATCCATTAAAACCATAATTATAAACTGAATGTGAAAAGTTTAAGTCTCTTGAGATAAAATAGGGAAGTGTCTCATCATCGCTTAAAGATTGTCCAAATATTATGGACCCTCCAAAAAGAACAATGCAATTCTCATTTTTATCGTTTAAATTGAAATTGTCTCTATGCCCATATTTATTAATTGAATATATGTTTTTCTTGATTAACTTTTTATTAAAATAAATTTCTTCATTAAATTTTGAATTAGATTTAGGATAATATCCGTAATGCTTATTAATATCATATTCTATGTTAGATTTTGTATAATAATCGCTGTTTTTAAAAAATATTTTGGGACTTAAAAAGTCAAAAATTGAAAAAGTGACAAAAATATACACAAAAATTAAGTAAATTATTTTTTTTGATTTAACGTAAATTTTTAAGAAAAAAATAATTGCTGATAAAAAAAAAAGATAAAAGGTAAATATTATTCCAATAATCGATATTATTAATAAATATCTAAATTTAACTTTAAATAATAATCTGCTAAACATTAGTTAAAATAATAATATTTAAAGTTCAAAATACAAATAAAAAAATTATTAATGTTTAATATTGCTTTCTTAGATAGAGACGGGGTAATCAATAAATCTACTTATAAAAATGGATATATTGGTGACAAGAAATATTTTAAATTAATTCCTGGTGTAATTAAATCAATTAAGTATTTGAAATCACTAAATTACAAAGTTGTAATTGTAAGTAATCAATCTGGGGTGGCAAGAGGTTATTTTAAAATATCAGATGTATATAAATTACATAATTACTTGCAGAAAATATTAAAAAAAAATAACACCGGCATAGACAAAATAATATTTTGTCCATTTCATAAAGATGGAATTGTAAAAAAATATAAAAAAAATAGTAATTTAAGAAAACCTAATAAGGGAATGTTTGATATTATTAACAAAAAATGGAAGGTAAATAAAAAAAAGTCTTTTATGATTGGTGATCAATTTACTGATATTCAGTTTGCAAAAAAGTCAGGTATTAAGGGATTTTTATTTAAAGAAAAAAATTTATATGCTTTTATAAAATCAAAAAAATATATAAAAAAATAAATTTTAATAATAATTTTCTACATAATGATCAATTATTTCATAATGTGCATCGACTATTTTTTTATTAAAATTTCCATGTATTTTATTTAAACTGTCCAATATAATTTTGTAAGATTTATCTTGAAAATTATAATGTCCAGCTAATATAGAGCATTTATAAACATCTTTAGAATCAGAATTTAATAACCACTTTTCCCACTTTTTTGACTCATAACATTTATTCAAAAAATTAGTTGTATCAACTCCAAATTTCACACATTCATCTATTACAAACTTGGTTTGAAATACACCAAATTGTGGGGCAATATTTAAAGCGCTAATAAATTCTTTTCTTAATTTAATACTTTCGGAATTTAAATAATCAGCATTATGCTCTTTCAGTAAAATTGGTCTATTTTTTATTCTTTGATAAACAGATTTTATAAATTTGTGATTAAAAAAACCAAATTGTTTATCCTCCATTACTAAACTCCCAGTTGGTACTACAAAGTATTCGGGATCCATAAATTCCAAAAAATAATCCATTTCATCTAAAAATTCCTTTATATTAATTGATGAGAGCTTTTGAGCAAAATTTTCGTCTGTGCCAATCTCTATTTCAACTTTGGGTTTGATTTTTTTTATATATAAAATTGCCTCTTTTGAAAGTTTTAAAATTTGTTTATAATTTTTTTTAGCTTTTGAAAAGTCTACATGAATTAAATCAAAATCATTTTCTATATCACTATCAATAGTTTTATAAACATCATTAATGTTTTGCTTCCCGTTAAATCCAGGGCCGCAATGGTCTCTACAAATTTTTACTTTTGCATTTGTATACTTCGTTTGCATACCTTTTAAGTAATTTGAATATTCTTTTGTATTCCAATTGTTTACATATCCACCATTATGGTCTATTTGATTTTTTGATGCGATCAACATTAATTCTTTATTGTTTATTGATGAATATTTATAAACAGCTTCAATAACTTCAGAACTCATTGGTCCAATACCAATTTTTCTAGAATTAATTTTTTTTATATTTTTCATTTTAAAGTTTCAGCTAATTTTGAAATACCTAAAAAATATAACAAATTAGAGAACGGATCGGCATGTAAAGGACACATATTTAAATAAATGAGAGATGAAATAATTTTTATTTTTTTTAAATCTAAATTTTTTTTTTCAGCAAATTTTTCTATTTCATATTTTGCATCAATTAAATTATTATTTATAGGAAAATCATAAATAACTTCTTGATTTTCATAAGCAAAATTAAAATTTCCTTTTTTTATTTGACTATATGGAAGCATACAACCTGCATAAAGTTTTGCTAAATCATAGTATAAATCACCGTTTTTGGTATTGCCGTTAAAATCTGACCTCCAATCTATCAATTTAAATTTTTTACCTGAATTATCTAAAATAATATTATCAAATTGTAAATCACCATGAAAATTTGTTTCAATACCTTTTGAAATTGACTTCCAATCAATCTTGTTTAGGTAATATGATAAATTATTTCTTACTATTCCATTAATTTTATATTTTTTATCTTTAAAAATATTATCTCTATAAAATATTTGTAGTCTTGATAAAGTTTTTGAATAATAGAAATCATTACAATCCTTATTAAACTTTATTGATATATTTTTTGATTTGTTTTTCCACAAATTTTTATCTAAATAACTTAAAAGATTTTTTAAAATGGAATTATTTATAACTTGATAAAGTGTACTACCTTTAAATTTCTCGTAACTTAAAAAATTTTTTGTAAATTTTAGCTTTTGTGGAGTAAGCTTTTTAAGTTTAAGCCACCTTTTTTTTAACAAATTTACCTTTTTACTATCTATAAAAAATTTAATAATTTTATCTTCTAATTGATATATGTACTCATCTGGTTTTGAAAAATCGAACTTAATATCCTCTAGTGTTTCTTTTGCAATCATGTAATTTTCATAACTTCCAGTATCATACCACGTATAATTTTCTGTCTTTATACTTTTAGCCATCAGGCCCTTTAATCCATTTGAAATTTGAATTTCATTTTTAGTATGTTTTTGATTTTTTTTTAAACAATTAAAAAAATATTTATAATCCTTTATTCCTGCTAAACCAATCCAAGCTAGTCTATTATCATTCAATGTTTTATCATCTATTCGAGTAATAAAATTTCCATTTGTTTGAACAGTACAAAAATTTGATGTGTTTTTTATTGGTGCTACGCCCATCCAATTTTGGTTAGGACTTGAAATATTTTCTAATACAACCGTGTCTGCTGAAGTTATTATAAATGGACATTTTAATTTTTTTTCACAGCAAAGCAAAGAATGCCCAGGTCCAGACCCAAAACCAAAATATTTTTTAATCATTACAAATTCAAACTTTGTTTTAGGATGTGCGTGTAATAGATATTGTTTAACCTGGTCAGATAAATATCCTAATGCAATTACAAATTTTTGATTTTGGTCAAATTTATTAATTATATTTGAGATTACAGCTTTTCCATCAAGAGGTAAAAGTGATTTGTTAATATTTGGATCAAATGATCTGCTACCGATTCCAGCTGCTAAAATACAAACTTTATAATTTTCCATTTAAATATATTTTTTTTTGAAAATTTCTCTGACATTCATAAAAGTAATTTCCATTAGTATATTTTACTGAATATTTTTTTGAAATTTTGTTTAATTTACTTTTTTTTTCAATAACACAATCACAAATATATTTTATTTCATTAAAATCAACCAATTTCAAAAACTTTTTATGATTATGCTCTGGTGAAACATTTATTATACAAGAATTTTTAATTTTTTTTGAGTTATTTAGATTTAATTCAAAAACATTTGAGTATTTTTTAATTAATTTATTCACATTTTTTTTTGTTCTATTAAAAATAAATATTTTTTTATTCTTTAATAAATTAATAAATGTTAATGCTAAACTTCCAGCACCAATAATAACAAAATTATTGAATTTTTTATTTTTAAAAATTTTCTCTGCAGCAAGAAAATCACAATTATAGGAATATATTTTTTTTTTTTTAAAAATTAAAGTATTAGCATTTTTAGACAAAATTACCGATCTATGCTGTTGGTTAGAAATCTTTTTTGCGTAAGATTTAAGTGGCATCGAAACACTTATTCCACCGACTTTAATTATGCCCGTTTTTAGAAAATTTAAAAATTTTTCAAAAAAAAAATTATTTTTTATTAATAATGGAACATAAATAAAATTTTTTTTTTTCTTTAAAAATAAATTATTATAAAAATTTGATCCTCTTTTACTGGGATTATTTGAAACACTAAAAAAGAAAACCGTACTTTTATCTAAAATTTTCATTTTTTATGTTCTGATCTTATTCTACCATGACCTCTTCCGCTCTCATCAAAAATTCTATAAACATCATCAAGTTCTAAAGTTGAAGATTCCATCATTAATAGATCTTTTGAGGATAATACGCTGTGAACAAATAATGGTTTAATGTAAAATGAACTTCCTTTCTTTAAGTTAAAAACCCTTAAATTTTTAATAATTTTTTTCAAATCACCATCCGTATATTTATTATTTTTAAATTTTTGAAGATTAATTTTATTTTTAGATATATAAAATTTACCAGTTCCATTAATGATATAATTACATTCTTCCTTTTTTTCGTGAAATTGAAAGCTTGTTTTAAAACCTGATTTAATAAAAATCTCTTTCATAGCAAACTT
>CACEHR010000014.1 GCA_902559395.1 uncultured Pelagibacteraceae bacterium
AAGTCCTGTTGTCTGATTTGGTAAATTTCTATTTTTAATATCTTCTTTAGTTAATGGCCTTACTGCAATTCTTAGGCTTTCAATTATTTCTTCATTATTATTTTGTTTTTCAGTTTCTTGATTTTTGCTTATTTTAAAATCATCTGAGGTTTCTAATCTTCCTAAAATAACATTTTTAATTATCTCTTTTTTGTCTCTCCAAATTTTAACCTCAACTTTTTTTCCGACTTCTGTACGTGCAACGATCGCTGGAAGTTCTTTCATTTGATTTATTTTTTCTCCATTAAATTCTAAAATAATATCACCAGCTTGTATTCCTGCTTTTTCTGAAGGGCTATTTTCAGCAACACTTGCAACTAATGCTCCTCGTGCTTTGTCTAATTTTTCAACTTCGGCAATTTCTTTTGTAACATCTTGAATTCTAACACCCAGCCAACCTCTTTTTGTTTCACCAAATTCGATTAACTGTTTAATTACAATTTGAGCACTGTTTGATGGTATAGAAAATCCAATTCCAATAGAACCATTACGTCCAAGAATTGCTGTATTAATTCCAATTACATTTCCTTCCATATCAAACAAAGGCCCACCAGAATTTCCAGAATTTATAGATGCATCTGTTTGTATAAAATCTTCATATCTGGATAAACCAATTGATCGATTTCTTGCTGAAATAATTCCTGCAGTAACAGTTCCACCTAAACCAAACGGATTTCCAATTGCTAAAACCCAATCACCAATTCTTGCTTTATCAGAGTCACCGAATGCAACTGGGATAAACTTTTCATCTGTTTCTAATTGTAAAACAGCAATATCCATTAGAGGGTCGGCACCCAGAACCTTAGCTTTAAATTCTTGGTCACCATTTACTCTAACAATAATGTCGTCAGCATCTTGAATAACGTGATTATTCGTAACCACAATTCCTTTCTCATCAATTATAAATCCAGAACCTAAAGCAGCTGATTGTCTTTCCTGAGGTGTTCCAAATTCTTTAAACATATCCTCAAAAGGAGAGCCTGGAGGGAATTGAAAAGGAAAAGGGTTTGAATTTGTTGTGATAGTAGTTGTTGTAGAAATATTTACAACAGATGGCATTAATTCTTCAGCAAGATCTGCAAAGGAAGCGGGAACTTGTTTAGAGTTTACGTTTAATGAAAAACTGAATGATATAACTAGTGTTAAGAATATAAGTTTAATTTTATCCATATTAACTCTTAATAAAATAAATAATTATAAAACCTATTACTGCAAAAATAAGTCCACCTGATCTAAGTTGGCTATCTTTAACAAGTTCTAGTTTTTTCAACATACTTTTCATTTTTGCTGGAAATAAGGCGTACAAAATTCCCTCAATAAATAAGAAAAGACCAAAAGCTATAACTAGCTCACGCATTTAAGAATTATTGTTGGATTTCAGGTTTTATATTTCCAAAAAATTTAAAAAATTCACTATCAGGTGATAAAATTAAAGAAGTTTCACCACCGATAAGAGCTTTTTCATATGCTTGCATAGCTCTATAGAAAGCAAAAAATTCTGGATCTTGACCAAAGGCGTCAGCAAATATTTTATTTCTTTCTCCATCACCTTCCCCTTTCATAATCTCAGATTGTTTTTGAGCATCTGCTAAAATTACAGTAACTTCTTTGTCCGCAGTTGATGTAATCGTAACTGCCATCTCTGCTCCTTTTGCTCTAAATTCTTTTGCTTCTCTCTCCCTTTCAGTTTGCATTCTTCTATAGATTGCATCACTGTTAGCTTGAGGAAGGTCTGCTCTTTTAATTCTGACATCAACAATAGTAATTCCAAAGTTTTTTGCTTCGTTATTAACACCCTCTTTAATTAAAGCCATTTGCTTAGATCTATCTTTAGATAATAATGTTTGTAATTCTTCTTGACCTAGTACATTTCTAATTCTTGAATTTATAATTGTCGATAATCTTGATCTTGCAACTCTTTCGTTCCCCACTGAAATATAAAACTTAAGTGGATCAACTATCTTAAATCTTGCAAATGCATCCACAATTAATCGTTTTTGATCTGATGCAATAACCTCTTCTGGTGGAGCATCTAAATTTAAAATTCTTTTATCTAAATAAACAACGTTTTGAATGAAAGGAATTTTAAAATTTAATCCTGGCTTCATTATAATTCTTTTTGGATCACCAAATTGAAGAATAATTGCTTGATTAACTTCTTTAACTATAATTATTGATAAAAAAGCTACAACTCCAATTGCAACTAATATTCCAACTAATATTTTCCCAGCTTTCATTTTAATTCGTCGCTTTCTTTTTTAATTCAGGCAAAGGTAAGTATGGAACTACTCCTGAACCTGCATTCTTTTCAATAATTACCTTATCAATATCTGCTAAAACTTTTTCCATAGTTTCTAAATACATTCTTTCTTGAGTAACTACTTTGGCATTTTTATACTCGTTGTAGATTGCTATGAACCTACTTGCTTCACCCTCTGCTTTAGCAACAACCTCTTTCTTATATGCTTCTGCTGCTTGTAAAATTTTTTGCGCTTCCCCACGTGCTCTTGGGATTACATCATTTGCATAAGCTTCAGCTTCGTTTTTAGATCTTTCCATATCTGCTCTTGCAGCCTGTACATCTCTAAATGCGTCAATTACTTGATCAGGTGGGTCAGCCTTTTGTGTTTGCACCTGTGTAATTTGAATTCCACTTTCGTAATCATCTAAAATACTTTGTATTATATTTTGTGTCTCAACCTCAATTTTAGATCTTCCCTCCGTCAAGATTGGTTGAATATCACTTTTAGCAATAACCTCTCTCATAGCAGTTTCAGCAGCTGCTTTAACTGTACCTTCTGGGTCTTGAATTTTGAATAAAAAATTCCCGGCATCTTTAATTACCCAAAATACCGAAAAGTCTATGTTAACAATATTTTCATCACCAGTTAACATTAAGCTTTCTTGTGGAACATCAGCAACACCACCACCTGTAGAAAAACCACTGTCTCTCTCAGATCTAAATCCAATATCCATTCTATTAACTTTTGTGACTTTTGGTGTTTGCACAGTTTCAACTGGAAAAGGAATATGATAATTCAAACCTGGTTGGGTTGTTTTTACAAATTTACCAAATCTTAATACTACACCTTGTTCATCTGGCAGTACTCTATAAAGTCCGCTAGCTAACCATACAAAAACTAAAACTAGTAAAATTAAACTTATAGATTTTCCACCAGAACTCTTTCCTCCTGGTAAGAATCTTTTAATCTTATCCTGCAAATCTCTAATTAATTCATCAATGTTTGGCGGGGTCGGACCTCTTCCTGATCCATTACCACTACCACCTCCACCAGGAGGTGCACCCCAAGGGCTTTGACCTTTAAAATTGTCTGACATATGCCAAAGTATATAGTGTCTTTATTGCAAAAAACAAGTAATGATAGTTTTATGACTGATAAAAAGCCTGAACTTAGTGCCGCAATGAAAAGTAAGCTAGAGCCCAAAAAATTCACTAAAAATCCTATTCTTGGAACTAAGTTTACAATTGCAATCTCTAGTGCAAAAGGTGGTGTTGGAAAATCTACATTTGCAACGAATCTTGCTTTAGCTTTGAAAAAAGTTGGATGCAAAGTTGGTCTTTTAGATGCGGATATTTATGGTCCATCAATTCCTAAAATGTTTAATATTAATGAAAAACCTAAAAGTGATGGTCAAAAATTAGATCCAATTACAAAATATGACATTCAGTGTATGTCTATTGGTTTTTTAGCTGATCAACAAACACCAATGATTTGGCGTGGTCCTATGGTTACAAGCGCAATTAAGACTTTTACTCAGAAAGTAAATTGGAAAGATTTAGATTTTATAATTGTTGATATGCCCCCAGGAACTGGCGATACTCAACTTACATTTTCTCAAGAAATAAAAATGGATGGTGCAATAATTGTATCCACTCCTCAAGAAGTAGCCCTTTTAGATGTTAAAAGAGGAATTAAAATGTTTGATAAACTTGGAGTTAAAATTTTAGGTTTAGTTGATAATATGAGTTATTTTATTGGTGATGATGAAAAAAAGTATAAAATTTTTGGTGAAGGTGGAGTTAAACGAACTGCACAAGAATTCAATAAACAATTTTTAGGTGAAATACCAATAGATCCAATAGTTGGTAAAGCAGCAGATGATGGGAAACCAATAGTTGAAGGAGATCCAGAAAATAAAATATCTAAAATTTATATTGATTTGGCCAATAAAGTTAAATCAGAGTTTGTTAAATAATATTATTGCCAAGGCTTTCCTAAAAGCCAAAGAACTAAAGAAAATCTTGTACCAGAGGTAACAGGTGTTACGCAATGATACATGAACGATGGAAAAATAATTACTGAACCTTGAGTCCGCATATCATCAAAAACTTTAAATCTTTCCCCTTTAGAGTGTGGTCCTAAATCAAATTTTAAATTTCCTCCCTCATAATCTTGAGGATTATTTAAATTTACTGTCATACTGATTTTTCTAACTTTTCCCCATTTTTTTTTATCTTGTGTAAATATTGAGATAAGATTTTTACCATCTTTTCTTAGTGGTAAATCATCTGAGTCCATATCAGGAACTGGTTCACCTTTTTCATCTTTAATAAATAAATTCTTTTCATTTTTTTTTGCTGTTTTAAATCTTATAGGATTATCACTTATTTTTATTGCTGGCTTATAAGCACTTATAAAATCGGAACTACCATCAGTATGCCACCCATAAAACCCTCCCTCATTTTTATCACCGTGGTAAACAGTAAATTGAAAATATTCTGCTGTATCTATGGTCCAACCCCATCCAGCTTTTTTATTTGCATCACTTATTATAGGAAGGAAAATATCATATATCCATTTTTCACTTAACCAACTTACCTCACTATCACGCATTATATATTTATCTATATCTGTATTTGATTGTTTTAATTCTTCTACAGTTTTATCTGATGAGGTTTTATTATCTATAACTCTTGTTCTCTCCAAATTAATATTGCTTTTCTCTTTTTGATTTAAAGTGGTGCCTGTAGTGTCTATGCCTTCTTTTTTATTTTTTTCAATTTTAGAAATTCCTAAATCAATTATTTTTTTGCAAACATCAGGCTTAATTAATGATGGATAATTTACATAGGGAAAAGATAACTTCATTAAATTAGTTTATCTTTAAGATCGAAAGCAATCATTAATTCATTCCATTCTCTTTTTGACAATCCTGAGCTTTCTAAATCAACATTTTCACCTTTTATCAGCTTTTGTATAATTATTTTTCCTTTAGCAGATACCTCGGTACCTCCAACTCTATAATCCATAAATGCATCATAAGTTGTTGGAACCCATTTTTTTAAGGTGTCCAACATTATATCTGCATAAACTCTTATTTCATATTGAGCATGACTATCAGCTCTTAATCTTAAAAAATTCATTAAATTTAACAAATCAGTTTTCCAGTACCATTGAGTATATGTATTTAAAGTTAAATTCATTCTTGCAAGTTCTCTTGCTAAGCCTTTTTTATTCTCATCAATAGTTGAACCATCAAATCTTTCATTGAGCATAGTCTCATAATTATCGTAAGTCCTTTCAGCATCACTTTTTAAAAGCTCTAAAACTTCCTCCGCTTGTTTGCCTTCTAAAACATCTCCTCTACCTTGTCTGTTACTTGTTGACTGAGCAGCTAAATTTTCTTGAGATGGCAGGTAAAATTCTTTATCCAGAATTGAATATCTTGCTGAATATTCATTTACGTTTGCTGTTCTATGTCTAATCCATTGTCTTGCAATAAATATTGGAAGCTTAACATGATATTTAATTTCGCACATTTCGAATGGGGTACTGTGCCAATGTCTCATCAAATATTTTATTAAACCTGTATCAGTTGAAACTTGTTTTGTTCCTTTTCCATAAGAAACTCTTGCCGACTGAACTATAGATGTATCATCACCCATATAATCGACTACCCTAACAAATCCATGGTCTAAAGCTGGTATTGCTTCATATAGAATTTTTTCAAGATCTGGGGCAGTAACTCTTTTTGTTTGATTGCTCTGAGATTGCTGATTTTTTATTTCTTCTATTTGTTCTTTTGTTAATTTCATGATTGTTATTGAATCTATTGTAATTACTTTTATATTAATAATGTTGGTTTTCCAACTATGACGATAAACGAATTTCGTAATAACCATTGCGGACGTGGGGGCAGTACCCACCACCTCCACCATTGCAACTTATGGGGGTGAACTAGATTCGACGGGTGACTAAAGGCTATTCTTTCGTTCGGGATTGTTCCACCGTAACGGGCTAATTTATAATTGCTAACGAAAGTTATGCACTTGCTGCCTAATTAACTTAGTTAATTAAGCAAACGGGGTCCGGGGCACCTGGCAACAGAACGCCCCTACTAGTATTAATTCTTTAATTTTTCTTAGGAAAAAAATGATTTTAAAAATCTAAATTTTTCTAAAAACCACAAACGAGTTGGAAATGCTGGTCTACGTTTATTGAATCTTGTAATTTTAATATTCAAAAGATTAGCCATGAGCCTTAATATTAATTTTTTAGGTTGATTTTTAGGATATGGAGATATTTGTGGAAGATCATCAAGTTTTTGTCCTTCTATGAGAACTTCCCATTCATCTCTTCCTTTTTCAGCCTTATACAATTCTTCCGAAACTTCACTGATAGCTGTTTCACCAGGTTTTATTTTTTTACATTTCTAAAACCTGTTTTTTTTAAAGCTCTACTCAAAGTATCAAAATTATGAAGATAATAATGATCGTGATAAAGAACACGGTTTACAAATAAATCAGTATGATTCTCCAAGGGCATTGATAATGAAATTTCAGAATCATGTTTTACTTTTTCTATATCTTCTTTTTTATCAAGATACTTGCTTATCATAATGTCCATATCAGGAACGGACATTCGTACATACCCACCTCTTTTAATAAGACGGTGACATTCTAAAAAATGATTTATTAACTCCTGGTAGGTAAGATGTTCTAGTGTTGCACGTGAAAAAATTAAATCAACAGTATTATTACCAAGTGGTATATGATGGGTAATATCAGCTATAATTTCTGGTGGACCTACATTGCCTCTCTTTTTATATTGCTTTCCTATGTTAATTTCGACGTGAGTAAACCCATTCATTCTATGGTTTCCACAACCCACATATAAATATTTATTTTCTTTACCCATTTAATAATTAAATTATATTATTAAACAGTATTATAATGATACTGTTAAATTATGAAAAATAAATTTTAAAGATAAATTTATCTGTAAACATAATTTATAAAAATATCCAAATTTATTTTAATAATTCTGCTTGTGCAGCGGCTAATCTAGCAATTGGAACTCTATATGGTGAACATGAAACATAATTCAATCCTGATTTAGAACAAAAGGATATACTATACGGGTCGCCACCATGCTCTCCACAGATACCTAATTTAAGATTTTTGTTTTGTTTTCGTCCTTTTTCTACTGCTATTTCAACTAAATCTGAAACTCCTTCATCTATTGAAACAAAAGGATCAACAGAAAATATTTTGTTTTCTAAATAATCATTTAAAAATTTACCGCTATCATCTCTACTGATCCCAAATGTAGTTTGTGTTAAATCATTAGTTCCAAAACTAAAAAATTCTGCATGCTTAGCAATCTCCTTTGCTTTTATAGCCGCTCTAGGTAATTCAATCATCGTTCCTACTAAAAATTCTATTTTCAATTTTTGTTCTTTTTGAACTTGACTAGCAGTTCTAATTACTAATTCTTTCATTATTTTAATTTCAGCCTCTGTAGATACTAAAGGTATCATTATTTCAGGAAATGCAGATTTAATTTTATTTTTTTTGAGGTAAGCCAAAGCCTCGAATATTGCTTTGCATTGCATTTCATAAATTTCAGGAAAAGATATTCCCAGACGACATCCCCTATGACCTAGCATAGGATTTTGCTCATGGAGCTCTTCAATTCTTGTCTCAACCTCTTTAACTGGGAGTTTAACTATACTAGCAACCTCATTAATTTCCTTTACTGTACGTGGTAAAAATTCATGCAATGGTGGGTCCAACAATCTAACTGTGACTGGTAATCCACTCATAATTTTAAAAATATCTATAAAATCTTTTCTTTGATGCGGTAACAGTTTTTGTAATGCTTTTGCTCTGTCTTCTTTCGTTTTAGATAATATCATTTCTCTTACTGACAAAATTCGTTCTTCATCAAAAAACATATGTTCAGTTCTGCATAATCCAATACCCTCTGCACCAAAATCTTTTGCTGTTTTGGTATCTTTTGGTGTCTCAGAATTTGTTCTTACTTTTAATTTCCTAAAACTATCTGCCCAAGACATTAACTTAGAAAAGTCACCAGATATTTCAGGCTTCACAGTTGAAACACTTCCAGCAATAATTCTTCCAGTTGAGCCATCAATAGTGATTACATCTCCTTCTTTAATCTCCATTGAAGAAGTTTTAAAAGATTTATTTTCATAGTTTATATCAATTTCACTTGATCCTGATACACATGGTCTACCCATGCCTCTTGCAACAACAGCCGCATGACTTGTCATTCCCCCTCTAGCAGTCAAAATTCCTTTCGCAGCATGCATTCCTTGTATATCTTCTGGAGAAGTCTCCACCCTGACCAAAATTGTATCTTGCATCATTGCGGTTAATCTTTCAGCTTCTTCTGATGTAAATACAACTTTACCGCTGGCTGCACCTGGTGATGCTGGCAATCCATTTGCTATCACATTAATTGAACTTTTTTCATCCAAAGTAGGGTGTAAAAGTGTGTCTAAAGAATTTGGGTCAATTCTTAATACAGCTTCCTTTTTAGAAATTAATTTTTCTTTAACCATATCAACTGCAATCTTCACTGCTGATTTTGCTGTTCTTTTTCCTGATCTTGTTTGAAGCATCCATAGTTTACTATTTTCAACTGTAAACTCTACGTCTTGCATATCTTTGTAATGTATCTCTAATTTTTTCAAAATTTTTTGAAGTTCTTTAAAGACTTTAGACATAGACTCTTCCATTGATAATTCTTTTACTTTAGCATTTTTCCTAGCTTTTTTTGTTATGTATTGAGGAGTCCTTGTACCCGCTACTACATCTTCGCCTTGCGCATTAATTAAATACTCACCATATATTTCATTTGATCCATCTGATGGATTTCTTGTAAACACAACTCCCGTTGCACAATCATCACCCATATTTCCAAAAACCATTGATTGAACATTTACAGCAGTTCCCCACTCGGCTGGGATTTGATTTAATTTTCTATAAACTTTTGCTCTATTACTTTCCCACGATAAAAATACTGCACTTATTGCTCCTAGCAGTTGTTCATGAACATCTTGGGGAAAATCTTTTTTTGCCTTTTCTCTTACTGTTCTTTTAAAATCTTCAATTAATCCATCCCAATCACTTTCATCTAAATCTGTATCTAACAAAACACCTTTCGTAAGTTTGTAATTTTCAATTAATTCCTCAAAATGATAACCTTCTACTCCCATTACAACATTGCCGTACATTTGAATGAATCTTCTATAACTGTCTTTGGCAAATCTTCCATTTGAAGTTTTAATTGCTAAAGCTTTGACTGTTTTATCGTTCAGACCCAGATTTAGAATAGTATCCATCATACCTGGCATTGATACTCTTGCACCAGACCGCACAGACAATAAAAGTGGATTTTTTAAGTCCCCAAATTTCTTAGAAACATCTTTTTCGATTAATTTTAATTCTTTTTTAATTTGAGAAATTAAATTTTTATTTAATTTTTTTTTATCCTTATAAAAAATTTCACAAACTTTTGTGGATATTGTAAAACCAGGAGGCACTGGTAGACCCATTCTTCCCATTTCAGAAAGATTAGCACCTTTTCCTCCTAAAAAGTTTTTAGGATTTTTAATTTTTTTACTATCCTTAGAATTAAAGTTTAAAATAAGTTTTTTCATTAACGGGTGTCGATTAGAGAAAAATTAACATAATTGTTGAACGTTTTACACATCATTTGGATTAGTTCCAGCCTATTCTTCTTTATGACCAGATCATCTTCATTCACAATTACATTATCAAAAAAGTCAAAAACCTCTCTTTTGAGGTTAGCTAAATTGTCCAATGTTTGAACATAATTTTCGTCTTTATTAATGCCTGAAAAATATTTCTTTAATTCACTAATTTTTTTAAATAGGTTTTTTTCTAACTCAGTTTTAAAAATTCCAGGGTCAGTTGTATTTGATAATTCTATTTTATTTTTTTTTAATTCACCGTCTAAAATGTTTGAGGCTCTTTTATAGCTTGCAATAATATCTAAACCATTTGGTTTATTAATAATTTTATTTAAATGTTTAGCTTTATTAAAAATAATAACAGATTGATCTAAGTTAAAAGAACTAGTTGATGCTTGAATTATATCATTTCTAAAATTTTCTTCCTTCATATGATATTTTAATCTATCCATTAAAAAATCTGATAACTCATTTTGTAGAGATTGGTTATCAATTTCAAAACCTTGATCTAAATACAGGCTTAAAGAATAATTAATTAGATCTTTTATTTTAAAATCTTTTTTATTTTCAACTATTATTCTTATTACCCCCAATGCTAATCTTCTTAGAGCATACGGATCTTTAGAACTTGTTGGCTTTTGATTTAAACCAAAAAAACCAACTAAAGTATCTATCTTATCAGCCAAAGAAAGGGCTATGCTAAATGGTTTTTTTGGAACTCTTGAACCTGAACCTACAGGTAAATATTGCTCACTTATTGCCAAAGCTAAATCTTTATCAAAACCTTGTGCGTTAGCAAAATAACCTCCCATTACACCTTGGAGTTCTGGAAATTCACCTACTAGTTCTGATAATAAATCAACTTTACAAATTGATGCTGACAATTCAACTTTTTCTTTACTGATTAAAAGTTCATCAGATATCATTCCACCCAATTTTCTCATTCTTTGGGCTTTATCGAAATAACTTCCTAATCCTTTAAAATAATTCATTGATTTTAATTCAGTAACTTTTTTGACCATATTTTGAGATTTATCTTTTTTCCAAAAAAATTCTGCGTCACTTAATCTTGCTTCAACTACTCTTTCATTTCCTAATTTAATTAATCCCTTTTTGTCTTTTTTGTTTGCAACCACTAAAAACTGATTGGTAATATTTTCTTTATTATCAAATATAGGAAAATATTTTTGATGGTATTGCATGGTAATAATTAATATTTCTTTAGGAATATTTAAAAATTTTTTATCAAATTCACAAA
>CACEHR010000015.1 GCA_902559395.1 uncultured Pelagibacteraceae bacterium
ATGCCTCTTTAATGTATTCAATTTTATTTTCTTCTTTTTTGTTTGGACCATTCAAATTACCTCGATGAGAAATGAAAAACATATTATTGTTCTATCATGTTTGTAATTTACTTTAAATTAATTAATCAAATAAATGTTAAAGTTAAAAAATATTTAATTGAATAAATATACTCTTTTAAAGAAAATAAATATAATTAATCCAGTAGATTAAAATTTTTAAAATTATAAAAATCAATTTCTAGGAATTTCTTATAAAGAATTTCACTTATTATTTGTTTTATTAAATATTTTTTCCCAACGGATAGCACTTCTAATTATTTTATTTATATCATTATGTTTTGGTTTCCATTTAAACATTTTTTCTATCTTTTTTGTATTTGAGTAAACCTGTGGCACATCTCCAAATCTTTTTTTTTGGTAAATAATAACAAGGTTTTTTTTGATTTTTTTGAATACATTTACTACATTTAGAACCGAGTATCCTTTTCCATACCCACAATTTAAGATAAATGATTTTTTATTTTTTATTAAGTAATTAATTCCCTTGATATGTAAATCTGTTAAATCTGAAACATGGATATAATCTCTTACGCATGTTCCATCTTTTGTTGGGTAATTATTGCCAAAAATTTTGATAACAGCTTTTTTTTTTAAAGATTGAATAGCAATATTTTTAATTAAATGACCGTATGATTTTTCAACCTCTCCAACTTTACCAGAATTACTTGCTCCAGCTACGTTAAAGTATCTAAAGATACCATATTTAAAATTAAATTTTTTAGAATATTTTTTTATCAATTTCTCACCTAAATATTTTGAATATGCATACTTTCCTTCAGGATTTGGTTTTTTATTTTCATTTACAGCTCCGTTAATGTTTCCATAAATAGAACATGATGAAGAAAAAATAATGTTTTTAACAATAGAATTTTTACAACTTAATAAAAGATTTTCAGTGCCCTTAACATTATTTTCCATATATTTTTGAGGATTAATCTCCGCTTCATTTACGTTTAGGCATGCTGCTAGATGAATAATTGTTTTTACATTATAAGATTTTAGAATACTTTTTACTAAATTCTTATCATTAATATCTCCTCTTATAAAAAATGCTTTTTTATTTATTAGTTTTTTATGACCTGTATTTAAATTATCTAGTATAATTACTTTTATTTTATTTTTAATTAGTCTTTCAACTATATGACTACCTATATAGCCAGCACCACCTGTAATTAAAATACTCATTGAGATAAATAGATTAAAAGAAAATTATATCTAAATCTAATAAAATATATATTCTTATCATACAACTATTTGTTAATATTATTTCTTAAAATTTAAATGATATTGATTAAAGCAGAAAATTTTTAAAAAAGTTTAAATTTTGCTCTATTGAAAATTCCAATGAAAACAATACTAATTAAATTACCTAAGAAAGACTTGAAAAATTAACAAAATATTGAGATTAATGAGTCTAATTTTGAACGTTACAACTTAATTTATACTTTTAGGGAATTTATGAAAATTATTCACATTATAAATAGTTTAAAAAAAGGAGGCGCTGAGGGAAATTTATATCGTCTATGCAAATTTCATAAACAAAAATATAAAAATAATATCGAAATTATAATTATTACTTTGATTAATAATGGACACTATGAGTTAGAGCTAAAAAAATTAGGAATTAAAATTTATTCTTTAAACTTGAGTCAAAAAATCAATTTTTTTAAAATACCAATAAAAATAATAAAACTAAGAAATTTCGTTAAAAAACAAAATCCAGATGTTATTCAAAGTTGGATGTATCATTCAAATTTTATTTCAGTTTTCCTTCCAAAAAAATTTTATCAAAAATTATTTTGGAATATAAGACATGCTGAGTTGAATACTCAAATCTCAAAAAAAATAACAATTTTTTTGTCAATAACTTGTGGTCTAATTTCACAAATTGTACCCAAAAAGATTATTTATTGTTCAGAAAAAAGTATAAATTTTCATGAAAAATTTCATTTTTACTCAAAAAATAAAACTACGCTAATTTACAATGGATATAATGATAAAGCTTACATTCCATTAGCTCAGTTACGTTCAAACTTTAGAAAAAGAAATAAAATAAAAAAATCTGACATTATTATTGGATATGCAGGAAGATATGCTAGACAAAAAAATATTTATTCAATGTTATTTGGTTTTTCAAAAATTTTAAAAGTTAACAAGAACGTATATTTATATATGGTTGGTAGAGATATAAACTATGCAAATAAAGAGCTTTGTTCTTATATAAATAATTTAAAAATTAATAAAAAAATATTTTTTTAAAAGAGCAAAAAAGTTTACAAGAATTTTACAACGGAATAGACTTTTTAATACTTGCTTCTCACTCAGAGTCATTTCCAAATGTAATAGCAGAATCTATGCTTTGTTCAACTCCGGTGCTATCAAGTGATGCAGGTTGTTCCAAAAAAATTGTTGATGATTTCGGCTTTATAATGAAAAATAATGATTATCAATCAATCTTCAAAAATTTAAAGAAAACAATATATTTTTTTAAATATAAGAAAAATAAATGGAAATTTTTAAAAAAAAATTCTCGTTTACAAATAATTAAAAAATTTTCAATTCCTAATATGGCTGATGCCTATTTAAAAAACTGGGTTTTTTAAGTGAAAATAATTTTTATTTGTACAAAATCAATTACATTTAACAAATTTTTAAAATCTCAGTCAGATTTTTTAATTAAAAAGGGTCATGAAATAGTTGTAGCTTGTTCAGATAGTAATAAGTTAGATTTAAAAAATAATTTTAGATATAAAATTAATTTTCCTCAAAAAGCTTCACAATTATTAAACTTAATAAATTATATTAAAATTTTTAGGCAAATAAAAAAACTCGTAAGGGAAAACCCTGAATCAATATTTTACTTGCATACTCCTCTTGCTTCTCATTTATTTAGATTTTTTACTTTTTTCTATCAACTAAAAATAATTTATTTTGTACATGGATTTAGATTTACTAGAACAACTAATTTAATTAAAAATTTTTTTTTTAAAATAATAGAAAAAATTCTTTCTCTTAAAACTGATATTTATATTACAATTAATAGTGAAGATTATAATTATGCTCAATTTAATTTGTTAAAAAAATCTCCTTGTTTCAAAATTAATGGAATAGGTTTAAATTTATCAAAAAAACATTTTAAAAAAAAAATCTTTAATAAAAAAGTAATTAAAAAAATCTTAGTAATTGCTGCTTATAAAAAAGATAAAGGATATTTAGAGATATTAAAATTAGCTAAAAAATTAAAAAACCAAAACATGCGCATATATTGTTATGGTTATGGCAATTACAGGAGATTTAACGCAATTAAAATTAAAGAAAAAATTAATAATATTTCTTTTAATAATTTTGACTACAATTTAGAGAAAAAAATCAAAAAATTCGATATTTTACTTCATTTAAGTAAGCGGGAGGGTCTACCAGTTTCTGTTATGCAATCTCTATCAGCTGGCCTCCCAGTCATTTGTTATGATATTAGAGGAAACAATGATTTAATAAAAGATAATTTTAACGGTTATTTTGTTAAATCATACAAAGATGTTTCAAATAAATTATATTATCTAAAATTAGAAAATGCTATTTTTAATCAAATGAGAAAAAATGCATTCAAATCAATAAATAAAAGTTTTTCGAGTAAGATTATAAATGCAAAAATATACAATATTATTAAGACTCATTTTATTAATTAGCAGTGATTTCAAAGTTAAAAAATTCAGATTTAGTTTATAGAAAATTGAAAATTTCTGATTATGAGCAATTTAGAAAATTATTTTTTTTATGTTTCAAAAAAAAAATAAGTTACGATTTTTTTAAATGGAGATATTTTAGTAATAAACTTTCATTTTGTTATGGAGTTTTTGAGTCTTCAAAATTAATTGCAAATGTGGGAATGATTTCTATGAAATTAAATAACAATAAAAATGAAAGAATTTTTTCTAGGCATTCTAGCATGGTATTAAAACAGTATAGAGGGCGTGGAATTTACTCAAATTTATTAAATATAGTTAAAAATAAAATTTCAAAAAGAGTTAAATTTGTAGCTATGTGGCCAAATAAAAATAATTATGCAAACTTTGGCATCAATAAAAAAAATATAATTAAAAAAAAATATTTTTTATATGAAACCAGTTTAAAAACGAAATCAAAAATAATAAAAAAAACTGAAAACAATAATATTGACCAATTAGTGAAATATAAAAAATTAACAAACGGTAGAAATAATTTTTTTTATAAAAATTTTATTTACATTAATAATAGATATCTCACATATAGAAAAAATGATTATTTTATTAACAAATTTAAATTTAGAAATTTAACGAGCTTGTTTATATTAAAACACCATAAAGATAAGTTTGGCTTAAAAAATGTTATTTTGGATCACTTTGGTTCTAGAAAATTAAAATTTAGACACCTAGCAAATTTAATTAATGAACAAAACAAA
>CACEHR010000016.1 GCA_902559395.1 uncultured Pelagibacteraceae bacterium
GAATGTAATAATTCTAAATTAAATTTAAAATCAACAGGTACAGAAGGTTAATATGGAATACTTGAGCATAGTTTTTCAAGAAGTTTATAAGATTTTATTCTTACTAATTCCTGTTCTTGTTTCTGTAGCAATGATTGTTTGGCTAGATAGAAGAGTTTGGGCTTTTGTTCAAAAAAGACAAGGACCTAACGTTGTTGGTCCGTTTGGCTTATTACAATCTTTAGCAGATGCTTTAAAATATATATTTAAAGAAATCATTATTCCATCTAGCTCAAACAAAGTAATTTTTATATTGGCTCCAATAGTCACGATGACTTTAGCTTTAATCGCTTGGGCTGTAATCCCATTCAGTGCAACTCAGGTTTTGGCTGATATTAATGTTGGAATTCTTTATTTATTTGCTGTTTCTTCTCTAGGTGTCTATGGAATAATCATGGGCGGGTGGGCATCAAACTCCAAATATCCTTTTCTTGGAGCAATTCGTTCTGCTGCGCAAATGGTTTCTTATGAAGTTTCAATTGGGGTAATAATAATAAATGTTTTACTTTGTGTTGGTTCATTGAATTTAAACGACATTGTTATTGCTCAACAAAATATGTGGTTTGTAATTCCATTATTTCCAATGTTTGTAATTTTCTTTATTTCTGCTTTAGCTGAAACTAACAGACCACCTTTTGATTTACCAGAAGCAGAAGCAGAGTTGGTTGCTGGATATCAAACAGAATATTCAGGAATGATGTATGCAATGTTTTGGTTAGGAGAGTATGCAAATATTTTATTAATGTGTGCAATGGGAGCAATATTATTTTTAGGTGGCTGGATGTCACCAATTGATGTTTATCCATTTACATTAGTGCCGGGAGCAATTTGGTTAATTATAAAAATTCTTCTTTTATTCATCCTTTTTGCTTTAGTTAAGGCGATAGTACCAAGATACAGATATGATCAACTAATGAGACTTGGATGGAAAGTATTTCTTCCTCTCTCTTTAATTTGGGTAGTGTTAACAGCTAGCTATTTATTTTATTTTAACCTTTTACCAGTGAATTAATAATGAATATTTCAAGATTTTTTAAAACAATATTGATGACTGATTTCATCGGTGGTTTATTTATTGCTATCAAAGAATTATTTAAATCAAAAAAAACAATTAATTACCCTTTTGAGAAAGGTAAAATAAGCCCTCGTTTTAGAGGTGAACATGCTTTACGAAGATATCCAAATGGAGAAGAGAGATGTATAGCTTGTAAATTATGTGAAGCAGTATGTCCTGCTCAGGCAATAACTATCGAGTCAGCTGAAAGAGAAGACGGAAGTAGAAAAACTACACGTTACGATATTGATATGATGAAATGTATTTATTGTGGTTTGTGTGAAGAGTCTTGTCCTGTAGATGCAATAGTACAAGGTCCAAATTTTGAATTTTCAACAGAAACAAGAGAAGAGCTTTATTATACAAAAGAAAAATTATTAGATAATGGAGATAGATGGGAGAATATTTTGGAGGCTAATATTAAAGCTGACAATATCCATAGATAAAAATGATTGCACACGCTATTTTCTTTTATACATTTTCTATAATTGCAGTTGTTTCAGCGATAATGGTTACTGCTTCGAAAAATACTGTTCACTCAGTATTTTTCTTAATTCTTGATTTCATAAGTATATCTTGTCTTTTCATTATGATAGGTGCTGAATTTTTGGGAATGATAATGTTAATTGTTTATGTTGGAGCTGTAGCTGTTTTATTCTTATTTGTTGTTATGATGTTAAACGTAGCCCAACAAAAAAAACCAATGGTTTGCAGGTCAAGCAACCTCTAAACATATCCCAGTTGGTTTAATTATAAGTACTTTAATTTTCTTCGAAATTATAATTGTGATAGGTGGCTGGAAATATAAACCAGAAATTTTTGATATTAACAATTCACTTGCTAATACAAGTGTAAGCAACACTCATTCATTGGGCCAAATTTTATACACTGATTATATTCATGTGTTTCAAATAAGTGGAATGATCCTATTAGTAGCTATGGTTGGGGCTATTGTATTAACATTTAGACAAAGATCAGGTCTTAAAAGACAAAGTTATATCAAGCAAATTTCTAGAGAAAGAGCCGAAGGTGTTGAGGTGCTAGAAGTTCAGAGCAACAAAGGAGTTAAAATAGATGATTGATATAGGTTTAGGACATTATTTGACTTTAGGTGCTGTTATTTTTTCAATTGGAGTAATTGGTATTTTTCTTAATAGAAAGAACATCATTGTTATATTAATGAGTATTGAATTGATATTGCTTGCTGTAAATATCAATTTAGTAGCTTTTTCTATTTATTTGGGAGATTTGGCAGGACAAGTCTTTACTTTATTTATTCTAACTGTTGCAGCAGCAGAAGCAGCCATAGGATTAGCAATAATTGTCGTATATTTCAGAAACTCTGGAACAATACGAGTTGAAGAAATAGATAAGCTGAAAGGATAATTATGGAACTATCAATTATATTTCTTCCACTTATTGCTTCAATTATATCAGGTTTTTTTGGAAGATATATCGGTGATAGAAATTCTGAAATAGTAACAAGTGCTTTAGTTTCAATTTCTGCACTCTTATCAATTCATGTTCTTTATCAAGTAATTGTAAATCAATATGAGGTAAATATTGTTATAGCTACCTGGATAAGTTCAGGGTCACTTGATGTAAATTGGTCAATGTTAATTGATCCTTTATCAGCAGTTATGTTAGTAGTTGTAACTTCCGTATCTGCTTTAGTGCACATCTATTCAATTGGTTATATGTCTCATGATCCTCATAAGCCAAGATTCATGGCTTATTTATCGTTATTCACTTTTGCAATGTTGATGCTTGTAACATCAGACAATTTTATTCAACTATTTTTTGGTTGGGAAGGTGTTGGTCTTTGTTCTTACTTCCTAATTGGTTTTTGGTTTAAAAAAGAAAGTGCAAATGCTGCAGCTATAAAAGCATTTGTTGTAAACAGAGTAGGTGACTTTGGTTTTGCTTTAGGTATTTTTTTAATATTCTATTTATTTGGAACGGTTAATTACTCGGAAGTTTTTCAACAAATTCCAACAGTTGTAGATAAAAATTTATCCTTTTTAGGTTTTGAAGTTAAAGCAATAGATTTGGTTTGTTTGCTTTTATTTATAGGGGCAATGGGTAAATCTGCACAGATATTATTACATACTTGGCTACCTGATGCTATGGAAGGTCCAACCCCAGTTTCTGCATTGATTCACGCAGCAACGATGGTAACAGCTGGTGTTTTCTTAGTAGTAAGATGCTCTCCAATTTACGAATATTCACCATTAATACTAAATTTTATAACTATCGTTGGAATGACTACAGCATTCTTTGCGGCAACGGTTGCTCTAGTTCAAACAGATATAAAAAAAATTATTGCTTACTCTACGTGTAGCCAACTTGGCTATATGTTTTTTGCAGCTGGAGTAGGTGCATACAATGTTGCCATGTTTCACTTATTTACTCACGCATTTTTTAAAGCTTTATTATTTTTAGGATCTGGTTCAGTAATCCACGCATTTAAGGATGAGCAAAATATTAACAACATGGGAGGTGTGTGGAAAAAGCTACCATATACCTATGCTTTAATGATAATAGGAACACTTGCTTTAACTGGTTTTCCATTTTTATCAGGATTTTATTCTAAAGACGCAATTATAGAATTTGCTTATTTAAAAGGAAATACTACTGGTTATTATGCAGCTGGGATTGGAATAATTACTGCATTTCTAACATCTATTTATTCATGGAGATTAATTTTTAAAACTTTCCATGGAGAGTATAACAATAAAGTAATCAAGATAGAGGAAACACACGAGTCTCCATTAGTTATGCTTGTTCCATTATTTATTCTTTCAATAGGAGCTGTGTTTGCTGGTTTTCTATTTAAAGGACTATTTATTGGTCATGGTGAGAATTTATTCTGGGCAGAATCTATTAAGTTTTTAGAGCCTTTAAGCACCGAACATCCACCTTTATGGTTTTTACTTTTAACACCGTGTTTGGTTTTATTGTCTGTTCCAATTGCTTACTACTTATTTGTTAAGAACAAAGAATTACCCAATTCAATAGCGTCAATGAACAAACCTTTGTATAATTTTTTAGTAAATAAATGGTACTTTGATGAGTTATATGATGTGTTGTTTATTAAATCTTCAAAAAAACTAGGTTTATTTTTATGGAAATTTTGTGATGGAACCATAATTGATGGTTTCGGTCCCGATGGTATTTCCTCTTTGATAAAAAAATGTTCAATTAAAGCAACTAAATTTCAAAGTGGTTATATTTATCAATATGCATTTGTAATGTTATTAGGTTTCTCTGCTTTACTAACCTTTTTAATAGT
>CACEHR010000017.1 GCA_902559395.1 uncultured Pelagibacteraceae bacterium
TCAACTAGTCTGACAGAATTTGAAGAGTTTCTACTTCCAATAACAAAAAACATATCACAATTTTTTGCAATATTTTTTACTGCCATTTGACGGTTAGTAGTTGCATAACAAATATCTTCTTTCATTGGTTCCTTTATATTAGGAAAATTGGTTTTTAAAATTTTGATTATTTCTTTTGTATCATCAACTGACAAAGTAGTCTGAGTAATATATGCCAATTTTTTATCTAGTTTATTTTGATAGTTCGTAGCATCTTCCTCATTTTGGATTAGATCTATAGAACCTTCATTTAATTGACCCATAGTTCCAATTACTTCTGGATGATTATCATGACCAATTAAAATTATATGGTAACCAGCTTTATTAAGATTTTCTGCTTCTCTATGAACCTTAGAAACAAGTGGGCATGTGGCATCAACATAAGTCATTTTATAATTTTTTGCATCTTCAGGTATTCTTTTTGGAACACCATGTGCTGAAAAAATAACTGGTCTTGATTTATCGTTTATCTCTTCCAGCTCTTCGACAAATATTGCCCCTTTATTTTTCAAATCATCTACAACATACTTGTTATGGACTATTTCATGACGAACATAAACTGGAGCTCCAAATTTTTGTATAGATTTTTCAACTATTTCAATTGCTCTTTCTACCCCGGCACAAAATCCACGGGGTGCAGATAATAATATTTTTAATTCTTTATTTTTCATTTTTTTCTAGAAAATATTCCAGCAATATATGTGGAAAGGTTAAAGACGCCAAACCTATAAATATTATTTTTAAAATTGCACTATCCAAATTGTATGAATTTTCTAGCAGATATAGAGCAATAAAAGAAAAAATAGCTGTCAAAATTGTTAATGGTAAAGCTTTTTTAACAAACAATCTAAATCCATTAACTAAACTATTTGGATCAAGATCAATAGCTAGTGAAATTGAATGTCTAATTGAGTGTAAAAAACAGAAATAAAAAGTAAAAGCTATTAGTGGAGATAAATAGTAATTTAAAATTAAAATTGAAAAATAATCTAAAAAAACTACAAATTTTTTGATTTCAAAATTCTTTAGGAAAAGAAAAATACTAGATAGGGTGCTACAGAATATTCCTATTTGAATTACATTATTTGTCTCAATAAAATTTAAGCTTGAATAAAATGTCTCATTATCAATCAATAATAATTTAAAAATCGCTATTGTTTCTTGAAAATGAAAATATAAAGGAGCAAGTATAATTAAAAATCCCTTAAAAAAATAAAGTATTTGAGTGGAATAAGATCTATCATTAATCAAAAATTGTGTATCCTCTTTTCCAAAGTGATAGGAGGCGATCATTAAAAAAACAATTAAAGTTATTGATGGCAATATTATCCAAGTCAGTATTACTATTGCTGCAATTAAAATATACGTGATATAGAATATATAAGTTGATTTTATATTAAATACTCTTAGCAGTTTTTTTCCTTTAATATGATCTAAAGAGCCATGGGAAACACCAATAATTAAAATTAAAAGTAAACACAAAATTGATGAAATATTTAAATTATTAAACTTAAATAACAAAATACAAAAAAGGTTTACAACAAAGAAAAAAATAAATGAATGATTTAGATTTATTTTTTTTATTTTATTGATCATCTTAAATTAACTCTTTTAAAAATTTCCACTTTGGCATTTTTAGAATTACTTCTAAATCTTCAAAAAAACTGCTTTTATTTGATAAAAAATTGATAGCGGTTTTGGGTTTTGAATTAAAAACTTTGAAAAATATATTTCCCATTTCATTGGAATTGTTTTTAAGAACCCTCAATAAGATTTTATCTAAAAAATCATATTTGGAATTAATTTTAAATAGATTTACATTTTTTATATTTTCTATGTTTTCTCTTATATATCTGCTTTGTTCTTGAATATTTAGGAAAGTATAGCCCGTACTTAATCTAGTCATTCCTCCTGCTGAGCCTATATAAATTTCATTTAATTTATTTACATTTTTTTGTCTAAAAAGTGGGATTGCTCCAGTTTCTTTGAAATTAATTTTACAGTTTCTAATATTTAGATGTTTACTTAAATAATTATCAATTTGTTCATCATAATCTTTTAGTTTTTCATTATTTAGTTCAGATATCCAAGTAGTTTCAATTAAGGCGTTTCTTTTTGTAAATGGTAGCGTATAAAAAAAATGAACTTTATTTCTTTGATCACAAGCAAAGTCCATCAAATTGAATATTTCTTCATCAAAGAAGTCTTTATCTGTTTCTATTTCAACTCCACAAAAGTGTTGCCATAACTCACTCTGTTTATTCTCAAAACTAGGTACACTATTAAATACAATTGAATTTGATTTATCTATTTGATCAATACTTTTAAAAAACTGAATATTTTTATTTAATTTAAGTTTTGAAAGTATTTTTTCGTAGAACATACCACTATCTATCGTTTGATATGGTGTAGGTTCACAATCTACATATTTTGTATTATTGGGTGTGTTTATTGTAAAATTATTCCAACTCTTTTTGACACAGTCATCGAAGTTATGTGAAAAAACTTTCCAAAATGACCAAGTTTTATCTCTTTTATAATCTTCTCTTGGCTCAATAATTGCTAAAGTTTTATCTTTTAATTTATCATAAACTTCTAGCTCATACGCTAATGAAAGACCTGCGCAACCTCCACCT
>CACEHR010000018.1 GCA_902559395.1 uncultured Pelagibacteraceae bacterium
ATACTAATGGAAAAAAAATTTGATAATTTTTTGTATAATGTAAGTGTTGATGGAGATAAATATTTTATTGCTAAATACTTATTAAAAAGCAATGACATGCTTAAAGCAGCAAGCGGAATTGCAATAGGTCAATCCATAGGAAACCCAAACGTAAGGCTCAATAGTGAGACGGAAGAATTACTAGAAAATCACTTAGCAATAATACTTGACCACCCTGAAAATTTAAAAAATAAAAAAGAAGCGGTTGTAAAAATAGCTTATCCAATTCAAAACTTTGATATTGAACAAGACGGAATTACACAATTAATATGTACAGTTATGGGTGGACAAATGGATATTGAAGAAATTTTAAGCTGTAGATTATTAGATATAGAATTCCCAGATATATTTATAAAAACTTTTAAAGGTCCAAAAATTGGAATGAATGAAATAAAAAAAAGAACGAATTGTAATAATAGACCTTTGCTAGGTGGAATTGTTAAACCAAAAACAGGCCTTGATATAGAAACTTTAAAAAAAGTTTGTAAAAATATGGTTATAGGAGGTGTAGATTTTATAAAAGAAGATGAAATTTTAGGAAACCCTTCATGCTGTCCTTTTGAAGAAAGAGTAAAGATTGTAAATGATGTGGTGCAAAACGAGGCTACCAAATTAAATAAAGAAGTTTTTTATGCTCCATGTGTAAATTCTGATCTACCATATTTGTTAAAAAGAATTGAGTTTTTGGTTGATCAAAATATTAAAGCCTACCATGTCAACATTTGGTCAGGAGTAAATATGTATAAGTATTTAAGAAGCTTTGATTTTAATATTGCGATGTTTTATCAAAAAAGTGGTGACAGAGTCATAACTGATAAAAATAATTCGTATTCTATATCTTGGGGCGTACTTTTGAAATTAGCAAGAATGTCAGGCGCAGATTTCATCCATGCTGGAATGTGGGGAGGCTACCTTTCCGATACTAAAGAAGATTTATCTGAATGGATGTCAGTATTAACATCAACTCATAAATTTGGTTTTAATAAAACTGTACCCTCATTCTCATGCGGAGCCCATCCAGGTCTAGTAGATACAACTGTCAAAAATTTTGGTAATGATATTATGATGAGTTTAGGAGGCTCATTACATGGTCATCCTGAAGGTACAATATCAGGAGCAAAAGCAATGAGACAAGCATTTGATTTAAACATTAATAAGAAATTAAACAAAACAAACTTAATTGAGTACAATCAGGCAATAGAAAAATGGGGATACGTAGATGATTAATGTTGTCATACCAATGGCTGGTCGTGGACAAAGATTTTTGGATAAAGGAATTTCTACCCCAAAACCATTAATAGAAATTGATTCCAAACCATTTATCGAACATGTAATAGATAGTGTTTCGTTTGAAAAAGCAAACTTTTATTTTCTAATCCGTGAAAAACATTTAATAGAAAATAATTTTGATGAAATTTTTAAGAAAAAAAAAATAAAATATAAAATTATTCCTGTTAATAAAGATACAGAAGGTGCTGCTTGTACTGTTTTATTAGGTACAAAAGAAATGAACAATGATTTTCCATTAATTGTAAAAGATTGTGATCAAATCATGAATTGGTCAAAAAAAAATTTCCTAGAGTTTGTAAATAGAAAAAAAATTGATGGAGCGTTAGTAACAGTTCCAACAAAAAACCCTGGATTTTCATATGTCGAGTTATTAGATGATATGAGTACTGTTTCTAGAACAAAAGAAAAAGAAATTGTTAGCTCATTTGGAAATACTGGATGTTATTACTTTAGTAAAACTCAAGAATACGAATATTATGCAAATTCAATGATAAAAAAAAATATAAGAGTAAAAAATGAATTTTATATAAGTCAGGTCTATAATGAATATATTTTAGATAATAAGAAAATTATTCACTATCCTATAGCAGAAATATTTTCAATCAATACCCCTACAGAACTTGAAAATAACAAAAAAAATATTTTTAATTTTATAAAAAGCTAATAGAACATAATATGAAATTTTCTATTATAATTCCATGCTATAATGAACAAGTAAATCTCCCTTTGCTTATTGATAAAATTTTACCTCTACAAAATGACTATGAGCTTGAATATATATTGGTCGAAAATGGATCTACCGACAATAGTAGAGAATTCTTGAAAAATAATATTGAAGGTAAATATAAAAATATAAAAATTAAATATTTAGATATTAACAAAGGTTATGGTTATGGTCTTAAAAATGGATTGAAATTAGCAGAAGGAGAATATTTAGGCTGGATACATGCTGATATGCAAGTTCATCCAAATGATCTGAGACCACTATTTGATTTTGCTTTATCAAATAACTTTAAAGAAAATATTTTTTTAAAAGCTAGGAGAATGAATAGACCATTTGTTGATAAATTTTTTGCTGCTGGTCAAACAGTATTTAGTTCTATTGTATTTTTTTATAAAATGTTTGATATAGGGGCTTCACCTTTAATCTTTTCAAAATCATTAATTGATAATTATGATAAAATGACAAATGATTTTTCAATTGAGGTTTTTACTTATCTTATGGCTAAAAAAAAAAAATTTTACATTAA
>CACEHR010000019.1 GCA_902559395.1 uncultured Pelagibacteraceae bacterium
GTAGAACAGCAAGCACACATAATGCATTCGTAAGCACCATCAAGTTTTGCTCTATCTTCTTTAGACTGATAAATTTCTGTTGTCTGTTTTGTTGAATTATTTTTTAACCAAGGTTCAATAGATTGATATTGTTTATATAAGCCATCTAAATCACCAATCAAATCTCTTTTAACTTTTAAATGAGGAAGAGGATAAATATCGATGTCACCGTCTATCTCTGCATGAGGAGTTGTGCAGGCTAGTCCATTTTTTCCTCCCATATTCATAGCACAAGAACCACAAACACCATGAGCACAAGACCTTCTATAGGCTAATGTAGGATCAATTTCGTTTTTGATTTTATTTAAAATATCTAGCACCTTAGATGGACAATTATCCATATCAACTTCGTATGTATCAATCCTAGGATTTTCTTCTGTCGATGGATCCCATCTATAAATATTTACTTTTCTTAAATTTTTAGATCCAGTTTTGTCTTTAAAATATTTGCCTTTTTTAACCTCTGAATTTTTAGGTAAGCTTAGCTGAACCATTAATACACTCGCTCTTGTGGTGGAAAATATTGAACTTCATTTGTTAAAGTTGATTTGTGTACTGCTCTGTAACTAATCTTTGTATTTTTTCCATCACACCAAGCAAGAGTGTGTTGCATAAACTTTTCGTCATCTCTTTTTGGATAATCGTCTCTCGCGTGAGCACCTCTGCTCTCTTTTCTATGATATGCAGATTCTACAGTAGTTACTGCTTGTCTTATTAAATTATCAAATTCTAATGTTTCAACTAAATCGGTATTAAATACTAAAGACCTATCTTTAACTGAAATTGAGTCCATACCATCATAGGTTTTTTTAATCTCATCAACACCTTCTTTAAGATTTTTTTCTGTTCTAAAAACTGCACATTTTGACTGCATGGTTTTTTGCATTGAAAGTCTAAGTTCTGCAGTACTATTATTTCCTTGTGCATTTCTAAGTTTATCAAATCTATCTAAACATTTTTGTGTTTCTGACTCAGGAATTTCCTCATGAGGTGTTCCTGGCTTAACTAATTCAGCTGCTCTTTTTGCTGCTGCTCTTCCAAATACTACTAAATCAATTAAAGAATTAGAACCAAGTCTATTTGCTCCATGAACAGAAACACATGCTGCTTCTCCTATAGCCATTAAACCTGGAACAGTTTTTTCTGAGCCATTTACAGTTAATACTTCTGCTTTATAGTTTGTTGGAATACCACCCATATTATAATGAACTGTTGGTACAACAGGAATTGGTTCTTTAGTTACATCTACATTTGCAAATAATCTTGCTGCATCAGTAATTCCAGGAAGCCTGCTTTCAATAATATTTTTATCTAAGTGACTTAGGTTCAAATGAACATGATCTTGATCTTTTCCAACACCTCTTCCCTCATTAATCTCAATAGACATAGATCTGCTAACAACATCTCTTGATGCTAAATCTTTTGCATTTGGAGCATACCTTTCCATAAATCTTTCACCTTTAGAATTTGTAAGATAGCCTCCTTCTCCTCGCGCACCTTCTGTTATTAAGGTACCGTGGCCATAAATTCCTGTTGGGTGAAATTGAACAAACTCCATATCCTGAAGCGGTAATCCAGCTCTTAAAACCATTGCATTGCCATCACCAGTGCAAGTATGTGCTGATGTTGCTGAATAATAAACTTTTCCATAACCACCAGTAGCAATAATTACTGTGTGCGCTCTAAATCTATGAATTGTTCCATCATTCAAATTCCAAGCAATTAGACCTTTGCATTCTCCATTCTTCATCAACAAATCTAATGCGAAATATTCTATAAAAAATTCTGTATTATGCTTTAACGCTTGTCCATATAATGTGTGTAAAATAGCATGTCCTGTTCTATCAGCTGCTGCACAAGTTCTTTGAACTATTCCATTTCCATAATTTTTTGTCATTCCACCAAATGGTCTTTGATAAATTTTTCCCTCTTCAGTTCTACTAAATGGAACTCCATATTTCTCTAATTCTAAAACTGCTTTAGGTGCTTCTTTACAAAGATATTCAATACTATCTTGATCACCTAACCAATCTGCACCTTTGACAGTGTCATACATGTGCCATCTCCAATCATCTTCTCCCATGTTTCCTAGTGCTGCTGATATTCCACCTTGTGCAGCTGATGTATGACTTCTGGTAGGAAATACTTTAGAGACACAAGCTGTTTTTAAGCCAGCTTCGCTAAGCCCTACTGCCGCTCTTAAACCTGATCCGCCTGCACCAAGTACAACAACATCGTACTCATGGTCTATAATATTATATGCTTTCATGTATTTAAGTTAAAAATTACAATTATTGT
>CACEHR010000020.1 GCA_902559395.1 uncultured Pelagibacteraceae bacterium
AAATTTGTTGAGGGATCAACTGAGGCGGGGATCAAAAAACAAACTTTTGTTTATGATTTTTTATCTAGTATGAGACAAAAGATTAATGACCCTCTTGGACAGAGGGCCAAAAATCGTAAAACAATTAGCCAGCGATAACAGCTAATAGAAGCAAAGCAACAATATTTGTTATTTTAATCATTGGATTTACAGCTGGACCTGCTGTATCTTTATATGGGTCACCGACTGTATCACCAGTAACTGCAGCTTTGTGTGCTTCAGAACCTTTTCCTCCATGATTTCCATCTTCAATATATTTTTTTGCATTATCCCATGCTCCGCCACCAGCAGTCATTGAAACAGCTACGAATAGACCTGTTATAATTACTCCAAGCAACATCGCTCCCACAGCAGCTAACGCAGCAACTTGACCACCAATAGACAGAATAATGAAATAAAGAACCACAGGTGAAAGCACAGGCAATAAGGATGGAATAATCATTTCCTTTATAGCAGCGACAGTAAGTAAATCTACTAATTTAGCATAATCAGGTTTTTGTTTTCTTTTCATGATACCAGGAAATTTTTTAAATTGTCTTCTTACTTCAACAACAACTGCACCACCTGCTCTTCCAACAGCTTGCATTCCCATTGAACCAAAAAGATAAGGTAACATTCCACCAATTAATAAACCCACGACTACATATGGGTTAGATAAATCAAAAGTTACTACAATACCTTCTAATGCAGATCCTGCTTCTTTTGAAAAATGTTTGATATCCTCAGTGTAAGCAGCAAATAAAACTAAAGCGCCTAAACCAGCAGAACCAATTGCATAACCTTTTGTAACAGCTTTTGTTGTATTACCGACTGCATCTAATGCATCAGTAGTTTTTCTAACTTTTTTATCTAGATTAGACATTTCAGCAATTCCACCAGCATTATCAGTGACTGGCCCATATGCATCTAAAGCAACAACCATCCCAGCTAAAGCAAGCATAGTAGTAACTGCGATAGCAATTCCAAAAAGTCCGGCAATAGAATTTGTGATGAGAATACCTGCAACAATTATTAAAGCAGGAATAGCAGTTGCTTCCATAGAAACAGCTAACCCTTGAATAACGTTAGTGCCATGACCAGTTGTTGATGATAATGCAACAGATTTAACCGGTCTATAACTTGTTCCTGTATAGTATTCAGTAATCCAGATTAATAATCCAGTGATAACAAGTCCAATGACACCACAATAATATAAATCCATTCCATTAAAAGTCTTATCATTTACTGTAAATTCATTTGTAAAACCAATTACGTGATCTGTAACTGGCCATAGTATTACTAAAGATGCTACTGCAGAAACAACAAATCCTTTATACAAAGCATTCATAACGTTATTACTTTTTCCAAGTTTAACAAAAAATGTTCCAATAATAGATGTTAATAAGCATGCAGCACCAATAGATAATGGATAAATCATCATATTTAGATCACCAACAAAGAAAATTGAAGATAAAACCATTGTTGCAACAATTGTAACAGCGTAAGTTTCAAATAAATCAGCAGCCATACCTGCACAGTCTCCAACGTTATCTCCAACGTTATCTGCTATCACTGCAGGGTTTCTTGGGTCATCTTCTGGAATTCCAGCTTCAACTTTTCCAACTAAGTCAGCACCTACATCAGCACCTTTTGTAAAAATTCCTCCACCTAATCTTGCAAAGATAGAAATTAGGGAAGCACCAAAACCTAATGCAACTAAAGCATTTACAATTTCTCTTTCATCAACATTAGATTTCAATAATATATAATAATAAACAGCTATAGATAATAGCGCCAAACCAGCAACCAACATTCCAGTTACAGCACCTGATTTAAATGCAACTGATAAACCTTGAGCTAAACCTTTTCTTGATGCTTCTGCTGTTCTTACGTTTGCTTCTACAGATACTAACATTCCGACATAGCCCGCAATACCTGATAAAGCAGCACCTATTAAATACCCAAGACCAACTAGTGGACTAAATGCAATACTCACAATTACTAAAACTACAGCACCAACAATAGCAATAGTTTTATATTGTCTTGCTAAATATGCCTTTGCACCAATTTGAATTGCAGATGCAATATCTTGCATTTTTGCATTTCCTGCACTTGAATTAAGAATATTTTTTCCAGTTAAAAATCCATAAACAATAGATAATA